>SHYZ01000035.1 GCA_009692535.1 Myxococcales bacterium
CGGCCAGGCCGCCGCACGCGGTGGCCGCGACGTCGGGCGGCAGGGCGCAGAGGGCACCGCCGCCGTCGTCGATCACGCTGTCGCAGTCCTCGTCGCGGCCGTCGCAGGTCTCGGCGGTGGTGGCGGTCGCGTCGCTGCAGGTCATGACACCGGCGGTGCAGTCGTAGAGGCCCTCGGCGCAGACGTCGCCGTCGACGCCGTCGCAGGGGCCGCCGGTGCGCGGGTCGGCGCTGCCGTCGAGCGTAGCGGGATCGCAGTCGTCGTCGACGCCGTTGCAGAGGTCGAGTGCGCTCGCGAGGCTGTCGGCGCAGCCGAGCGTGCCAGCCACGCAGATCGTCGCGCCGTCGGCACAGAGATCAGCGTCGGCGCCGTCGCACGGCGCGCCGAGCACCGACTCGCCGCTGCCGTCGGAGGTGCCGCTGTTGCAGTCGTCGTCGTCGCCGTTGCACAGGTCGGTGGTGGTCGCGCTGGCGTCGGTGCAGGCAAGCGTACCGCCCGCGCAGGCGAAGACGCCCTCGATGCAGAGGTCGCCATCGGCGCCGTCGCAGGGCGCGCCGACCAGCGGGTCGCCGCTGCCGTCGGGGGTCACGGCGTTGCAGTCGTCGTCATCGCCGTTGCAGAGGTCGAGCGCGGGGCCGGGCGCGTCGTTGCACGCGAGCACGCCGGCCGTGCAGGCGCGAGTGCCCTCGGCGCATAGATCGGTGTCGGCGCCATCGCACGACGCACCGAGCACCGGCTCCGCGCTGCCGTCGGTGGTCGACGGGTTGCAGTCGTCGTCGAGGCCGTTGCAGAGATCGGTCGTCGTGGCGGTGCTGTCAGAGCAGCCGAGGAAGCCCGCGCCACAGGCGGTGACCCCTTCGACGCAGAGGTCGCCGTCGGCGCCGTCACACGGCGCGCCGAGGAAAAACTCGTCCGCCCCGTCGGCGGTGGCGGGGTTGCAGTCGTTGTCGACGCCGTCGCAGCGCTCGGGGCCGCCGGTGGGCGCGTTGCAGCCGTACCAGCCGCCGGTGACGCAGACCTCGATGCCCGAGCCGCATGCGGTAGTGCAGACGCGCAGCAGGTCCTCGTCGATGACGCCGTCGCAGTCGTCGTCCTCGTTGTCGCAGGTCTCGGGCGAGGGGGTGACCGCGCTGCTGCAGGCGAGTGCGCCGGCTTCGCAGTGAAGCGTGCCGCTCGCGCAGACGCCGGGGAGCGCGGCGGTGCAGGGCGCGCCGGCGCCGGGATCGCCGTCGTCGGGCGTGCCATCACAGTCGTCGTCGAGGCCGTTGCAGGTCTCGGTGGCCGGCGCGGCGCAGCCGATGATCGAGCCGACGATCGGCAGCAGCAGCTCGGCGTCGCGCGGGTCAGCGTCGTCCGAAATGATGCGCAGCGACTCGGCCGGCAGCGGTCCCGCGGGGAGCCCCCCCGAGGCGAGCGTGACGCGGGCGCGCAGCGTGCTTTGCCCCGGCGAGAGCAGTACCGGCAGCGAGGTTGGCGTTTCGGCACCGGTCGCTGGATCGACCAGCAGCGGCTCGACCGAATAGGCGCCGCCCGCGCCGGTCTCGTCGGTCACCTCGACGGTGCTCACGACCAGCGGGGCGTTACCGGTGCCGGCGTTGCGAACGTCGACATCGCGCGACGGCAGCTCGCCCCAGGTGACCACGCCGAAGGCGACCACGTCGGGCTCGGCGACCACGACCGGCGTCCCCTTGAGCTCCGCGAGCAGCGTGACCGGCAGGATCGGCTCGTCGGCGTCGTCGGAGGAGAGGCGTAGCTCGCCGCGATCGAGCTCGGCGTCCTGCTGCACCAGCGTCGCCGAGATCACCAGCGACTCGCCCGGTGCGATCGCGATCGAGACGAGCCCGGTCGGCGCGGCGGAGAACTCGTCGAGGCTGTCCGCCTCGACGACCTCGATGCGGGTGAGCGTCAGCGTCGCGTCACCGAGATTGCGCACCGTGAGCTGCTGCACCGCCGCCACGCCGAGCTGCGGGCTGCCGAAGTCGAGCGTCGTCGGGAAGATCTCGATCTCGGGCGCGCCAAGTGGAGCGCCGGCGTCGCGCGGCGCGGCGCAGCTGCCGCCCGAGCAGACTAGGCCGGCGGGGCACTCGTCGTCGGTGTCGCAGGCGTTGCCGATCGGCGGCGGCGCCTCGCCCCCGCACGCAGTAGCGAGCGCGACGAATGCGGCGACGAGGGAGCTGCGAGTGAGCGAGCGTTTCATGGGGTCATCGACGTTTCCGTGGCAGTGGCGAACGGGTGATCATTCGCAGACGAACCAGTCGTAGGCGTGGTCGGGGTCCCAACAGCAGCTCTGGTTTGAGTGCGACGACGGCAGACAGAAGGAGCAGGCCCACTTGCGGAACGCGCCCCAGTCGGCGCCGCTCGAGTAGCCGACGCAGCTCGGGTCGTCGGTGGTGACCGGGAAGCCGCCGATGGTGCCGGCGCCGGTTGCGAGACCATGGACCTGGACCCAGGTGTGCCAACTGTCGAGCGAGAAGGCGTGGTCCACGAGCTGCTGCGCGTCGGCGGCGCTGCGGGGGCGCCACCAGGTGAGACCGCGCGCGGCGCAAAAGCCGGTGTACCCGGTGAGGTCGGCGCAGGTCGGGGTGCGCCAGAGATAGACGGTGCGTCCCTCGAATGGGTAGGTCGAGTGGACGCCGGCGAGATCGGAGGAGACGCAGACGCCGCCGACACAGTTCGGCGTCGCGCCGCCGCAGACGAGGCCGCACGCGCCGCACGAACTCTCGGCGGTAAGGTCGGCCTCGCAGCCGTCGACGGGCACGCTGTTGCAGTTGTCCCATCCGGCCGCACAGGCGGGTAGGCAGACGCCGGCGGCGCAGCTCGACGACGGTGCGTGTGGCAACGGAGCGCACGCCATGCCGCACGCACCGCACGCGCTCGACGAGGTGAGGTCGACCTCGCAGCCGTCGGCCGCGACGAGGTTGCAGTCGGCGAATCCGCTGAGGCAGACCGAGTCGCAGATGCCCTGCACGCAGACCGGCGCGGCGTGGGCGGGCGCGGTACACGCGATGCCACACGCGCCGCAGTGCGCGGCGTCGAGCGACGGGTCGACGCACGCGCCGGCACACTCGAGCGTTGGCGACGCACACGATGCGCGGCAGACGCTGGCTGCGCATTGCTGGTCCCCGACGCAGGTGGCGAAGCAGGTGCCGCAGTGGCGCTCGTCGGTGGCGAGGTCGCGACAGGTGCCGCCGCAGTCAAAGAGCCCGGTCTGACAGGAGAGGTCGCAGCTCCCGGCCGCGCAGACCTCGCCGTTCGCACAGACGTTGCCGCACGCGCCGCAGTGACGCGGGTCGGCGGCAACCACCGCGCAGTCGTCGCCGCACGCCTCGGTCCCCTCGGGGCAGTGCCCGCAGGTGCTGTACGCCGGACAGCGCGCCGTGCTGCTCGCCGGATCGCAGCGCTCGCCGTCGTCGAGGAGACCGTTGCCGCAGGGCTGGAGGCCGGAGGAGCATGCGGCGCCGAGGGCGTACGCGAGCACGAGCAGCAGGGTGCAACCACGGAGAGCAGGGGCCATGGTGCATCGTGCCTTGCCGGTCACGCGCGCCGCAAGTGCGGCAAGTCCGGCCTGTCGCCACGTTTGTTGGCGCACGCCGTCGTCACAGGCACCGATCAAGACAGCGAGGGACCGGCCCACTGACCGACCCCTCACTGCTGTCTCGTTACCGGGTGGGCGCAGCAAGGATCGAACTTGCGACCTCCACCGTGTGAAGATGGCACTCTACCGCTGAGTTATGCGCCCGGGTGCGGCCCTACCTAGCACCGTTGCGGGAGCGAGCGCAAGCATCACGGAGGAGCCGCATGAGCAGCCCAAAGCAGATCATCGCCACCGACGCCGCGCCCCGCGCCATCGGCCCCTATTCGCAGGCGGTCGTGGCCGGCGGCCTGCTGTTCTGCTCGGGACAGATCGCGCTCGATCCGGTGAGCGGAGAGCTGGTCGGCGCCGGCGATGTGCGCGCCGAGGCAGAGCGCGTGATGGCGAACCTCGAGGCGGTGCTCGCGGCGGCAGGGTCGTCGTTTGCGCGCGTGGTGCGCACGACGATCTACCTCACCGACATGGCCGACTTTGCCGCGGTGAACGAGGTGTACGGACGCCGCTTCGTCGTGGAGCCACCAGCGCGGGCGACGGTCGCGGTCGCCGGACTGCCGCGCGGGGCACGGGTGGAGATCGACGCGGTGGCGCTGGTCGGCTAGGCCGCGCGCACCACAACGTCGATGAGACTACGCGGCCTTGATGACCTTGCCGGAGCGGAGGCAGCGCGTGCAGGTACGAACGTGACAGCGCTTACCGTCGACCACGGCGTGAACGCGCTGGAGGTTTGGCTCCTGCGTCCGCTTGGTCTTGATGTTCGAGTGCGACACGTTGTTCGCCACGAGGCGCTTCTTGCCGCAAAAATCGCACTGGTAAGCCATGAGTCGGGGCTCCTTCGAAGGGGCCTTGGCTATCACGCGGGCGGCGCGTCGGGCAAGATGATTCGCGTGGGCGGTTTTGCGTGGACTCGCTGAACCGATGAGGTCCGGTCGCACGCGTCGTCAGTTCGTCGCGATCGGGTTGGTGGCTGCGGCGCTCGCGACCGCGCTCTGGCTCACGCGGGATCGGCCTGCGGCTGTCGCGCCTGCACGCCCGCCGACTGCGCGTTTGGCACCTGCGACTGTGGCACCTGCGACTGTGGCCCCTGCGGCTGCGCGGTCGGTGCCGGTTGTTGGCGAGGCGGTCGCGGGGCGGATGGTCGATCACGACGGGCACGCGGTCGCCGGCGCGAGCGTGACTCTGCTCGCCGAGCCGGGCGATGGCGACGTGCTCGCGGTCGTCACGACTGGGCCGACCGGCGAGTTTGTCGCCAGCGGGTTGCCGCGCGGGAGCTACCTTGTGCGTGTGGAGGGCGCGGGCGTGGCCTCGTCGGAGCTGCGCAACGTCGCCGCGCCGGCGAGCGCGCTCATGGTCGTGGTCACGCGGCGGGTTACGGTTGCGGGGCGAGTGGTCGACGGTGCCGCGCCCGCTGCGGGCACAGTGGTCGAGCTCGAGAGCGCGGCGCACGGCACGCTAGCCGAGGTCGTCGCGGGCGCGGACGGAAGATTTTCCGCCGGTGAGCTGCCGGAAGGGACGTATGAGGTGTTCGCGCGGCGCGGGCGGCGTGCGGCGCGAGTTCTTGGCGTGGCGCGGTTCGGCGCCGGACCGTGGCCCGAGTTGGTGATCGAGCTAGGGCCCGCGGCCACGCTCGTCGGGCAGGTGCGTGACAGCGCGGGCGGCGCGGTCGCGGGCGCGTGGGTGTTGGTCGGCGCGGAGGACGACGCGAGCGCACCGCGGCGCGCGCGCACCGACGACGATGGCCGCTACGCGCTCGATGGGCTGGTGCCGGGGAGCTTCGGCGTGGAGGTCGTGGCCGACGGATTTCTCGCGCCGATGCTCGAGCCGCTGCTCGCTGCTGCCGACACGCGGCTCGCGCTCGACGTGGTGCTGGAGCGCGGGGCGACGCTCGCTGGGCAGGTGGTCGACCTGCGCGGCGCACCGGTGGCGGGCGCGCGGATCGAACTCGTTGAGGCGGGGGGCGCGGCGACGTCGCGGCGGATCGACTCGCTCGGGCGTGGGCGGCGGCGGGCGCGCGCGGAGGGGAAGGTCGCGGCCCGTGGGGCACGGCTGATTCCCGTCGGTGAGCTCGGCGTGCTGCCCGGGCCGATTCCGTATCCACCACCGGTGGGCGCGTTCGCCGCGGCGGTGCGCGATGTTGCGACTGCGGGCGGCGGCCCGGTCGGCGCGGATCCGTTCACGACCGGGGCCGACGGGCGGTTCCGCATCGACGCGATTCCGGCGGGCCGATGGATCGCGCAGGCCACACACGCGGACTTCGCGCCGGGGCGTGGGGCGCCGGTCGCCGTGGGCGTGGGCGGTGGGGTGGGGGGCCACGCTGAGGTCACGTTGCGCCGAGGGGCGCGCGTCGTTGGGACGGTCGTCGACGGCGAGTCGGGTGAGTCGGTGGCCGGCTGTAGGCTCGTCGCTCGCGCAGGGAAGGAGATCGTGGCGACGGTGGACTGCGCGTCAGGGCGGTACGCGCTCACGCAGGTCGACGGCGACGTCGCGCTCGTCGCCAGCGCGCCTGGCTACGAAGAGCGGACGCTCGCGGTGGCGGTCGGCGAGGACGACGAGGGGCGCGAGCTTACTCGGCCGATCACGCTCGCGGCGGCGAGCGCGGCACTCGCAGGCGTGGTGCTCGATCCGTCGGGCGCGCCGGTGGGCGGCGCCGCGGTGGTCGCCGAGCGCGCGGGGGCGAAGTCGTCGAGCACACGCTCCGCCGAGGATGGACGGTTCCGCATCGCTGGTGTCGGCGCAGGCACGTGGCGGGTCTTCGCGCGTCACGCAGCCTACGCACCGTCGCCTGCGATCGTCGTCGAGCTCGGGTCGGACCGACGCGGCGACGAGCTGCGGCTCCTGCTCGCGTGGGGCGGTGGCGTCACTGGGACGGTGCGTGATCGGCAGACCTACTCGCGCCTCTCGGGTGTACGGATCGGCGGCGAGCGCGTGGGCGGCGGCGGCGCGGTGGCGCGCTCGGTCGATGACGGCGCGTTCTCGCTCGTCGGGCTCGAGCCGGGGGCGTGGCGGTTTACCTTCACGGCGTCGGGCTACGCGCCTGGCCTGCTCGAGCGCGAGGTGCCGGCGGGGCGCGAGGCGGCCGCTGTCACGGTGCGCGACGTCATCGTGGAGTTGGTGCTCGGTGGCGTGCTCGAGGGCGTGGTGATCGACGCGCACGGCGAGCGGCTCGCAGGTGCGCGCGTCGAGTGTGGCGGCGTCGCGACCACGAGCGACGTCGACGGACGCTTCCGCCTCGACGGCGTGCCGCCCGGCGAGGTCATTGTGCGCGCACGCCACGCGCAGGGTGGAACTGGCGCAATCACGGTGCCGCTCCGCTCAGGGGGCGCGGCGGCGCGACTCGAGCTCAGGACCGAGCCGGACGAATGATCCGCGTCGGCTCGTCGGCGAGCAGCAGCACGTCGTCTGGAATCGGCGGCGGTCCGGTCTCGCTGCGTTCGCGCGTGCCGACCGACAGGTCGATGATGCACGTCTCGGCGCTGTGAAGGGTTGGGTCGTACGGCGCGGCTCCTCGGTCGATGATCTGCGTCGGCAGGTCCCCGAGCGGTTCGGGTGCGGGCGCCACCGATGAGGTGCTCCCGGTCAGCGCCGACTGCGCGATCGGCGTGAACTTGGAGTAGGGCGCATCCGGCCCCTGCACGTCGGCGATCAGGTTCTCGCCGAGCGCGGTGATGTCCGGCTCCGCGACGACGTACTCCTCCATGACCCGCAACTCCTTCTCGATCTCACTCGCGAATGCCCGGCGGATGTAGCGCGACAGGCGGGTGCTCGTGTAGCCCGGCGCGTGGTCGGCGAGAAACGCGGCGAGGTCCATGCTCATCTCATCGGCCGACTGGTAGCGCGCCTGCCGCGATCGGGCCAGCGCGCGATCGACGATCGCCTCGAGCGCCGGCGGCACGTCCGGCTCGAGCTCGCGCACCTTGGTGTAGCGCGCGTCGCGGACCTTCACGAGCAGGTCCATCTCCGTCGACGCGGTGAACGGCGGCACGCGCGTGAGCAGCTCGTAGAGCACCGAGCCGAGCGAGAAAATGTCCGAGCGATGGTCGAGCTTGCGCCCCGTGGCCTGCTCGGGGCTCATGTACTTCACCTTCCCCTTGATCACGCCGGTCTTGGTCTGCACCCGCGACAGCGTCGCCTTGGCGATGCCGAAGTCGCAGAGCTTCACCTCGCCGCCGTAGGAGACGAGGACGTTCGATGGCGAGACGTCGCGGTGCACCAGCCGCAGCGCATGCCCCTGCGGATCGAGCACGCAGTGCGCTGCATGCAGCGCCTTGCCCATCTCCGCGGCGATCCAGACCGCGTGCTCCAACGGCAGCGGCTGGCTGGTAGCCCGACAGCGCTCGAGGATCGTGCGCGTGTCCTTGCCGTCGACGTACTCCATCGCGATGAAGTACTCGCCCTGCGAGCGCGCGAACTCGTACACGAAGGCGATGTTTGGGTGCCGCAGGAGCGAAGCAATCTTCGCCTCGTCGATCAGCATCTGGATGAACTCGTCGTCCTCGACGAGATGCGCGAGCACCCGCTTGACCGCGACGAGGTGCACGCCACCATCGGGATCAAACGTCTTGGCGCGATAAATCTCCGCCATCCCGCCGTACGCGAGACGGTCGAGGAGGTGGTATCGCCCGAGCTGTCGCGTGCGGCGCAACGGCGGAGAGCATAGCACCGGGGTGGTGGCGCTTCGGCTGAAGGCGTAGGGTCTTATCAACGATGGCGACGGCGAGCGGCGACTTCGATCCGCGTGAGCGGTTGTCGCGCCTCGGGGCGGAGATAAAGCACGCCTACGCACGCAATCGTCGGGTGATGTCGTTCGACGAATACTTCGCGCTCTTCTGCGCGAACCCTGCGCCGCAGCTCCGCTCCGCCGCGCAGATCCTCCTCGACGTGTTCGACCACTTCGGCAAGACCGAAGTCGCGCACCCGTGCGGCAACGTGGAGCGCTGGCGGCTGTTCGACGTGCCGTGGGCTGGCGGACAGGAGCGGCTGGTCGGGCAGGAAGCGGTGCAGGCGCAGGTGCGCCGCGCGCTCGAGGGCTTCGCGCGCGAGGGGCGCGTGAACAAGTTGCTGCTGCTGCATGGCCCGAACGGCTCGGCCAAGTCGACGCTGATCGCCTGCCTCGCGCGCGCGCTCGAGCACTACTCGACGCTCGATGAGGGCGCGTGCTACCGCTTCAACTGGGTCTTCCCGTCGGAGCGCGTGACCGCCGCCGGGATCGGGTTTGGCGGCGCGGGCGAAGGGCACGGGCCGGGCGACAGCTACGCCACCCTTGGCGACGAGCAGGTCGACGCGCTGCTCGAGGACGAGCTGCGCGATCACCCGCTGCTGCTGCTGCCCGGGCCGCGTCGACGTGAGCTCATCGCCGAGCTGCTCGCGGGGCGCGCGCCAGGCGACTTCACGCCGGCGCGCTACGTCCTCGACGGCGAACTCGGCCCGCGCAACCGGCGCATCTGCGACGCGCTGCTGCACCGCTACCGTGGCGACTACCTCAAGGTGCTGCGCCACGTGCAGGTGGAGCGCTTCTTCGTGGAGCGCCGCTACCGCGTGGCCTGCGCGACCGTCGAGCCACAGCTCCACGTTGACGCGCGTGCGCGGCAGATCACGGTGGACCGGTCGGTCTCGGCGCTGCCGCCGGCGCTGCAGTCGATGTCGCTCCACGAGTACGGCGGCGAGCTCGTCGACGCGAACCGCGGGCTGCTCGAGTACGCCGACCTGCTCAAGCGCCCGATCGAGGCTTGGAAATACCTGCTCGGAACGGTCGAGCATGCGCGGGTTCCGGTCGAGGACGCGATCCTCTTTCTCGACGTCGTCTTCATCGGCTCGTCGAACGAGTCCCACCTCGCGGTGTTCAAGGAGGTGCCGGAGTTTCAGTCGTTCAAGGGGCGGATGGAGCTGATCCGCGTGCCGTACCTGCTCGACCACGAGGTGGAGCGCACGATCTACGACGAGAAGCTCCCGCCCGAGCGCGGCGGCAAGCACGTGGCGCCCCACGCGACGATGGTTGCGGCGCTCTGGGCGGTGCTCACGCGCGTGCGCAAGCCGGTGTCGGATCGGTTCCCGCGGGTGCTCGCCGAGCTGGTCGGGCGTCTCGGGCCGCTCGACAAGGCGGACCTCTACGCCCACGGCACCGTGCCGGCTGCGTTCTCGCCCGAGCAGGCGCGTGAGCTGCGCGCGCACGCCGAGCTGCTCTTCACCGAGTCGGCGAGTTATCCGAACTACGAGGGGCGCTCGGGCGCGTCGCCGCGTGAGATGCAGACGGTGCTGCTCAACGCGGCCGCGAGCGTGCATCACGCCTGCCTCTCGCCGGCGGCCGTGCTCGGCGAGCTCGAGGAGTTCGTGAAGCAGGTGTCGGTGCACGAGTTCCTCAAGCAGGATCCGCTCCCCGGCGGCTTCCACGACAACCGTCGGTTCATCGCGGTGGTCCAGGACCGCTGGCTCGACCGCGTCAACGACGAGCTGCTCGCGGCGCTCGGCCTCGTCGACGAGGGGGAGTTTGGGAGACTCTTCGAGCGCTACGTCATCAACGTGACGCACTCGCTGCGGAAGGAGAAGGTGCGGAACCCGGTGACCGGCCGACTCGATCCGCCCGACGCGGAGCTGCTTGCTGAGGTGGAGAAGTCGCTCGGCGTGACGACGCGGCGCGACGAGTTTCGCCAGGAGACGATCACGCGCATCGGTGCGTGGTCGCTCGATCACCCGGGACAGAAGCCGGCGTATGGCGAGATCTTTCCGCGCCAGTTCGAGCTGCTGCGCGAGGCCGCGTTTGCGCAGCGCAAGGTGCAGGTAGAGCGCGTGCTCGATGATTTGCTGGTGGTGCTCACCGATGGTGGCGCGAGCCTCGATGCGGAGGCGCGGGCGTGCGCGGAGGAGTCGATGACGCGCCTCGCCGAGCGGCACGGTTACTGTCGCGGCTGCGCGCGTGAGGCGCTCGCGGCGCTGCTGCGGCGTCGGCGTGCGGGTTGAGCGTGTCGGAGCGCTGCGCATGAAGCTCGCCACGCCGCTCGGCGCGGTGCTGGTCGTCGTCCTCGTCGCAGGCAGCGGCGGGCTCGCAAGCGCGCAGCCGTTCCGCAAGGGGCCGATGCTCCAGTCGGTCGACGCGACGTCGGGGGTGCTTCTCTGGGAGTCGTCGGAGTCGCTGCCCGCGCGCGTCGTGGTCGCAGTGGCCGGCGTGGCCGGTGCGCCGGCGCGCGAGCTGGCAGGCCCAGCCACGCGGCTTCACGAGGTGCGCATCGATGGACTCGCGCCCGGCACGCGGCACACGTGGCGCGTCGAGTGCGGCGGCGAGACCGCGACCGGCGAGCTGATCACGGCGCCGCTCGGGCCCCAGCCGTTCACCTTCGTGGTCTTCGGCGACTCGCGCACCGGCCACGAGCCACATCGCGCGCTCGTCGCGCGGATTCGCGACGAGGCGCCCGCGTTCGTGCTCGGCACCGGCGACATGGTGTTCGACGGCGGCGTGCCGGACGACTGGCAGAAGTTCTTCGACATCGAGCGAGCGCTACTCGCCGAGCGTCCGCTCTTCCCCGCGGTCGGCAACCACGACCTCGACGCGATGACCCTCAGCGCCGACGCGTACCGGCAGTGGTTCGCGCTGCCGGGCGGCTCGCCAATGCCCGAGCGGATCTACGCGTTCACTTGGGCCGGCGTGCGCGTGCTGGTGGTCGACTCGAACGGCGGCGCGATCCCGGCGGGCGACCAGACCGCGTGGCTCGAGGACGAGCTCCAGGCCGCGGCGTTCGACCAGCAGATCGAACATGTCTTCGTCGCGCTGCACCACCCTTTTTACTCGACCGCGACGCACGGTGGCCACGCCGGGCTGCGCGAGGCGTGGGGCCCGATCTTTGAGCGGTATGGCGTCGACGCAGTCTTCTCGGGGCACGACCACCTCTACGAGCACCTCGAGCAGAACGGCGTGCGTTACTTTGTGTCGGGCGGCGGCGGCGCACCGCTCTATCGGCGCAATCCGCTCGCGTCGGCCGTGGACGTGGCGGCCTCGGTGCTGCTCGATCGCAGCCACCACTACCTGCGCGTGCAGGTGGCGGGCGGAGCTGTCGAGGTCACGGCGATTCGTGTCGACGGCTCGATCATCGAGACCACCACGTGGGGCGACGAACGGCGGCGCGAGCGAGCGCGGGTCGCGGCGCGTGATGCGAGAGCGACGGCAGCGGCGCCTTCGGCGCGTACGGAGCGTACAGTCGGGCCGGCGCTCAGACCGGGGAAGACGGCGGGCGGATGCGGCGCAGGCGGCTGCAGCGTGGGCGGAGCAGGGGCGGGCGGCGGGAGTCTGCTCGTGGTCCTGCTGCTGCTCGCGCGTGTCCGATTCGGCAGCAGCGTTCGTCGCCCGGCGTAACGGGCTACACGCGCTCGCGCAGTTGCTGCGTCGCGGCCACGAGCTCGGCGCGTGGCACCCGCTCCTGCGTGCCCGCTTGCATGTCCCGCAGCACGATGACGCCCTCGGCGAGTTCGGTGTCGCCGATCACCACGACCGCGCGCGCGCCGAGTCGGTCGGCGCGTTTGAACTGCGCCTTCAGCGAGACCGCGCGGTGCTCCATCTCGGCGACGAGTCCGGCTGCGCGGAGCTCACGCGCGGCACCCAGACAGGCGAGCCGTGCCGCGGCACCGTGGGCGGCGAGGTACACATCGAGCTTCGGTTCGAACTCCGTAGCGGGCGCCGGCATCGTGAGCGCGACCCGCTCCATGCCGAACGCGAACCCGATCGCCGGCGTGGCGGGACCGCCCAGCTCGGCCACCAGCGCGTCGTAGCGCCCACCGGCACCGAGCGTGTTCTGCGCGCCGAGATCGCCGCCGGTGACGCGCACTTCAAACGTGGTGCCGGTGTAGTAGTCGAGACCGCGCACGAGGCGCGGCTCCACGCGGTGCGCGACGCCGAGCGCGTTGAGCCCGGCGCGCACGCCATCGAGGTGCGCGCGTGCCGCGTCGCCGAGGTGGTCGAGGATCGACGGCGCGTCGGCGACCTGCGTCTGGCAGCTCGGCGATTTGCAGTCGAGCACGCGGAGCGGGTTCGTCCCGAGCCGTCGTTGGCAGTCGGGGCAGAGCGCGTCTCTGCGCGGCTCGAGGTGCGCCACCAGCGCAGCGCGATAGCGCGGCCGGTCCTCGGCCCCGCCGACCGAATTCACCAACGTCTCGAGCCCCCCGATGCCGAGGCTGGTGAAGATCTCCACCAACATCGCGATCTGCTCCGCGTCGATCGTCGGTTCCCCGACGCCGAACGCCTCCACGCCGAGCTGGTAGAACTGCCGATAGCGCCCGCGCTGCGCCCGCTCGTGCCGGAACATCGGCCCCGCGTAGTACCAGCGCACCACCGGATCCCGCGCCAGCTCGCCGTGCTCGAGCAGCGCCCGCACCGCGCTCGCCGTCCCCTCGGGCCGCAGCGTGATCATCCGGTCGCCGCGATCGGTGAACGTGTACATCTCCTTCTCCACCACGTCGGTCGCCTCGCCGATCGACCGCACAAAGAGCGGCGTGTACTCGACGATCGGCGTGCGGAGCTCGCGATAGCCGTGCGCGTGGAACACCGCGCGTGCGCACCGCTCGATCGCCGCCCACTTCGCCGAGTCCGGCGGCAGCACGTCGTTCATCCCTTTGACGGCCAAGAGCTTCACGCCGACGTTCTCGCTCATGCGCGCGAGGATACACAAGCCGCAAATCCGTTGCTCCCTCGCGCGGCGTCCGCGTATCTTGCTGGCGTCGGCGGCTTCCTCATTCCCGTCGGCATCGGAGGCCTTCGATGCAACGCTCGTCTCGCGCTCTCCTCCTCTCACTCGCTGCGGTCGCCGTGCTGCTCGGCGCGAGTGGGCCTGCCACCGCCGCGCCGCGCCTCGCTCGCGGCGTGCTCTCCGCGCCGTCGTCGCGTCCCGTGGCCGAGATCGCGGGCGCGTACCTTGCGACGCGGCCGGCCGCGCTCGGCACCGTCGAGCCCGAGGGCCTCACGCTCGACCGCGTCCACCCGCTGCCCGGCGGCGGTGCGCTGGTCCGCTTCGCCCAGCGCAGCAGCTCCGGGCCCGGCGGGCTCGACGTCATCGGCGCTGGTGTCGCCGTGCGCGTCGACAGCGTCGGCCGCGTTCGTTGGGCGCACGCCAAGACGGTCACGATCCCCGCCGCTTTTGATCCCGCACCCCACGTCACCGCCGCCGCCGCATGGGACGCCGTGCGGCGCGGTCCTGCGGCGAACCTCGGCCTCGCTGCGCTCGATCCGCGTAACGCCAGGCTGGTGATCTTCGCCCCCGGTCCGGCCGCTGTGCCGCGCCTCGCGTGGCTGCTCCGTGTTCCGGCGAGCCTCGCCCGCATGGAGTCGTTGCGCGTTTTTGTCGACGCGCAGGACGGCCGCGTGCTCTCGCGCGAGAACCTCGTGCGCCACGGCGCGGTCCGCACCGCGAACGTCTACCCGCACAACCCGGTGGTCGACGTGGCGACGGTCGTGGCGTCGATCGAGAGCGACGTCGACGTCACCTCCGACCAGCTCGTCGGCCCCGACATCGTCGGCTCGAACTGCATCGACAACCGCGCTTGCCAGACGATCACCTACGGCGGCATGAACCTGAGCGTGCACGCCTGCGACATGGTCTCGCATGCGACCGCGGATCCGGCGAACCGCAACTTCCTCGCGATCATGCGCCCGCCGAGCGACCTCGCACCCGAGGACGACTTCGCCGAGGTGCAGATGTTTTATCACGCGACCCGAGCGCACTCGTTCTTCGAGGGCCTCGGCCTCACCGCGCTTTCGCAGCGCCCGATGCGCGCGGTCGCCAACCTCCGCATCCCCGATCTCAACAACCCGCTGGTCGCGCTCTGTACCGGCGCTACCGCGAACCCGGCCTCGGTGCTGGTCCCGTTCGACAACGCCGCCTTCTTCCCCGCCGGCGGACTCGGCGGCTTCCCCGACGAGGACATGATCCTCTTTGGGCAGGGGAGCACACTCGATTTCGCCTACGACGGCGACGTGGTGGCGCACGAGATGACGCACGCCGTGATGGGCACGATCGCGCCGTTCTACGCCGCAGCCGTCCCCGACGCGCTCGGCCTCGACCTCACACCGGGCGGTACGATGGAGGGCTACTCCGACTATTTCTCGTCGGTGATTCATGGCGATCCGGTGGTCGGCGACTACGCGCTCGACGGGCTCGGCGCGGGGCGCACGCTCGACAACGCCAAGCGCTGTCCCGACGATCTCATCGGCGAGGTCCACGCTGACGGTGAGCCGTGGGGCGGCGCGCTCTGGGAGATTCGCGGCGCGCTGCCGGAGCGGCGGCGTGCCGAGTTCGACGCCGCCGTCTACGCCGCGGTCGAGGCGCTCGGCACCGGCGACAGCCCGATCGGCGACACGCCTGCGGTGATCGCCGCCGAGATCGAGCTGCGGATCGGTCCGGCCGCCGCCAACCTCGCCACCATGAAGTTCGCGGCGCGCGGCTGGGATGACTGCAACGACCGCGTGATCGATCTGTCCGATGGAGCGCGCAAGCAGGTCCTCTTCCTCCAAGGGACCGACACCATCGGCATCGACACGATGATCCCCGCGGTGGTCTCGTTTCGCCTCGTGCTGCCCGAGGACGCGCGAGCGATCCACGTGGACGTCTCGTCGTCGCAGGCCGGCGGGACCGGGCTCCCCGGCACGGGCGGGCAGCCGGCGGTCTCGGTGTTGGTGAAAGCGGGCGGCGTGCCGATCGCGTGGACGTGGGGCAGCGGCTCGGAGCACGACGCCGAGTACGAGGCCGAGCTGGCACTCACCGCGGGCGGCGGCGAGGTCACGATCAACGGGGACTTCCCGGCGGGCACCTACCACGTGCAGCTCGCCAACGCCGGCACGACGGTGATCGCGCTCGGCATCGGCCTCGGCTACACGGCGGGGAGCCTCACGCCGGACGCCGGGCCGGTCGATGCCGGTGCGGGCGACGCGGGCGACGCGGGCGGCGACGAGTCGTCGGGTTGCGGTTGCCGTGCCGCACCGGCAACCGGCACCAGTGGAACGCGGCTGCTGCTCACGTCGCTGGCGGTGCTGGGCGTCGCGCTCACGCTGCGGCGGCGAAGCGGGCGTCGCCCTCACGCCAGATAGGTGTCGCCGGCGTCACTCCACCCGTACCACTGCCGCAACGGGCAGGCGCGCGACCAGCGCACGGCACGCTTCCTCGACCGCACGCTCGTCCTTCGCCTCGAGCGTGACGAGCACGCTCGGTGCGCCCTCGCCGAAGCGCGGGTAGCTGCCGATCGTCACGCTCGCGTGCCCAGCGACGACGGCGTCGAGATCAGCGGCGATGGTCCCCTCTTCGGCGCGACAGAAGACCCGCCGGAGATGAAATGGCGCGGCGCGAAATCGCTCGCGGATCACCTCGAACTGCCGTCGGAAGATCACCGGCACGCCGGGCAGGATGTAGACGTTCGCGACCTGCGGCACCGGCCAGACCGACGCGCTACCGACGTGAAGCGTCGCGCCCTCGGGCACCTCGGCCATGCGAAGGTTTCTCGGCTCGAGCGCGGCACCGTAGAAGCCGCACAGCAGGCGCTCGAGCTCAGCGTGCCTCACCACCGGCACGCCGAACGCGCGAGCGATGCCGGCCATGGTGAGGTCGTCGTGCGTCGGACCGACGCCACCCGAGGTGAAGACATGATCGACCCGCGCCGATGCAGCGCGCACGGTGGCGGCGATCTCCTCCACGTCGTCGGGGATTACTTCGACACGACGCAGCGCCACGCCGAGCGCGCGCAGCTCGCCGATGAGGTGAACCGCGTTCTCGTCGGCAAACTTGCCCGACAGGATTTCGTCACCGATCACGACGATCGCCGCAGTCGCGACGCGAGGCCGCTCGTCGGACATGCCCGGACTGTACGCTTGACGCAGCGTCGGCGCATCGGCTAATCAGGTGCGTGTGACGCCGCCCCGCCGCGGACTCGAGCAACCACTCGTCCTTTTGCGTGAGTTGCTCGATGAGGCGGGGGTCGCGCGCGCGCTCCGACGCATCGCGCACGAACTGGTCGAGCGCAACCGTGGCGCGGGCGGGCTCGCGCTCGTCGGCGTGCGCACCGGCGGGCTGCAGCTCGCGGTGCGCCTGCGCCGGCTGGTGACCGAGATCGAGGGGCACGAGCCGCCGCTCGGCGCGGTCGACATCGCGCTCTACCGCGACGACATCTTCCAAGGCCTGCCGCGGCCCGAGGTCGGCCCGACCGAGCTGCCGTTCGCGCTCGACGGCCTCACGCTGGTGCTGGTGGACGACGTGCTTTATACGGGGCGCACCGTGCGTGCCGCACTCGACGCCCTCATGGACTACGGTCGGCCGCGCGCCGTGCAGCTTGCGGTCCTCGTCGACCGTGGCCACCGTGAGCTGCCGATCCAGGCCGACTATGTCGGGCTCGTCGCGCAGACCACGCGCGCCGAGTCGGTGCGGGTCAAGCTCGCCGAGCTCGGCGAGGTCGATCGGGTCGTCGTGCTGGAGCGTGGCGCGTGACCGCCTTCGCGCACCGGCACCTGCTCGGCATCGAGGGGCTTACCCGCGAGGAGGTCGTGCAGTTGCTCGACCTCGCCGGCACGTTTCACGCGATCAGCGAGCGCGCAATCAAGAAGGTGCCGACGCTGCGCGGCCGCACGGTGATCAACCTGTTCCTCGAGCCGTCCACGCGCACGCGGACCAGCTTCGAGATCGCCGCCAAGCGGCTCTCGGCCGACGCGGTGAACATCAGCGGGCAGGTCTCCTCGACGGTGAAGGGGGAGACGCTGCTCGACACCGCGCGCAACCTTCAGGCGATGAAGCCGGATGTAATCGTGCTGCGCCACGGCTCATCGGGCGCGGCGGCGAGCGTCGCGGCGGTGGTCGACGCGGCGGTGGTGAACGCCGGCGACGGCACGCACGAGCACCCGACTCAGGCGCTGCTCGACGCGGTGACGATTCGCGCGCACAAGGGGCGCGTCGAGGGGCTCGAGGTCGCGATCGTCGGCGACATCGCGCACTCGCGCGTCGCGCGCTCGAACCTGCACGCGCTCACCCTGCTCGGCGCGAACGTCCGCCTCTGCGGTCCGCGCACCATGCTCCCCGTCGGGATCGAGCAGCTCGTCGGCGAGCGCAAGGGCCAAGTGCGCGTCACCCACCGGCTCGAAGAGGCGCTCGAGGGAGCCGACGTCGTGATGATGCTGCGCATCCAGAAGGAGCGGGCCGGCGCGGTCGGGCTGTTCCCCAACACGCGCGAGTACTCGCGGGTCTACGGGCTCTCGGCGCAAAAGCTCGCGCTCGCTCGCCCCGACGCGATCGTCATGCACCCCGGGCCGGTGAACCGCGGCGTCGAGCTCGATCCCGGCCTCGCCGATGGTGCGCGCTCGGTGATCCTCGATCAGGTGACCTGGGGCGTGGCTGTCAGGATGGCGGTCCTGTACCTTCTCGGCACCGGCGGTGAGCCGGTCGCGGAGGCGCCGTAGCGCCGCGGGCGCAGGCGTAGGCGCAGGCGTAGGCGATGACAAAACGGCGATTGGGCGAGACCAGGCGATGAGCGAACTCCTTCTCAAGGGCGGCCGGGTGATCGATCCGGCGTCCGGACTCGATCGGACCGCCGACGTGCGGATCGTGGACGGCCGCATCGTCGAGGTCGCGCCGGGACTCGCAGCGCGTGGCGCAGGCGCCCGCGTGGTCGACTGCGCGAACCGCGTGGTCGCGCCCGGCTTCGTCGACCTCCACGTCCACTTTCGCGAGCCCGGGCAGGAGTACAAGGAGGACATCGCCAGCGGTTCGCGCTCGGCGGCGGCCGGCGGGTTCTCCACCGTCTGCTGCATGCCGAACACCGTCCCGCCGAACGACAACCGCGCGATCACCGAGCTCATCCTTCGGCGCTCCGCCGAGGTCGGCCTCGCGCGCGTGCGTCCCGTCGGCGCGATCTCAAAGGGCCTGCTCGGCGAGTCGCTCTCGGAAATGGCCGAGATGAAGGCGGCCGGCATCGTCGCGGTCTCTGACGACGGTCGCCCGGTGATGAACGCCGAGCTCATGCGCCGCGCACTCGAGTACGCGCGCACCTTCGACCTGCCGGTGGTGCAGCACGCCGAGGACCTCGAGCTGTCGGCGGGCGGCGTGATGAACGAGGGGCCGGTGGCCACACGCGCCGGCCTGCGCGGCCAGCCGACGTCGGCCGAGAGCGTGATGGTCGCGCGCGATCTCGAGCTGGTCGAGTGGACCGGCGCGCGCTACCACGTCGCACATTTGTCGACCGCCCGCTCGGCGGCGCTGGTGCGCGATGCGCGGCGCCGCGGGCTCCCGGTCACCTGCGAGGTGACCCCGCACCACCTCACGCTCACCGACCTCGCCTGCGCCGGCTACGACACGCACGCCAAGTGCGCGCCGCCGCTGCGCGGTCCTGCCGACCTCGCCGCGCTCGAGGAGGCGCTCGCCGACGGAACGATCGACGCGGTCGCGACCGACCACGCACCGCACTCGCCGGTCGAGAAGGAACTCGAGTTCGACAACGCCGCGTTCGGCATGATCGGGCTCGAGACCGCGTTCCCGCTGCTCTACCGGCTGGTCGTGCGCGGCGTGATCGACCTGCCGCGCGCGATCGCGCTGCTCACCGCGGGACCGGCGCACTGCTTCGGCCTCGACGCTGGCACGCTTACGCTTGGCGCAGCAGCTGACGTGGTCGTGCTCGATCTCGATCGCACCTTCCCGGTCAACGCCGGCACGATTCAGTCGCGCTCGCGGAACACGCCGTTCCTCGGCTGGGAGCTCACGGGCCGTGCGGTGCTCACGCTGCTCGACGGGCGCGCGACGCACGACGAGGACGGGGCGCTCGCGTGACCACGCGTCGGCCGCGCGCCTGGCTGACGCTCGAGGACGGCACCACCTACGAGGGCGTCTCCGTCGGTGCGGCCGGCGAGGCGTACGGCGAGGTCGTCTTTCAGACCGCGCTCACCGGCTACCAAGAGGTGCTGACCGATCCGTCCTACCACGGGCAGATCGTCGCGATGACCGCGCCACAAATCGGCAACGTCGGCGTGAACCCCGAGGACGCCGAGTCAGCGCGCCCGTACTGCTCAGGCTTCATCATGCGCGAGGCGTCGCCGGTGGTCTCAAACTTCCGCGCGACCGGCTCGCTCGACGCGTACCTCGTCGAGCACGGCGTGGTCGGCATCGCCGAGCTCGACACGCGCGCGTTGACGCGGCGGCTGCGCGACGGTGGCGCACAGAAGGGCGTGATCTCGACGACCTGCTCGGATCGCGACGAGTTGCTGCTGCGCGTGCGCCGCTCGCCGGGGCTCGAGGGGCGCGATCTTGCGCGCGAGGTCACCTGTAGTGAGCGCTATTCGTGGGAGGAGCCGAGCTGGGTGCCGCCGGACCAGCGGGCCGGCCACTCGGTGCGCGCGATCGATCTCCATGTCGTGGCGTTCGACTTTGGCATGAAGCGGAACATCCTCGCGCGGCTCCGCGACCTCGGCGCGCGCGTGACGGTTGTGCCGGCGACAACCAGCGCAGCCGACGCGCTCGCCCTCGGCGCCGACGGCTACTTCCTCTCGAACGGTCCGGGTGATCCCGCTGCGGTGACGTACGCCGCCGAGGCCACGCGCGGGCTGGTCGCGTCGGGCAAGCCGGTCTTCGGCATCTGTCTCGGCCACCAGATCCTCGGGCTCGCGCTCGGCGGTAGCACCTACAAGCTCCGCTTCGGGCACCACGGCGCGAACCAGCCGGTGATGGACCTCGCGACCGGCAAGGTCGAGATCACCTCGCAGAACCACGGCTTCGCGGTCGACGTCGCTTCGCTCGACGGGCGTGCGACGCTGACGCATGTGAACCTGAACGACCGCACCGTCGAGGGGATGGCGCTGGCCGACCGCCCGGTGTTCAGCGTGCAGTACCACCCCGAGGCGAGTCCCGGACCACACGACGCCGGCTATCTCTTTGAGCGCTTCGCCAAGCTCATGCGCGGCGCAGCATGACCGTGACGCTGGCGCGCGAGGTCGCGGGGCCGACGTCGCTCGACGACGACGCGCTGGCCACGCTCGGCGGGCCGCTCGGTGACGCGCTCGACGAGCTGGTCGAACGGTTCGGCGGCACCCCCCACCGCGTCGAGCTCGTGCGCGCGCGCAACGAGCATGAGGCACGCACCGGGCGGGTCTTCGACGAGGACGCACGCTGGGAAGCGCGCACCGCAGCATTTCTCGAGTGGTACATCGTCGAGCGGCCGTTCGCGGAAGCGGGAGTGGCGCCGGCCGCGCTCGCATGGCGTGAGGCGCCCTCGCCTGAGCGGCGCGCGCTCGCGACCTCGCAGCGGAGCCTCTACGCTTTCGTCGAGCAGGAGGACGCCGTCGTGCGGCTGGTCGATCTCCTCGGTGGTGGACACTTCGACGTAAGCGAGCGTCGGCGACTCGGCGGCGTGGTGCGTGGCGATGTGGTGGAGGCGCGGCTCTATGCTTGGGACGGGCGCGTGCTCTTCGGGCGCACGCTCGACTACCACCCCGCGGGCGCGCGCGAGACGATCGTCGCGCATGCGCGGCGGATCCGCGCCAAGGGCGGCAGCCGCGCGGACGTGGTTGACTACGTCGCGTCGCTGCGGCTGCGCGCCGAGCACTACCGGCACGTGCCGGCGCTGCGGGTCTACGAGGCCTCGACGAATCGATTTCCCCGGCTCGACCAAGCAGAACTCGACCGAAAAGGAGAGGGCGAATGATGCGGAACAAGCTCCGAGCAGCAGGACTCTGCGCGCTCGTCGTCGGAAGTTTGGCACCGGTGCACGAGGCGCGCGCACAGGATCCACAGGTCGGCACCGAGCCGTCCTTCCAGATCGAGCGCGTTGCGCCGGCGCCGGGACCGAGCAGCTTCTTCGAGGTCGGCGAAGGCGATGTCGCGCCGCACCTCGGCGCGCTCTTCATGCTGACCACGTGGGCTGCCGATCGCCCGCTCGTCGTCTATCACGTCGCCGATGGGACCGTGCTCTCCGAGCCGGTGCGGCTGCGCGTCGGCGCGGAGCTTCACGCTGCGATCGGCCTGCGCGAGCGTTACCAGGTCGGCTTCGCGTTGCCGCTCGTGGTCTATCAGGACGGCGATCGACTTCGCGAGCTCGAGATCCCGGGTGAGGACGAGGCGCTCGCCGCCACCGCGTTCGGCGATCTTCGGCTGCATGGACGCGTGCGGCTCGTCGAGCCGGCGCACGGCACGGGGGCTGCTGTCGCGATCGACCTCGCAGCGCTGCTGCCGACCGGCGACGACAACAACTTCGCCGGCGACTCCGGCTTCGGGATGCACGCGCGCGCGCTCGCCTCGTTCCGCACGCAGCGGCTGGCGTTCGCGCTCGAGCTCGGTGCGCGGGTTCGTTCGGAGGCGGTGCAGTTCCTCGCGCCGACGCTCTACGTCGGCAGCGTCGCGCATGGCGGGCTGGCGGCGTCGGTGCGGCTGCCCGAGCTCGCCAAGGATCGCGACGCGGAGCTCATCGGTGAGGTCACCGGCAATTGGTCGGATCCGGTCGGCGACATCAGCGGCGACACGTCGGGCAGCTCTGCCGCGCGTGGTGGTGAGTGGCGCATCGGCGCGCGCGCCAAGCTGGTCGGCACCTTCACGCTCGGCCTCGCGTGGGGCCGCGGGTTTGGCGATCGCAACGCGATCGGCACGCCGGGCTGGCGCGCGCTCGCCGACCTGCGCTTTCAGGCCACGCCTCGGCGCGACGGTGATCGCGACGGCGTGCCCGACCACCTCGACCGCTGCCGCGACCAGCAGGAGGATGTCGACGGCACCGAGGACGCCGACGGGTGCATCGACCCCGACGACGATCGTGACGACGTGCCCGACGAGTTCGACCGCTGCCAGGGCGTGCCCGAGGACCGGGACGGTTTCCAGGATCGCGACGGTTGTCCTGACCTCGACGACGACGCCGACGGTGTGCCCGATGTTTCGGACAAGTGCCCGCGGGAGTCGGAGGACCAGGACGGCGTCGAAGACACCGACGGCTGTCTCGATGGCGACGACGACGGCGACGGGCTGTTCGACACCGACGACCGTTGCCCGCGCGAGGCTGAGGACCTGGATGGCAAGGACGATCTCGATGGCTGCCCGGACACCGACGACGACGCCGACGGCGTGCCCGATCTGTCGGACAAGTGTCCGGCGGAGATCGAGGATCCCGACGGCTGGCTCGATGGCGACGGTTGCCTCGACGCCGACGATGATCGCGATGGCGTGGTCGACGGCCTCGACAAGTGTCTCGACGAGCCGGAGACGGTGACTTCGCCCAAGGACACCGAGGACGATGGCTGCCCCGACGGAACACCGGTGGCGCGCGCGACGCCCGACGGGGGCCTGCTCTTCGCGGCGCGCGCGGAGCAGGCGCTCGCGTGGAAGCGCGGCGCGGTGGTGCCGACGGCTGCAGCGAAGGTCGTGCTGCGTGCAGTGGCCCGTGCCGCGCATCGTGCGGGCTGGGACCTCGCGTCGGGCGCAGCGCTCGGCGTGACCGCGTTCAATGACGCGGGCGGCTGGTCGGAGCTGGCCGTGCGGCGCAGCGAGCAGGTGGTCGCGGTGCTCGCCGCCGAGGGCGTGCGTGCCGTGGCGGTGCCAGTGGAAGGCAAGAAGGGGAGCGGCGTGCGCGTCTCGGCGACCAAGGAGGGCGTCGCAGCGGGGGCTGGCGTGCAGGTGAAGCAGCGGGTGGCAGCGCCGCCGGTGCCGGCAACTGCGCCCGCAGCGCCGGCAACTGCGCCCG
>SHYZ01000002.1 GCA_009692535.1 Myxococcales bacterium
ATGGTCCACTACAACCTGCTGCGTCCGTTCGACAAGCTCGCCACGGAGCCGGGTGCGCCGTTGCGCGAGCGCTTTCGCCGGGTCTGGCGCCGCCTGCGCGGTCGTCTCGCCGGCCCGTTCGCGATCGACCGCCGGCTGAAGGAACTGCTCGCCGTCCCGGCCGATTTCGAGGCAACCGTGCTGGTCGTGGGCAAGCGCGAATTGCTCGCGCGCATCGCGTCACGCCAGGCGCTCGAACCGCTGCGCGCAGCGAACGAGGGTGACTCGAGCGCCAAGTGGGACACGATCGTGCGCGAGGTCGATCTGCTCGAGCTCTATCGCGCGTGGCTCAAGTGCCTGCGCGCGCGCAACATCCCGTTCCGGCTGATCGATGCGAGCGATCAGGCGTACCGTCCGCTCGCTGACGAACGCGCCCTGGCGGCGGTCTTTGTTCCGTAACTTGCCCCAAAAGACGGGCGCGCCTGATCCGGGTTCACGTCCCCCGACCATGACCAGCGCCTCCACTTCGCGCGTCGAGACTCCCGCTCCCCGCTGGTCGCGCGAGCAACTCGAGGCCTTCCTCGCGCGTGAACGGCCGAAGTACCAGCGGATCGAGCTGCCGTACGGGCTCTCGACCGATGGCGAGGATCGGCGCGAGACGGCGGATCGGATCCTGCCCGCGCGGATGGACGGCAAGTCGTTCCTCGATGTGGGCTGCTTCCTCGGCTTCTTCGAGCATGAGGTGCTGAAGCGCGGCGCGGCGCGCGCCGTCGGCGTCGACATCGACCCCGATCGGCTGCGGCAGGCGCGCGGGCTCGCCGATTGTCTGGGGCTGCCGGCCGAGTTCCACCGGCTCGACCTCGAACGCGACAAGCTGCCGGGCGAGTTCGACATCGTGATCTGCCTCAACGTGCTGCATCACGTCTACGACCCGATCGCCGCACTCGACCGCCTGCTGGCGGCGACCAAGGAACGGCTGATCCTGGAGATGGCCGGCACCTGGACCGCGGTGAAGCAGAAACTGCTCTGGCCCGGCAATCCGGCGCGAGCGGCGCTCTACCCGCTGGTCGCGAAGCAGCCGTTCACCGTGGTCGGCAAGGGCGACTCGAAGCGCGCCTACGGCTTCCACTATCTCAGTCAGGGCGCGCTCGAAAACATGCTGCTGCACCATCGCGGCGACGTGGCGCGCATCGACGCGCTCAAGTCGCCGTTCCGCGACCGCTACCTGGTTGTGGTCTGGAAGCGCAAGGTCGATCACCTCGCGGTCGTGTCGGGCCTGCCGGGTTCGGGGAAGTCGACGCTCAGCAAGCGCCTCATCGCCGGCGAGCTGCCGGCGCTGCGCGCGAAGCTCGCCCTCGACCGCGCGAAGGAGTGGACCTTCTCCGGCCTGCGCCTGCTGCCGCAGCAGACCGAGGCGCACGTCCCGGCGATGCTGTTCCACTACGACATCATGCGCGGCAGCACGGAGATGAAGGTCAGCTTCGAGCGCGACCCGACGCTCGACGTGATCCGCAAGATGAGCGGCCCGCCGCCGCCCGCGCTCTTCCTCTGGACCGAGCCAAAGCACCTGCGCGAGCGCCTCGAGCAGCGCCGCAAGAGCGTGACCAAGAAGCGCGAGGACCGCGTCCTGCGCCACAACGTCGAGTTCCTCTCCGACGGCCCGCGCACCGGCCTGCTGATGTCCGACTGGCTGCGCTGGTGCGCTGCCAAGGGCCTCGCGCCGACCTTCGTCGACTGCAACGCGGAACCGCGAGTCATCAGCGAGGCGGAGCTGCGCACGAAGGCGGCGGCGGCGGGGTGCACGATCGAGGGGTGAGCGGGAAGGAGCATGGGCAGTTGCGAGTCGAGCGCCTCCCACTCGACCTTGCAGGGCGCCGCCACCTCAGGAGCGCCCGGCTCGAACGCACGGACGCGCACGTGGGCGGGGGGTGGCACTTCGATCACCACGTCGTCGTCGCCGTTCGTTGGAGTCGCGACGACGGTCTGCCATTGCCACGACGCGATGCGCCCGACGAAGCGTCCCGGCGGCAGCCTTCCCGCATCGAATGCGAGGATCTCCTGCCGTTCGCCCGGAGTCAGGGGGATCGTCTGCTCGGGACCGCTGTGGCCGCTTGGAGCCTCGGCGTCGGGCTCGAGCGACAGGATGTCGACCGACGTCGGAAGTGCGCGGAGGCCCGGCTCGAGCCAGCCTCGGTCGAAGCGGATGCGGCCGACGACGCGTAGGCGCGACTCCGGAACGACCTCGCGCCATGCAACTTCGAGTGTCGCCTCCTCGTCGGGCTGCAGGGTGATCTCGCCGACAGCGTGGTGCTTCCAGAGCGGCGGGGCCTCAACAAGGCGGCTCTCGATCTCGATCTCGATGGCTGCGTCGACGAGCCAGCGGCCATCGGGAACGTTGGCGAAGCTCGCGCGCGACTCGGCGTCGAGCGATGCGCGGATGGAGGCTCCATTCCAGTCGAGGAGGCCAATCTTCGCCGGGTCGAGAGCGCCGTCGGCGAAGGAGCCCCGCACGAGGTCGAGTTGCCGTTCGTACGGTGCGGACAGCGCGGTCCCCTCGCCCAGCCCGCGGATGTGCGAGGGCAGCTCGCGTTCCAGGCTTGTGAGGTCGCAGAGGAGGACGGTCGCGTCGACGCCGGGAGGCTTCCCCGTCACGACGACGGTGAGTTGTGCGGCGGGAACGAGCTTCACGGTCCGCGGCCCGACATCGCTCCAGTCGATCTCCAGCCCAGCGGACGAGTAGCCGGGCGCGCAGATCAGCAGCGCCTCGCGCAACTTCTCTTTTTCTGGCGCGTCGAGGTGGAGCGGCGAACTCCCTTGCGCGTGCGATACGAAGCCGAAGCGATCGGAAGGATCGACGATCGCACGGTCGGGCTCGAGGCCGTTCGGGTACGTGTTGCTCTACGCGCGACAACGCCGAATCGCAGCGCCGGTCTTCGCGTCGACCACGTGGAGCAGCACGGAGCGCTCCGCCGTCGTCGGCGCGTTGCGAGCCTCCTCGCTCCGGACCGCGCGGGCCGCCTCGGAGATCTCCTCTGCCGCGGCCAGATCGGCTGTGGGCAGCTCGTTCGGGGGCAGCCGCGCCGCGGTCGGCGCGTCAGTGTCTACGTCGCGGCTGGCTTCAGTGAACCGCCGCCCCGCCTCGGGTGTCGACCACCACCACCACGATGCGCCGGCAATCGCCGCGGCCGCGAGCAACGCGCCGATCGCGCGACCGGCAGCAGCCGCGCTCACCGCCGCCCCGCGCTTCGCGACGCGCGGTGCGCTCGGCCGTGAGCGCCGCTCCGAGCGCTTTGCGGAACTCGGTCTCCGCCGAGAACTTCGCGTCGGTCGCGCTCATCGCGTCCTTCGTTCGCAGCGGAGCGAGCCGCTCCTTCAGCGCCTTCTCCTGCTCGCCGCCGCCGAAGTCGACCACGGCGCAACGGCCGAGCAACAGCGCCTCGTCTCGCTTGGACGCGGCAAGTGCGGCATCGAGGCGCGCGAGCGCGGTGTTCGCGTCGCCGTTCCAGCGGGAGAGCAGCCGCTTGCGCTCCGCCGCGAAGAGTTCTGGCAGGTCGTCGCGTCCGTCGCTCTTCTTCAGCGCGATCGTCATCCGGTCGGCGTTCGCGCTGTCCGCGAACTTCCGGATCTCCTCGACGACGGCACCCTGCGCGCCGAGTCCGGCGCAGAGGGCGTACTCCTCCAAGAGTTCGACGAGATCGGCGAGTGCGCCGACACGCAGTCGGTTGCGCGACTTCACGAGTTGGCCCGCATCGAGGACGCGATCTTCGCTGTGCCCTTCCGCGAAATGCATCACCACACTCTTGCCGTGCATCTCGCTCTCGTGCAGTTCGACGCGCACGAGGCACTCGGTCGGTTTTCCGAGGCTGGCGGCGAAGGCGATGCGATCGCCGGCCAGCACCGTGTCGCCGACCGCGACGATCGCAACCTCCTTGCGGAGGTGGTTGTAGGTCGTCACGGAACCGTCGGCGAGCTGGATTGCGACCTTGTTGCGTTTCACCTCGTTGCCACTCGAGCCGTCGGCGTCCTCCTTGACGAAGATGACCCTGCCCGAAGCGATCGCGACAACCGGCGTCTTGGCGTGGAACGGCCCGAACTCGACCCCGTACCGGGTCGTCTCGTCCGAGGGCTTGTCCTCGTCGTTCGCCCACCACACGCCCACCTCGGTGCCGTACTCGAACGGCAGGTAGAAAAGCCGCTCGGCGTCCGCGTTGGCAGGCTTCGGCGCTGCATCCGCCGCGAACGGGACCGCCGCGTACGCGACCGCAACGAAAAGTGGCGCGACCAATCCTCGGTTTATGACCTGCGCTCCCGGCGAATCGGGAAATCTACTGTGCGTCCCCTTCCGCCACGACCTCGCCGCGATCGAGTCACGCATCCACGAGATTGCGAACCGGTCGGGTCGGCCGCCCGAAACGCGTTCCAGGCCGCCCAGCGGAGCAGATCTCGGCTCGGCTCACGTTCTTCACCGAGGCGCACTGCGACGAGATTCGTGATCACCTCGTGGTCGGGCAGCCGCCGTGTCTTCTTGAGCTCGACCAGATCCTCAATCGCGACGACGCCGGTACGCCGAAGCGAACGTTCCGACCTTCGCCGGCGTGAGCTTCGAGTAGACCCTCGCACGGAGCGCGGCGAGGGAGCGGAGAAAACGAGCGACGTTCACAGGACGCGGATCGGTCCATACATCGACGTCTTCCGAGAGACTCGCCGCACCGTAAAGGATCGAGGCCTGACCATTGATCAGGAGGTAGCGGACGCTGGCACGATCAAAGCTGCGGAAGAGTCTTTGCATCGTGTACGGCCTTGGGGTCTCGGAGGAGGCCGCGCAGCCGCCAAGATCTGCGCAAACGCTCGCTCGGGCTCAGGCGGAGCCGCTCCCCGCTCACCGGAGTTTGGTCGCTCGCGCGCTTGCGCCACCGAGTCCCACCTTCGTCCCGTTCCCCGCCGTCCGCCACCACATCGGCTCCGTGAGCCCGGGCACCGTCAGCGGCTCCTTGCAGGCGCGGCCGCGGAAGTCCATCTGCTCGAAGAGGTAGCTCTTGTGGGTCGACTCGCGCGATGGGTCGCGCTGCATGTAGTCGTCGAACTTCGCCGCGCGCGCTTCGCGATCGCGGAGCATGAAATCGAAGTGGAAGAGATGGCGGCCGGTGGCGCGCTTCATCGGGCCGCGTTCGAGGCGCGGGAAGTGGTGATGCACCAGTTGGTCGGGGCCGTAGCGGAAGCGCGGGTCGTTGCGGAACAGGCGCAGGCCCCAGTCGGGGTAGTGCGCCTCGCTCTCGATGTGGCGCCACGGCGGGCCGGCGATCAGCCAGTAGCGCGGCAGCTTCCAGTGGGTCAGGCGCCGCTGGTCGAGCATCTCCGGCAGCGCCGCGCGCAGCCGGTCGCCCAGGAGTTCGTCCTGGTCGATCGACAGGATCCAGTCGCAGCGCGCCTTCTCGAACACCGCGTTTTTCTGGGCGCCGAAGTTTGCGAACGGCTGCTGGTGGAAGCGGACCTTCGGGTGCGCGCGCAGCAACTCGGCGCTGCCGTCCTTGCTGAAGCTGTCGAGGACGACGATCTCATCGGCGATGCCGGCGATGTTCTCGAGCACGTGCGGGAGGAACCACGCCAGCTCGTAGGTGATCATGCAGACGGAGAGCGTCGGTCGGGGACGGACGGCCATGGCCGACGAGGTTACGGTCGCCCGAGTTGGCGCAGCAGCTTGGGCGGGAGGTACCAGAGCAGCGTGCCGGCGGGGCGGCCGCTGGTGGGGACGTCGAACGCGATGGCCGCCGCCTTGCCAAGCTCGGTGACCATCCGACTTGGCGCGCCGCAGAGTCGCGCGACCAACGAATCGAGATGGGGGAGGTGGCCGACCGCCAGCAACGCGGCGTGTTCACGCCATGACGCGAGCAGCCGGCAGAAGGTGTCGGGATCTGCTTCCGGAACGAGCGCCGCAGACTCGACGAGGGCGCTTCCACGCGGCGCGATCACCGCGGCCGCCAATTCCGCGGTCTGACGCGCACGAACGAGCCCCGAATGGACGACCAGGCTAGATCTGAATCCGATCTTTTTCAGACCGATGGCTGCCCTGCGAACTCGCCGCTTCCCGAGTTCGGTCAACGCCCTATCACGGTCGTTTGGCAGTGGCTCCCCGGGGGAGCGGGTCATCTCGCCGAGCTCCTCCGCAATTCCGTGCCGCATCAGCACCAAGATCATGGATCTATCTCCGCACCTAATCGACGGGGCACAACACGCACGCTCGTATCGCTTTCGAAGTCTGTTTATGCCTTCGCGCCGTCATTCGGGAACGCGCGCGAGGTCTTCCGCCATGTACCGCTCGGCCAGCACCGCTTTATCCGCCACCGAAGTGGTGTCTACCGCCGGGTTCGACCGCGCGATCGCCCCAGCGGGTGCGACTTGGCGACGGGTGCAAGCAGCGTTTGGCGTCGCGATCAACGCGGCGCTCGAAGCGGCGCTCCGTATTGAACGCGATCCGCAGGCGGCGCTGCACGAGTTCCGCCGCGCGATCCGACACGCTCGCGCCATCGTCGCCGCCTGCCACGCGCTGCTCGCGCCGCAAGGTCGTCTCGAACTGAACGCGACGCTGCGCCAAGTGACGCGGATGACCGGCGCGATGCGTGATCGCGACGCGCTGCCGGCCGCGCTCGCCGAGCTGCCGGTGGAGGGTGCGGCGGCGGAGGCGCGCGCCAGCCTTGAAGCGCGGCTCCTCGTCGAGCGCTTGCGGGCCCGCCAGCCGCTGCTCCGGTTGCGCAAGCTCGCGGTCGCGGCGGCGAAACTGTCGCTGCTGCCGGCGCGGCTCGAGACGTTGCTGCCGCCGAGGGTGAGCACGGTGGATCTCGGCAAGGGACTGAAGCGGCTGGCCAAGCGCGCGCACAAAGCGGTGCGATCGGCTCGGCTCGATCCAGTGGAGGTCGAGCCGGCGCATGCTGCGCGCAAGCGGTTGCGCACGCTCGCGAACGCGCTTTCTCTGCTGGCCAAGGAGCGCACGCGTACCGGCAAGCCCGCACGTCGCGCGGCGAAGCTGTCGCGGCGGCTCGGAGCCACGCTCGACTATCAGCGTCTGGCGAAGCGCGCCGGCATCGGCGTGCAGGGCGCGATGCAAGCAGGCAGCGGGGAACTGCTGGCGCTGCTCGAACGCGAGGCGATCGCGCGGCGCCCGCGACTGCTGGCACGCGCGGACCGGCTGCTCGCCCGCGGTCGACTGAAGGAGCTCCAGTGAGGCGACTGCTGCTGGCGCTCTGCGCGGGGATGGCGTGGAGCGCGGGTCCGGGAGCCGCGGAAGACGGGTCGCCGTTCGCGGCCGCCCTTGAACGCGCCAGCAAGGAACTCGAGGGCGGGCGGCTCGACGCAGCGCGCAGCGAGATCGAGCGCGCGCTCGAACGCGATCCGAAGTCGCCCGAGGCGTGGGCCCTCCACGCTCAGCTCGCCGCGGCGACCAGCGATGCTGACTTGCAGCTCTGGGCGCTCCATCGCCGCTATTCGCTGCTGGTCGCGCAGAAGGTGCGCACGGTCGAGCTCAAACCGTTGCGGGCCGAGATCGAGGCGCTCGATCCGACCGCGAACGATCTGCTCGATCTGAAGAGCGCCTACGTCGAGCGACTCGCCCCGCTGGCCGACTCCTACGAGAAGGAGCGCCGCCCTCATTCGGCGATCCGCGTCCACCAGCAACTGCTCGCGCTCGATCCGGAGCGTGCCGCCAGTCGCGAAGCGATCGAGCGGATCTCCGCCGCGCCCGACCCGAGCTTGGCCGAGACGGCGCAGGCGCGCGACCTGTTCGAGGGCATCAGCGACGAGTGGATCCGCAAGTTCGATGCGGACCACGCGACCTGGGAAAAGTGCGGCGTCCTCGAGCGACCGAACTACATCACCAAGACCGACGGCGGCTACCACGTGCTGGTGCGCGCGGCCGAGGCGATGGACCAGATGAACGGCTTCTATCGCGAGTTCTTCGACTACGGGACCGAGGACGACGGCAAGAGCGTGCCGCGCATCGCGCTGCACATCTTCAAGACGCGCGACGAGTACCTGAAGCTCGGCATCGGGCCGCCGGTCGAGTGGTCGGGCGGCCACTTCACCGGCAGCGCGGTCGAAACCTACCTCGGGCCGGGCGGCTTCGAGGAGGTCACGACCACGCTCTTCCACGAGGCGGCGCACCAGTTCGTGGCGCTCGCGACGACTGCCGTCGGCTGGCTGAACGAAGGGCTGGCGTCGTTCTTCGAGGGCTCGCGCATCCTCGCCAACGGCACCGTGCTGATGAACATGCCGGCGAACCACCGCCTCTTCCCGCTGGCCGAGAAGATGGAGAAGGGCTGGATGAGCGGCCCGAACGACGGCATCGATCCCGCGAATGCCAACGCCGAGCCCCAGACCGCACCGACCTTCCGCATCGTGCTCGAGAACCAGTACCAGTGGGGACCGCCCTGGTACGCGCCGACCTGGGGCGTGGTCTATTTCCTCTGGAACTACCAGGACCCGATCGACGGCCGCTTCGTCTACCGCGCCGCGTTCAGCGAATTCATCGACACGTCGGGCGGCCGCAGCGGCGAGGGCGCGGTCGAGAACTTCGAGCAGGTTGTGCTGCAGAAGGCGGCGCCGGCGACGAAGGGCGTCGACTTCGCCGACCGCGACGAGGAGTTCGAGCTGCCGAAGACCGTCGCGGAGCTCGACGAGGTCTGGAAGGCGTGGATCCTCGCGCTGCGCGACGAGCAGACCGGCAAGGAGGATCCCGAGCGGCCCTACCTTTCGTGGGCGCGCCACGCGCTGACGCGCAAGGACCACTCCGCCGCCAAGGAACACTTCGAGAAGGGCGTCGTGGCGCAGCCCGACGACGTCGACCTGCACCTCGAGTTTGCCCGCTACCTCCAGTCGCGGGAGAAGGGCGGCAAGGGTGCGCGCGCGTCCGATCGCGCCGCCAAGCTCGCGTTGCGTGCCCTGCAACTGATCGAGGGGCAGGAGAAGGTCGGCGAGAAAAAGATCGACGAAAAGAAGCTGAAGGAGGCCGACTCGCTCCTCACCGCGCTCGACCCGAAGCGCCGGATGCTCGACCGCATCCTGGAGCAACTCGAAGCGGCCGCCGGCGGCATCGCCGAGCGCTACCTCACCGCGGGCCGACCACGGATGGCGATGGAAGTGAGCTGGCGGCTCGGCACCGAACTCGGTTTCCCGAAGCTCTTCGAGATCTTCGAGCGCGCGGCGCGGTCATCGGGGAAGTCGCTCGCGCTCTGGCAGCTCGCCTACGACGAGAAGGGCTTCGACGGCTGGATCGACGCCGGCAACGACGCGTTCCATCCGGCGGGCGCGGAGATCGCGTCGAAGTTCGGCGACCTCACGTCGGGCAAGTTCGACTACCAGTTCCTGATGCGCGACACGATCACGTCGGGCGATTTCTCGTTCGAGGCCGAGCTGCTGGCCGAGCACAACCTGCTCTCCTTCGCCGGCCTGGTCTTCGGCAAGAAAGCGAGCAGCACCTTCCACACGCTGGTCTACTACCCCGGCCGCGCCGCCGACGCGCGCTACGGCATCGAGGCGCGCCAGGCCGCGGTCGACCTCACCAGCTTCTATGGGCCGGCTGACTACCGCGTCTGGCGCCACAACGTGCTGCCGGGCACCGCATCGGGCTGGCATCGCCTGCGCGTCGACATCGTCGGCCGCATGGTCGACGTCTGGTGCGACGGCGAGCTGGTCGTGACCCAGGAGTTTCCGAGCCTCGACGTGCTGCGCGGCAACTTCGGCCTCATCACTGGGCCGGGCGAGGCGCATTGGCGCAACCTCCGCTACCTCGCCCGCCACTCGCGCGATCCGGGCGCGCTGATCGAACGCGACCTCACCATGCAGCGCCTGAAAGACGCAGCGGCGAAGAGCGGCAACCTGATCGGCGGGAGCTTCGTCGGGTTGACCCCGCCGTTCCCGACCGCGGTCCAGTGGGTGCGCGAGCCGCGGACCAGCTTCGACGAGGCCGGCAAGGTGCCGCAGCTGCTGCTGTTTTTCTCGATCGCCCAGAACGACCGTCTCGCGGTCGATGGCTGGCTGAAGGAGTTCTTCGAGAAGTGGCGCGACGTCGGGTTGAAGGTGATCTGCATCGGATCGCCCGACGATCTCGACCTCGCGGCCTACCTCGCCAAGCACTCCTTCGTTGGTTCCGTCGGCTACGACACCCGCGTGCGCGGCCGGCAGACCTACGGCATCACCTACGAGCAGTACCTGATCCCGCGCTTCAACCTGCCGCGCACGCTGCTGATCGACGTCGACGAGCGCGTGGCGTGGGAGGGTGATCCGGGCTTCAGCTTCAACGAGCCATGGCAGCCGGGCGCGGGCAGCTTCCTCGATGCGCCGATGGACGAGCTGGTTGCCAGGCGCGCGTTGCGGCTGCTGCCGGCGTGGCGGACGGCGTGGGCCGACGGCGGCGAGGCGGCGTGGAAGGCGGGGGACGTGGCGACGGCGCTGCCGTTGCTGAAGCAGGCCAACGCGATGTACGGCGCGCTCGACGACCGCGTCCTCGCGGTGCGAGCCCAGCTTTCGGTCCTGCGTTCGGCGCTCGGCGCGATCGAGCTGACGGCCGAGAAGATCGAGCGCGTCGGCGGTGCCGCTGCGCTGCCGGCGCTTGCCGCGCTCTACGGTTGGGGTGATGCGCTCGGGATGCCGGTGGCGGACGACAACAAGAAGGTGCTGGCGCCGAAGCTCGCGCGGCCCGAAGCGAAGGCGTTCATGCAACTCGTCGCGCGCGGCAAGGCGCTGAAGAAGGCGATCGAAGGCAAGGCGGGAGTCGGTGCGGCGACGCCGTTCGTCGCCGAGGTGGCGAAGCTCGGTGGGCCGCTCGCGCCGCTGTATGGTGCGTTCCTCGCCGAACAGGTCGCGATTGGCGATTCGGTGGCATTGGTCGCATGGCTCGAACAGGCGGATGTGCGCGTCGGCGGGGCGTGGCTCGCGAAGGAGCTGTTCCGCTGGTAGCGACTTCTTTTGGGGGAGGGTCGCAGATGACGAAGTCGATCGCAGCGCTGTTGCTGGGGTCTTGGGGTGCATCGCACGAGGCGTCCGCACAGGAGGCGGCGACATCCGCGGGTGATGCCGCGTGCGCGAAGTGCGCCGAGTGTCCGGAGTCGCCGATCGGTGGCGAGCTCTCGATGACCGCGACGACGCACTACTTCTTCCGCGGGCTGATCCAGGAAGATCAGGGGCTGATCTTCCAGCCCGCGCTGTCGCTGTCGACCGATCTGTGGTCGGGCGATGGACCGGTGCAGTCGCTCGAACTCTCCGTCTGCAGTTGGAACAGCCTGCATTCCGGGCCCACCGGCACCGGCGGCCATGGCAACAACTCGCCGAGCGCCTGGTACGAGTCGGACTTGCTCGCCGGCCTCACGTTCAACTTCGCCGGCGGCATGACGCTCGACGCGTCGTGGGTCGAGTACACCATCCCGAACGGGCTGTTCAAGACGACCAGCGAGATCGACTTCGTGGTCGGTTTTGACGACTCGGAATGGTGCGCGCGGACGATGGGCCTGTCCGGCGGCTTCGGCCCCACCGTGACGCTTGGCATCGAGGTGGACGGGCAGAGCGATCAGAACGGCGCGCCCGCCGGCACCGACGAGGGGAAGTTCCTCGGCTTCGGCATCGCGCCGAGCTTCGACTGCTGCACGCTCGGCTCGGGCGAGTTCGCGACTCCGTGCACGATGTCGTTCCCGCTCAACGCCGGCTTCAGCCTCGGCGACTACTACGAGGACGCGACCGGCGACGACGACCGCTTCGGTTACTGGGATGTCGGCGTCTTCGTCTCGTTTCCGATCGCGTCGCGCTTCGGCGAGTGGCAGATGTCGCTCGGCACGCAGGCGGTGATGCTGAACGGCAACCAGGAAGACCTGAACCACGGCGAGTCGTTCGAGTGGACCGGCACCATGGCGCTCTCGATCGGGTTCTGATCGGAAAGTTTGGCAGATCTCCTGCGTCGGGCGGCGGGTGCGAGAACGCCCGCCGCCCGCGCTCTCCCCGGTCTGCGCGCGCCGCGCTACTTTCTGCAGCGCTCCGGGGGATCCGTTGATGCGACTGTTCGGCCCGATGCTGCTGTGTCTTGTCGTCGGCGTCGCCGTCGGAGCCGGATTCACCAAACTCCTTTCGCTGACGCCGGTGGCGCTGCAGCGGTCGAGCGGCAGTGATCGTGTCGCGCACGCGGAGCAGAAGAACCTCTCCGCAGCGGCTGCCGATGTCCCCTCCCTCCCCTCCCTCCCCGCGCCGGTCGAGGCAGAGCGAGTCGTTCTTCCGTCGGTCGTCAGCGCACCGAGCAGTGTGATCGAGGACGCGACGCGTGCGGCGCGCACGGCGCCGCTGCCATCGCGCGTCCGCGGCGATCGCAAGGTGAACGGACGCGTCGCGCGCTCGGACGGCAGCGGTGTCTCAGGTGTCGTCGTGCGAGCGCGTCTGCTGGACACTCGCGGCCGTGAACCGGGTCCGCCGCGCCTCGGCCTCGCGGCGCCGCTGTCCGACTCGCTCGATCGTGCCATCCAGCGCGCCGTCGAGTCGTGGTACGAGCAGGCGGGTCGCCGGGTCGAGACGACCACCGATGGCGACGGCCGCTACGAGTTGGCCGAGCTGCCGGCCGGACGCTGGTCGCTCGAACCGTGGAGCGAGGGTTTTGCGATCGAAGTGCCGGGCGGCGGTTCGACCGAAGTCGAACCCGATGCGACCCTCGACTTCGTCGCAACACCCGTCGAGCGCGTGTCGATCACCGTGTTGCTTCCGAATGGCGACCCACCCGCGCGCGCCGCGATCCAACTGCGCAGCGGCCAAAGCGGCGGCGCCGGCCTGACGCTGTTGTGGACCGACGCGACGCGTGAGATCGCGGTGAAGCCGGGCGGTTACGAGGCGCGTGCCACGCTCGGCGATCCCGAGCAGGGGCCGGCATGGAGCGAGGTGCTCGCCTCCGATTGGACGACGATCGAGGTTGAGGAGGGCGTCATTCCCGCGCGCCTGCGTCTGACGTTGAAGGGCGCGCCCGGCTTGCGTGGACGCATCGTCTTCCCGACCGGCGCGAAGCGCGGGAACGTGATGGTGAGGATCGCGCCCGCGCCGGCGAACACGCCGCCCGATCTCGTCGCGCTCACCAACGACCACTCCGCGCCGACTTCATGGGCGAGCCAAGGCACCTACCTGTTCCGCGACCTCGCACCCGGGTGCTACGTCGTCGGCGTCGCCCGCAATTGGGGCGAGCGGATCGTCGCGCACGCCGTCGTCGACGTGAAGGACGCGATGGTCGTGCAGGACCTCGCGATCCCGGCGGCGGATCCGTCGACCTCGCTGGTCGTCAAGGTGCTCGACGCCGACGGCGCCTTGGTCGAGGAGTGCGATTTCCATCTGGAGGTTGGCAACGCCGAAGGCCGTTCGACTGGCACCACCGCCTCCGCCGAACGCAAGGCGAATGGCAACTGGTGGGTTTCGCTCGCGGTGGTGAACGACGTTGACCTTGCCACGCCGTGGCCCGACGGTACGACGGTCAAGCTGACGGTGTCGACCTCTCGATTCGGATCGAAGTCGGTCGACATCGCGCCTGGCACGCGGGCGCTGCAGGTGCGTTTCGGCGCGCCCGCGAAGCTCCTGGCGACGATCGAAGGCTATGCCGGGAGCGGCTACGAAGGACGGTTGCAGCTCACGCTCGATCCGGTCGGCAGCGACGACGGCGCTTTCGCGCCACGCTCGCTCAACGGTCGCCAGGGCGTCGCTGCCGACGGCACGCAGACGTTCGGCCCGATCGAGGCCGGTGCATGGCGCCTCAAGCTGCAACTGCAGCAGAAGCAGGCCTGGCAGCGCCGGACGCTGGCGACGGTCGAGGTCGCGCTGGTGCCCGGCGACAACCGCGCCGCCATCGCGATCCCCACCATCTCCGACCTCGTCGTGTCGGCGCCCGGCCGCTCGGGCACGATCCAGCTCCAGAACGTCGTGACCAAGGAGACCGAGCACGAATCGCTCGACGCGGAGGGCAGCGTCACGTTCGCGGGACTCCCCGCCGGCGACTACACGCTGCAGACGTTCGGCGGCGTCTTCGAGTTGATGCGCGTGCGCGTGCCCTGCGCCGGCGTGCTCCGCTTCGAACCGATGACGGTGAATGCCGCGCTCGTGACCATCACCGATCGCGCGGGCACGCTGGAGGCGATCGGCTTCCGTGACGGCGATCTGATCGTCGGCATCGACGGCAACGAGTTCGAGTCGAGCATGCAGATGCAGATCATCCTGATGCAGTCGATCGCGAAGGCGAAAGTCACCTTCACCCTCCTGCGCGGTAACCAACGAGTTGAGCTCGACGTGAATCCGAAGGATTTGATGAACCCGCAGAAACAAGGTGGATCGATCGAACCGACCAGCCGCTGAACAAGACTGTGGCGAACCGCAGGCGCGGCCCGCCGTTCCCGCCCGGTGCGAGGAGCAGCTCCGATGTCTCGACCGTTGATCGCGATGGCCGCCGGCTTGGTGGTCGGCGCTGTCGCTGGCGCCGGCGCGATGGCGTTCCTGGGTGGCGGCGGCAAGTCGCTGCTCGCGGCGCAGGCCAAGACTCAAGCGGCCGATCGCGACGGGGAGTCGGCGACACCGAGCACCGCGCCGGCCCTGGCGCTGGTCGATCCATCGCTGGCGCCCGAACGCGTCGAGCGTGCCGCCGGCGCGACCGCGATCCCGGGCGAGCTCTCCGAGGGCGTTGGCGAGCTGATGCGCCGCGCGCCAGGCAAGCCGGTCGCCGCCGGCGATCGGGCGCTCAAGGGGCGCGTCGTCGATGTGCGCGGCAACCCGCTGGCCGGCGTTGTCATCCGCGCGGTGCGCCACGGCGATCCGGTGCCGCTGCTGCCTGAAGTGTCCGCGGTCGGACGCGGCGCACCGCCGCCGCCTTCGCTCGAGGAGTCGGTCCGAACGGCGATCGCGGCGTGGTACGAGACCGGCGGTGAGTTCCGCGAGGTCATGACCGGCGGCGACGGCCGCTACGAGCTCGCCGAGCTGCGTGATGGGCAATACACCGCGTCGGCGTGGAAGAGCGGCTGGGTATTCGACTCCGAGCACGGTCGCGGCCAAGTCAGCGTCCGGCCCGACGCGAAGCTCGACTGGAACGGGAAGGCGGTGCGGTCGCAGCAAGTCGTCGTCGAGCTGCCCGATGGCAGCGGCGCGCCATGCGCGAACGTCGAGTACCGCAAGCAGGGCCACGACGACTCCGCAGGCACGCAGGGCTGGTTGGCGAACCAGCCGACGATCGTGCTCGAGCCAGGTTCATGGGAGCTGCGAGCGACGCTCGGTCATCCGCAGTCGGGACCGGCGTGGCCCGACTACCTGGTGTCGCCGTGGGTGAAAGTCGCGGAAAGCAGCGGGGGCGAGTCGGCGGCCGTGACCGTGCGCATGGTCGGAAAAGCCGGCGTGCGCGGACGCGTGACGCTGTCGACTGGCAAATCGGCGCCGCAGGCGCTGGTCAAGGTGAAGAAACTCGAATCGGGGGAGAGCGCCGACCCGGAGTCGATGCGCGACCGCGACGACGACGGCGGCACGATCCAAAGCGATTGGATCGGCAACGGCGAATACACGTTCGTTGACTTGAAGCCGGGCCGCTACCTGCTGACGGCCCAGCGCCACTGGAATGCCCCGATCCTGATCCACGCGCAGGTCGAAGTCGACGACAAGATGGTGCAGCACGACCTCGTGATGCCCGAACTCGATCGCGCCACCTGCCTCGAGGTCACGGTCCGCGCGCCCGACGGGACGCTGGTGCCCGAGATCAACTTCCAGTGGCGCTTCGACGGCGGCGACAACAACTACAACCACGGGGATTGCACCTCCGATCGGCGTGACGTCGGCGTGTGGTGGTTGCCGCTCGAAGCGGCGAAGCAGGGCGAGTTCGATCCGCTCGGGGCGTGGCCGTCGGGATCGCACCTCTACCTCATCGCGGATCACGCGGACTACGGCTCGACCGCGGCCGAGGTGTTCGCGGCGACCCGCAGCCTCGAAGTGAAGTTCGGCCCGCCGGCGACCCTGCGGGTGACGGTGCTGGGGATGACCGGCGCGAACTTCGCCGGCACCATCAACCTCGGGCTCAATCGCGTCGGCAACGGCATCGATTCCGCGGGCCATGGCGCGGGCGGCCAACCCAACAAGGAGGAGGGGGTCGCGCGGCTTGGTCCGGTCGAGGCCGGGCGCTGGAAGCTCACCATGTGGATGAGCTCGAACAAGTCGCAGCGCTGGAACCAGTTCGAGGCGGCGTCGGCGGAGGTCACGCTGACGCCGGGCGAGAACGAGGCGACGCTGTCGATCCCGACGCTCTACTCGATGGTGCTGCGGCTGCCCGAAGGTGTCGAAGGCCAGATCAACCTCGAGCAAACGGCCAAGACGCAAAACCGACGCTGGCTCCACGGCCAGATCGAGAAGGACGGCGCGCAGAACAAGGCCGTGTTCGAGGACATCCCGGCTGGCGAGTATCGCGCCACGCTCCAGAACGGCCCGAAGCCTGGCGTGATGACGATCCATGTGCCGGGCAACGGCGGCGTGGTCGACTGGGCGCCGCAGCCGATCAATGCGGTGCTGGTCACGTTCAACGAGAACTCGGCAGCGGTCGCCGAGCTTGGCTTCGCCGATGGCGACATCATCACGGCGATCGATGGCAAGGAGGTCGCGAGCTCGGTCGATTTGCAGGTGATGTGGACCTTGGCGCGTGCGCAGCGTGAGATCGAGCTCACCATCCAGCGCGGCGGTGAAGCCGTGACGCTCAAGGTCGACGGCAAGAAGCTGATGGCGCAGGGCCGCAGCGGCGCGATGTACGAGCCGACGACGCGATGAGGTGGCGGTGCGACGCGCGCGCGCGGACGGCATGGCTGCTGGCGACGGCGGCTTGCGGGTTCGCGTCGGCGCGGGCGCAGGACGCAGCAGGAACGGTCGAATCGCCAGGTATTCCATTGAGCCAGTCGGCGTGGCGCGGGAGCCCGGTGCTGGAGCTCTACCGCTACCTTTCGGAGCGGGTGTTCGCCTCGCATCCGTCGCTCGTGGGCGTCGCGCGCGCGGTGTTCGAGTCGCGCGTGATCGCCGCGGTGCGCCAGCGCCTGATCGAAGAGCCCGACCGGCGCGGGCGCGCCGGCGTCACGCTCCCCGAGGCGGACGGTGACCACGCGAAACCGGTCGCGCCGCTGCCGGAAGGGGCTCCGCTCGCGGACCTGATCCGCGAGGCGCAGCGGCAACTGCAGTTCGAGATGACCGGTGGCGCCGGCTGGGCGACGGAGGATGCCAGTGCGCTGGCGCAGCTCTGGCTCGAGCCGTCGATCGACTTCGCCGAAGAGACGGTGCGCGAACGGTTCGAGCTGCTGGTCGACGGCCTGATCGATTCGCTGCACGATCCGCACTGCCAGGCGATCCACTCGCGAAACCTGCTGCAGTCGGCGCTGGTCGAGCTGCTCGGCACGGCCTCGACGCTCGGGCTCGAGGTTCAGGCGACGGCGGATGGCGGTTTCGCGATCGAGTTCGCGATCGACTGGAGCGATGCGGCGCGCAAGGGCGTGCGGCGCGGCGATCGGCTGCTTTCGGTCGACGGGCGATCGGTCGCCGGTCACTCGCTGCGTGAAGTGCAGCACGCGATCGAGCGGCCGTGCCGGATGCACCTCGCGCGCGGTGCGGACGAGGAATACGACGTCGCAGTCGGGATCTGCAATCCGCAGCAAGCGCTGACCCGATCGACGCTGCTCGATGGCGAGATCGGTTGGATCTCGTTCCCCCTGTTCCGCGCCGGCGCGATCTTCGAGGTGCGTGACGCCGTCCGCTCGCTGGTCGCGCAGGGTGCGAGGGCGCTGCTGCTCGACCTGCGCGGCAACCCGGGCGGGTTGGTGAACGAGGCTGGCCTCATCGCGAACCTCTTCATCCGCGAGGGGTGCAAGGTCATCGAGACGCTGCCTCGCGTCGACGAGGACGACGCCGACTTCACGACCGGCCCAGCGCTCTTCCCCGACCTGCCGCTGGTGGTGCTGGTGGACCGCTGCTCGGCCAGCGCCGCCGAAGTGATTGCGGCCGCCTTCCAGGACGAGCATCGCGCGCTGCTGGTGGGGGAGACGACCTACGGCAAAGGCGTCGGCCAGTCGACGCTGCAGTTGCGCAGCTACGTTCCGGGCAGCGCAACGTTCGCGCCCGGGTTCACCGCCACCTCGCTGACCACCTTCGAGCTGCGTTCGCCGCTCGGCCGCGACTGGCACCACGTCGGGCTCGTGCCGGACCTGCGCGCCGCGACCGCGGTCGAGTCGATGGCGCGGATCGCGGCGCGCGCGCGGTTCCTCGACGACCCGTGGCTCGATGAGAAGCTGCTCGAACTCGCGCTCACCGACGACGAGATCGCGCAGCTGCGCAAGGCCGGGCCGCCGCCGCCGAGGGTGGTCGCGGCGGCGAAGTCGATCGGAGCGGCGCCGCAGGGCGACGATGAGCACGAGGCGCTGAAGGATGTCGCGCGGTTGCTGCTGCAGGCGGCGAATCCCGCCCTCGCCGCGTGCCCCGAGATCGATCCGGTGCTGGCGAAGGCGCTGCGGGCGGCGCGGCTGGCGTTGCGATCGTCCGGCGGATGAGCGGTCAGGCGCTCAGGCGTCGAGCACCATCACCGCGTTCGAGACCGTGAATCCCGCAGGGACGCCGGGATCGACGACCAGCGTCTGCGTCACGAGCTGCACGCCGATCAGGCTCGGCGGGATGGTCTCGGCGAGGTCGAAGGCGCCGGTGCCCGCACCGCTTCCGGTCAGGAACAGCGAGAGCACGTCCGGCAACAGCGGCGCGACATGGAGCGAGCCGCCCGACTTCCCCATCGGCAGATCGGCGAAGTCGGTGCCGAAGACCAGCAGCGCGAGCGACCCGCCGAGCCCGTCACGCAGCGACAGCGTGATGTCCTCGCCCGGCATCGGCAGTCCATCAAGCGTCAGCGTCGGCACGAAGCCGCCGCTTCCCGGGCAGCCACCGTTCCGTGTTCGATCGAGCGTCGCGACGAAAACGCCGTACCCCTTCGCGCCATCGGTGAACGTCGCGCGGAACGCCAACTGATGGCCATCGAAGCCGCGGTGCGAGAAGGTGAAGTGCGAGACCGTCCGACCGCCGAGTGTGGTGGCGGAGGTCGCGACCGTGTGGATCGTGCCGTCGAGCAGCAGGTAGAGCCCCTCGGTCGTCCCGCTCCATGCCGTGAACGCGAGCGCACCGTCGGACCAGCCGAAGACACCGTTCACGGTGTCGAACGTGCCACCGCCCGGCGCCGGATCCCCATCCATCACCCACGCCGTGATCGGGCCGGCGCCGTTTGCGTGGAGCGGAGCGCTGAAGATTCCCGCCTTGGTCTTGCTCCAGCCGAAGAAGGCGACGTCGTTGGCGTCGTGGTCGGTCGCGCCGAGGTAGGTGAACTTTTCGCTGGTGCCCGGCACCACGCTGCTGCCGTTGGCGACCAGCTCGACGGTGCCGGAAGTGATGTCGATGGTGTAGCAGCCGTAGCTGGTGCCGCCGGTGACGTTGGTGCGGGCAGGAACGCTGACGAAGTTCCCGTCGAGCGCCGGCATCTCGATGAAGTCGGAGTGGATGTAGGTGCCGCCGCCCGGAAGCGATTGGCCGCGGACCAGCAACAAGGTCTCGCTGCCGCCGTTCAGCGGCATCACGTTCGGATAGGTCCCGCGCAAGAACGCGACCCCGCTCGCGCCTGCCGACAGCGGCAGTCCGCCGAGCCCAACGTACTGGACCGACGTTGTCGTCGATGCGGTGTAGATCCCGTCGTAGCCGCTCCACCCATGGCCGGGGAATTCATCGCCGGCCGGGAAGTAGGCCGCGCCGGCGACGAGCGCGGGGTTCCAGAGCCAGGCGATCAGCTTGCCGGAAGTGTGAGGCGAGGCGTCACCGACGCTCACGAGCGAGACCAGTGGGCCCTGCCCGTTCGACGGCCCGATCACGATGGTGTCGACACCGCGGACCGTGTCGATCCCGGTCAGGGCGACTTGGCCAGCGTCGACGACCGGATACTGGCCGTTCGGCACGACGACGGTCGTGTCTTCCGCGATTCGGACGAGCGACAGATGCTGCGCGGGAGCGACCGAAGCAAGGACGCCATTCACGACGAGCGCGGCGCAGGCAGAGTGAAGGCTGAACATCGTGCGGTCTCCTTGGACCGAGCGATGGCAATCGGGGTGCCGGCGTTGATGGTGCGAAATGCACCGGGTGGCCGATCGAGAATCGCAGGAGCGGCGAGGCAGGGGGGCAAATCGCGGGACACTGAAGATGGCCGTCGTCCAGCATTTGGATGGCACGGGACGAAGTTGCACGGCACGCATTGCACGGCCACGCGACTTCGAAGGCTAGTCGTGTTCGGCGGCGCCCTGCGGGTAGCCGAGCTGGTCGAGCATCCTTGCAAGCTCGGGCGAGAGCTCGAACTGCGCTCGGCTTTCCTGCTGCGCGAGCGATGATTTCTGGCGCTCGAATTCGGCGAGGCGGGCGTCAAGTTGGCGCTGCATTCCGGCGGTCCGCGCTGGTTCGTCGGCGGAGCGGTCGCGCGATTCCTGCGGGTCCTCGTCGAGCCGATAGAGCGCGACTGGCCATGGGCGTTCGTCGATGCGGCGGCGGACCAGCTTCCATGGCCACCGCACCAACGCGTCTTGGTCGGGCCGGTTGGCGATGCGGCGCAGCGACAACACGACCGGCTCGTCGTCGGCGGCGTTGCTGGCGCCGGTCGCTTCCGCGCTGAACTGGTCGATGGCCAGCACGCGCGGATCGAAGCCGAGGCCGAGCCGGCCGGCGATGGTGGGGGCGACGTCGGCCAGCACGACCGGCGTCTCGCGCACTTCGCCGCTTGGCACGCCGGGGCCAGCCATGATCCACGGCACCTGCGTGAGCGTGTGCCAGAGCTCGTCGCCGTGGCCGATCATGCGGTGCTCGAAGAACTCCTCGCCGTGGTCGGCGACCAGCACGACCAGGGTGTTCTCGGTCAGCTCGAGTGATTCGAGCGCTGCGACCAGGCGTGCGACGATCTCCGCGTCGGCTTGCGCCAGCGATGCGACATAGAGCGCCCGCAGGCGCGCGATGGCGGCGGCGTCGCCGGCCGCGGCCGCGCCGCGGATCGCGGTGAGCTCCTCGCGCGTGGGACGCGGCCCGCCGCCGACGCGGTCGAGCCATGGCGGGTGGGGGCGGTAGTTGTGGACGAGGTAGGTGTGGAGGAAGAGGAAGAACGGCGCATCGCGGCTCGCAGTGATCCAGTCGATCACCTCGCCCATTCGATCCTCGCCCGGCTGCGCGTCGTCGTCCTGTGCGTCGCCGATGCGGCGATGGAGGCCGACGATGCCGCCCGGATCGCGGATCGAGTAGCGGTCGAAGCCGACGCCGAAGCCGTAGCGCGGATGGACCAGTCCACCGGCGGTGAAGGCCGCGGTGCGCCAGCCCAACTCGCGCAGCCGGGCGGCGAGCGGCAGGGTCCGCAACGGATCCATCGGGTCGGTCGACGCGACCGTCTCGTGCACCAGCGGATCCTGCCCCGACAGCATCGATAGGTGGGTCGGGAGCGTGTAGGACGCGGGTGAGAAGACGCGGGCGAAACGGGTGCCGCGAGCGGCCAGCGCGTCGAGCGCCGGCGTCGCGACCTGGGTGCCGCCGTAGCAGCCGACATGGTCGGCGCGCAGCGTGTCGAGCGAAACGACGATCACGTTCGGCGGGGTCGCTGCGGTCGGAGTCGGCGCCGGGCTCGGTTCTGACAGCAGCGTCGGCGCGCCGAGCAGCACGACGCTTCCGCGCGGACCAAGCGCGCCGAAGCGCAGCGTCACGTGGCGCCCTGCGTATGCGGCGAGCGCGATCGACTGCAGTTGCCAGCGCCTTTCGCCCGGCCGATCGCTGGTCAGTGGCGTCGCCGCAGCCATCGGCAGCGCGCACTTCGTCCCCGCCTCGATCAAGAGGCCGAAGAGTCGCACTTCGCTAGGCGCTGTCGCCAATGCCGCGACGCCGAACTCGAGGCGCGCGCCGTGTGCCGGCACGACGACATCGAACTCGACGCTGCCCGGCGCCGGCAGCGCGAGGCAGTCCCACGTCTCGAGGTCGAGCTCGACGCGACGTCGCAGCGGATGGGTGGCGATCTCGACCGTCTCGTCGCCGGAGAGCGCGAGTGTCTCCGCCGCAGTGAGGCGCCGCAGTTCCACGCGATCGAGCGCAACGCCGCACGCGCCGCCGCTGACGGCGAAGGCGAGCGCCTTGCGGCCGGGATAGGGATGGACGACCGCGCGCAGCTCATGCCAGGTCGCGTGAGCGCCGGCGGCGGCGCCGGCCGCAAGGCGCGTCGCCCGCGGCTTGCGCGTGAACTCGCCCGCGTGATCGTGCAGGTCACGCACGAAGTCGTCGCCCTCGGGGGGCACGTGGTCGAGCGGCACGTAGTCGAGGCTCGGCGGCACCGGCTCGATCGGGGGCGTGCCGTCCGTGGTTGGCGTGGGCGGCGGCATCGGTGCCAGTCGCGCGACCCGGGCAGAGAGCAGGAAGCTCGTGTCGGCGTCGACCGGCGCGGTCGTCATCAGGAAGTCGCCGGCTTGAATCGCGACGGAGTCGCGCGTCCCATCGTGCAGCGGGCGCTGCGATCGTTTCCGCAACACGATTGCGTCCGCGCCGCCTTCGAGCGCCGCCTCGACGAACGACTTGCTGTGCCAGCGACCTGGAAACGGCACATCGGTCGCCATCTCGTCGGCCAGCAGCAGGTCGTCCGGCGCCGCCTCGCCGAGCGTGCCGAAGAAGGCGCCGGATTCGGGCAGGTCGAAGCGCGCGGAGTCGAGCCGTTCGAGCAGACGCGTGACGGACGGCAGCGCCGCGTCGTGGTGTGCAGCATCGTCGTGCGCAGCATCGCCGACCGTGCAATGCACGAGCGGCATCCCCACGCCCGCTACCACGATTGCCGCGACGAGCGCACGTCCGCCTGCCACGCTCATCTCCCGTAGCCGAGGTTGAAGATCTCGGCATCGAGGTCGGCGCCGCCGATCGCCCCCGTTTCGCGCCGCGCCGCGAACCGCTGCGCCTGCGCCTCGATCTCCGCAAGCTGCCGATCGAGCGCCGCGCGCGCCTGCAGCAAACTCGACCGCTGCGCCTCATCTCCGGCGAGATCGCGTGTCTCCGCCGGATCGTCCTCCACGTCGTAGAGCCGTTCGCTCGCCAGCTCGGGTTGACCGCCCGCGCCCTTCTTCATGAAACGCAGGTACTTGAAGCGACCGAGCACCAGTGCCGAGTGCACCTCGCCGGACGCAGGACAGTCCTGGATCAGCAGCGGCCGCGGCTCGCTCTCCTCGCCGCGCAGCAGCGGGACGAGGCTCACGCCCTGCAGATCGGCGGGCACCGCGAGGCCGGCGAGTTCGAGCATCGTCGGGGCGAGATCGACCAGGCTCACCGGCGTCGCGACCGTCCGCGATTCGAGGCCCGGCACGTGGATCAGCAACGGCACGCGCACCACCTCGTCGTGCAGTCCGGTGGTGTGGAACAGGAAGCCGTGCTCGAGGAAGCCCTCGCCATGGTCGGCGGTCACGATCACGATCGAATCGTCGAGCGCGCCGCTCGCCTCCAAAGTGTCGAGCAACCGACCGACCGCGGCGTCGACCTCGGTCACGGTCGCGTCGTAGAGCGCTTCGTAGTGGCGCACCTGCGGCGAGCCCGGCGCGATCTGCGGGAACTGCTCGGGGGGCAGGTCGATCGGTGTCGGCCAGCGCGCATCGGTCGCGATCTGGCGGGTCGCCGCCGTCGCCTCGGACGGCGCGTAGTCGTGCGCGTGGTAGGTGTGGAAGAACAGGAAGAAGCGGCGGTCGGCCCGTTGGTCGAGCCAGCCGGTCACTTCGTCGAGCGACATCCCGTCGCGCACCGCCGCATTCCACTCGAACATCGCCCGCCGCGGGCTGCGCGTGTAACGCAGGTTGCGCCGCGTCATCAGCGGGTCGAGCATCTTGTAACGGCTGAAGCCGCGATCGAAGCCGAAGGCGGCGTCGACGAAGCCGCCGCCGGTGAACGCCGCGGTCGCCATGCCCGCCGCTGTGCACGCCTCGGCGACGTTCGGCCATGGCCGGATCGAGATGCGTTCGCCGAAGCGGTAGGCGCCATGCACTGCGGGTTGCAGCCCAGTCATCATCGAGCCGTGCGCCGGGATGGTGAAGTTGGCCGGGCTGTAGCACCGCGGAAAGCGGATGCACTGCTCGGCGAACCGATCGAGGCGCGGCGTGAGGCCGCGCGCGCCCACGCGATCGGCGCGCAACGTGTCGAGCGAGATCAGGATCAGGTTCGGTGCGGTCGTCGCGTCGCGCTTCGCCTCGACCACCGGCAGGCCGATGAAAAGTGCGCGTTGCGGCGCGCCCTCGATCGCGATTTCGAGCGTGGCGCCGGCCGGCAGCGCCACGGGCACGTCGAATGCGACATCGAGCCAGCGTCGGACGGCCTCGTCGTCAGCGAGCTTGCCGTCGACGACCCACACGACCTGTTCGGCGATCGCCGCGCCCGGCAGCCGGCAGCGCGCGCGCAGCGGCGCAGCCAGCGGCGCCATGCCCTCGGGCGCCGCCAATGCGAACGTCACGCGCGCGCCGGCGGGGATGGCCGGCAGCGTGAAGCGGCGCGTCTGGCCCGACGCCAGCGGGATCGACAGCCGCGATTCGGCGCCGACCGAATGGTGATCGGGCCGCGGCAGGACCTCCTCGCCGAGACGCGCTCGCCGCAGCACGACCTTTCCGCCGGCCGGCACCTCGATCGAGAGCAGGATCCAGATCGTCTGGCGATCGCCGGCGACCGGCGCGGAGCGGAACCCCGCCGACCCCATCGCCCAGTCGGCTTCGAGCTGCTGAAGATGGATGCGCTGCAGCAGCGGTTCACCGAGCTTGTCGACCGTCGCGATGTTGCGCAGCGGACCGAGCAGCGAAGCCAGCCGCACCTTCGCGGGTGCGCCACTCACCTCGCCGTCGAGCTCGACCCGCAGGTCGCCGAGGATGCGGCCCGGCAGCTGCGCCACCAGCAACGCGCCCTCTTCGAGTTCGAGTGCGCCGTCGTCGCGCTCGTGGAACCGTTCGGCGCGCGGTCGCTCGTGCGGCGCGTTCGGCGAATCCCAGACGTTGCCGTTTCGCAGCAGCTCGGCCGCGGTGCGATCGAGGCGCGCGAAGGCGACCAGCGTCGGCCCATCGTCCGCCGCGCCGTGGCAGGCGATCGTCGCAATTGCACCGAACGCGACGAGCAAGGCGATGGTGGCGGCCGCGGCGGCTCTCATGGGGGCAGCATCGTACGGGTGGCGGTCGATTCGTGGCGGGAACGGCGCGTGCGCACCATGCTCCAGAGTTCCGCGAGCTCCGCGCGCGCGATGAATCGTCCGGCGAGGAAGAAGACCGCGAGCCCGATCGCGATGCCACCGCCCGCCACCGCGAGTTGCTGTGCCGGCAACGGTACGCCGGCAATTCGGGTCGTGTGCGGCAGCCCGAGCCCCGCTGCGAACCAGCGCCAGGCGGCCACCGCGCCGCCCATCGCAGCGGCGGCAGCCAGCACGCGCACCGCCGGCAGCGCCAGCGTGCGCCGCGCTGCAAGCGTCGGCAGATCGAGGCCACGTGCCAGAGCGAGCGCGTTCCAGAGCGTCGCGATCGTGGTCGCCCACGCCAACCCCGGCGCGCCGAACGGACCCACCAGCACGAAGTTGAGCACGACGTTCAAGACCACCGCCTGCAGGCTGATCCGCACCGGCCGCGATTGACGGCCGCGCGCATACTCGGCACGAGCGAGCAGCAGCACGGCCGTTTGCAGCAGCAACGTCGGCGCGTACGCGACCATGCAGGCGCCGCTCGCGGCCGCCGCCGCGGCATCGAGCTCACCGCCCTCGAACAGCAGCGCCATGATCGGACCGGCCAGCGTCATCAACCCGACGATCGCGGGGATGCAGAGCGTTGCGGTCGTGCGCAGCGCAGTGCCCAGCGTCGCGGCGAGTTCGCCGTCATCGCCGCGCGCGGCCGCCCGCGCCAACGACGGGTAGATCGCGGTGCCCATCGCCACGCCGACGACACCCAGAGGCAACTGCATCAGCCGTTGCCCGAGGTAGAGATGGGTGACGGCGCCCTCGCCCGGGATCAGCCACTCCGCGATGAAGCTCGACAGCAGCGTGTTGATCTGGCCCGCCGCAAGGCCGAGCACCATCGGCGCCATCCGGCGCGACACGTCGGCGACGGCGCGCGTGCGCAGCGGCGCAGGGGCGAGGCAGTTTTCGCCCGTGCGGAACAGCTCGAACCACTGACAGCCGACCTGCAGCGCGCCGCCGGCGAGGATCCCGATCGCGACCCAGGTCGGATCGGCCGGGCCACCGTGGGCGAGCCAGCCGGCGACGAGCGCGCCCAGGATCCAGGTCACGTTGCCAAGCGCGGGTGCAAGCGCGGGGAAGAAGAACCGTCCGGCGAGATTCGCGATCGCCTGCATCTGGCCCGCCACACAGATGAACACCAGATACGGCAGCGTGAAGCGCAGCAATCGCAGCGTCGTCGCGCCGGTCGCGTCCGATTCGAAGCAGAGCAGCAGCCACCTTTGCGGCAGCAGCAGCAGCGCCGCCAGCAGCGCCAGGGTCAGCGGCACCAGCGTCGCGATCAGCGACCAGATGACCGAGCGGGCGACCCGATTGCGGCCGGCGACACCTTCGCGCCGCTCCGTCTCCGCCAGCACCGGCACCAGCGCGGCCGAGAGCGCGCCTTCGCCGAAGAGGCGGCGGAAGAGGTTCGGGATGGTCCACGCCAGCAGGATCGCGTCGGCGGTCGCCTGGCTGAAGAAGAAGACCGTGACCTTGTCGCGCACGAGCCCGAGCACGCGGCTCGCCATCGTCGCGATCGCGATGGCGCGGGCGGGCCTTACCGCGTTCTGCGCGTCGGTCGGAGCATCGGACATGGACGGAGGCATCCTGGCCCTGCGAACGGTGGGTCCGCCCGAGGATGCCTCCGTGAGCGCGCGGATCAACCGGCGTGCGGCGCCACCGGTTCCGCGACCGGCGCCAAGGCCTTGCGCGCGCTGGTCGAACCGATCTTGAACTGCCCGACCAACCGCTGCAGAGCCAGCGACATCTGCCCGAGCTGGACCGACGAGAGGTTGGTCTGCTCGGCGTTCTCCTTCGACTTCTTCGTCACGCCCGCCACACCGGCGATCGAGTGCGCGATCTCGTTGCTGCTCCGCGCCACTTCGCGCAGGTTGTTGCTGATCTGGTCGGTGGTCGCGCTCTGCTCCTCGACCGCGCTCGCGATCGAGTTCTGGTACTCGGCGATCTTCGAGATCACGTCGCGGATCTTGGCGATGGCGCCGACCGTCGATTTCGTGTCGCCCTGGATCGCCGTGATGCGGGTGCCGATGTCCTGGGTCGCGGTGGCGGTCTGCTTGGCGAGTTCCTTGACCTCGTTGGCGACGACGGCGAAGCCTCTCCCGTCCTCGCCGGCGCGCGCGGCCTCGATCGTCGCGTTCAGGGCCAACAGGTTGGTCTGCTCCGCGATCGACGTGATGAGCTTCACCACGTTGCCGATCTCGAGGCTCGAGGCGCCGAGCTGTTGCACCGAAGCGTCGGTGGCGTGCACGTCCGACACTGCCACGCTCGCGATGCGGCTCGCGTCGCTCGAGTTCCGAGAGATCTCGCGGACACTCGCCGACATCTCCTCGACCGCCGTCGCGATGGTGTTCAGGTTCGCGCTGATCTGCGTCGCTGCACCCGAGGCGACGTTCGCTTGCTCGGTGCACTCCGCGGCGCCGGCGTTCATCCCGCTCGCGGTCCGATTCATGCCTTCGGCGGAGCGGTTCAGGCCGTCGGCGTTCTCGGAGATGCTGCCGATCGCGCGCTGCATGGTGGCGACGGTGCCGTTCAGCGCTTCCTTGATCTTGGCGTGCTCCCCGCGGTAGTCGCCCTGCATGCGGGCGGTCAGGTCACCCTTGCCGATCTGCTGCAGGACGCTGCTCGCCTCCTGGATCGGCTGGACCACGGTCTCGAGCAGTTCGTTCATTCCTTGGCAGATCCCGCGGTAGCTGCCCTGGAAACGATCCGCCGCCGCCCGGTCCGCGAGCCGTCCATCCTTCGCGGCTTCGATCAGCGCGGTGGTCTGCTTGGCGAGGCCGGAGAGCACCTCGCGGGTCTTGTTGACGGCGACGGCGACGCGCCCGATCTCGTCGTTGCTCGTGACCTTCGCCTCGCGGTCGAGTTCGCCGCGCGCGAGCGCCTCCACCACGCCGCACACGTCGACGATCGGCCGGGTGAACCGCGGCGACAGCGCAAAGGCGGCCCCGCCGATCAGCAGGGCGATGAGCACTCCGAGCCGGATGGGTTCGGTCCGCAGCGCGCCGAGCGTGGCGAGCGCGTCCGACGTGTGCTCGCGGACGAGCGCGGTCCAGCCGTAGCCGGCGAAACCCAAGGCGCCGATGCTCTTCGCGAAGCCGTTCACCATCTCGCCGCCATCGCCGGCCTCGATCGTGAAGCCGGAAGTCTCGGACGCGGCGCGCTTCGCCGCAGTGAGGCCCTGGTCGACGCGATTGGCGCGAAGGATCTCGGTGGCGTCGTCGGCGGCGAGGACCAACCCGTTCGCAGTCAGGACCTCGACGTGCGGGTCGCGGCCGCTGCGCTCCTTCATGTGATGGCGGCAGTCGTCGAGGATCGGATCGACGATCCGGCTCCAGGACGCGTAGTTGACCCAGATGCGCGCGATGGCGCCGGTCTCGTCGAAGATCGGTGCGACGAATGGCAGCACGTAGCCGTCGCCGCCGATTACCTGCGCGCAGAGCGGATCGCGGATCAGATCGGCGTACTAGGTCTGGCCCGCCTGCACGCGGCCCGACTTGATCTTGGTGAACCACCGCTCGGTCGACAGGTCGGCTCCGACCACGCCGGCGGTGGGGAGCTCGCGACCGTCGAAGGCGTGCGTGTTGCAGCCGAGCACCTTGCTGTCGAGGTCGACGACTGCGAGCAGGTCGTAGATCGCGTACGCCTTGCAGTAGAAGTTGGCCACCGCCGTGATTTGTTCGGCCGTGCCCCTCGCGGCGGGATGGAACGCGAAGGCCTGCACGTCGCCGTAGCGCTCGAACAGGTTGCGATCGAGTTTGTCCATCGCCGACTGCGCCTCGGCGGCGTACTGCACTCCCGCCGGGTCGGTGAGGACGGCGCTCGAGCGCAGGAAGGTGTAGCTGCACAGCGCCACGATTGGCAGCAGCACGATCAAGAGTGCGCAGATCACGAGCTTGCTGCGCAGCGATCCGGAGGCAGAAGGCGTCGATGACCTTGCGTGCGGGGGCGCCCGTTCACCGGGCAGTCGAGGTCGATATCGGCGGGGCGGCCTACGCCAATTGAGGCGCCGGACGCGATTCCGCGGAGCCCGGGTCGGGCCGGCGCGCGTCAGTGCGGGCGGACCGGGATCGGGCGGGCGCTTTGGTCGACGGCGACGTAGACCACCTCCGCGCTGGTCACCTCGACCGTCTGGGTGCAGTCCGAAAAGCGTTCGGCCTCGACCCGGATCTGCACCGTGATCGACGTGTTGCCGACCTTCAGCACCCGCCCGAAGTAGGAGACCACATCGCCGACGTAGACCGGCGCGATGAACTTGACCTCTTTCATCGCGACCGTGACGAAGCGATGGCAGGCGTAGTGGCGCGCGATCGCGGCGCCGGCGAGGTCGATTTGCGACAGGATCACGCCGCCGAAGACAATGCCGCTGCCGTTGGTGTCGCGCGGTAGCAGGATCGTGCGCAGCGCCAGGGATTCAGCTACTGCTGCGGGCAGCGATTCGGGCGACGATTCGGCCATCGGATTCACTCGTGCGGGTGGACGTGCTCGTGGAAGAGGAACGCCGCCGCGGCGATGCCGACCATCAGGAGCGCGACCTTGGCGCCGCGGTCCTTGCGTCCGTGGAAGACCTCGGGCAGCAGTTCCCCGACCGCGACGTACAGGAAGGTGCCGGCGGCCAGCCCTTCGGCGGGGGCCAGCATTTCATCCGGCATCCAGGAGGCGAACAGGCGTCCGATCGTGATGCCGACCGGTGAGACCAACGCGTAGGCGCCGAGCAGCAGGAGGACGCTGCGCCGCGTCATCTGCGAAAGCAGCAGCACCGAGACCAGCGAAAACGCCTCGGGTGCCTTGTGGGCGAGCGTTGCCGTCACCAACGGTTCGCGCATCGCCGGGTCGTCAAACGCGATGCCGATCCCGATCGCGCCGCCGAGCGTGTGGACCGAGAGCCCGACGAAGGTGGCGATGCCGACGACGCGGTGGCCGCCGTGGTGGGCGGGGTGCTCGTGCCCGTGGTCGTGCTCGTGCTGATGCTGGTTGGGATCGCCCTGACGCAGCAGGAGCTCGGCGAAGAAGACCGCGAGGAAGCCGCACAGCACGCACGCCCACATCGCGATCGAGTCGCTCTGGTGCGCTACTTCGGGCAGCAAGTGGAGGAACGTGACGCCGAGGAAGAAGCCGCTGGCGAGCGCGACGATGGCGTGCAGCACGCGCTCGTTGGGACGCAGCACCAGCGGAAGCACGCCGGCGCCCACGACCAATGCGGAGATCGCCAGACCGACGGTCCACGGGGAATTCATCGGCGCGCATGAAAGCGGGAGGGGCGGGGCGAAGCAATCGCGCCACGCGCCGCAAGCGTCAGCGGGTCGGCGCCTCGGAACGCGAACCCCAGCGCGCCACCGCCTCGAGCAGCACCTGCGGGCGCACCGGTTTCGCCACGTAGTCGTTCATGCCGCAGTTGATCGCGATCTCGCGGTCGTCGACCAGCGCGTTCGCGGTGAGGGCGATGATCGGCACGTCGCAGCGCGGCGCGGGGAGTTCGCGGATCGCGCGCGTCGCGGCGAAACCATCCATGACCGGCATCTGGCAGTCCATCAGGACGACGTCGAACTCGGCTTCCTGCAGCTTCCGGAGCGCCTCGCGATCGTCACCCGCGACGGTCACGACGTGGCCGACCTGGCGCAAGATCGCGCAGGCGACCTTTTGGTTCACCGGATTGTCCTCGACCAGCAGGAGCTTCAGCGAGCGCGGCGCGGAATCCGGCACCGACGGCCGGGCCGACTCCAGACGCGCGATCGTCCGGCGATCCGCTGCCGCGACCAGCGCCGCCTGCAACTGCGCGTCGCGGCACGGTTTGGTCAGCCATCCGCTGAAGCCGGCCGCCTTCGCCTGCGCGATCTCGTTCAACGCGCCCAGCGACGAAAAGAGCAGCAACTCCGGCGCCGCGGTGCCGCACGCCTCGCCCATGCGCCGCGCCAGTTCGATCCCGTCCATCCCCGGCATGTGGTAGTCGATCAGCGCCACGCGGAAGCGCGGCGAGTCGGGCGCGTTGAGCAGCTCGAGCGCCGCCGCTCCGCTCGCGACCGTCGTCGGACGGCAGCCCCACGCCGCGAGGCGATGCTCGAGGATGCGGCGGTTGTTCTCGTTGTCGTCGACGACCAGGATCCGCGAGTCGCGCAGGACCGCCTGATCGCGCGCGGGCAGCGGCTTGCTGGCGGCGACGACCTTGCACGGCAGCTCGAACGAAAACGTCGACCCGACGCCTTCGCGCGACTCGACGGCGATCGTCCCGCCCATCAGCTCGACCAGCTGCTTGCTGATCGCGAGCCCGAGGCCGGTGCCGCCGAACTGTCGGGTCGTCGAGGCGTCGACCTGCATGAAAGGCTTGAACAGCCGGTCGATCCGATCGCTCGGGATGCCGATGCCGCTGTCGCGACAGGCGAAGCGGAGCATGCAACGGCCGTCCTCGAGCGGGCGCGCGCGGAGGCTGATCTCCACGTCGCCGCCTGGCCGCGTGAACTTGCAGGCGTTCCCGACCAGGTTCACCAGGACCTGGCGGATGCGGTTCGGGTCGCCGAGGACGCGAGTCGGCAGGTCAGCAGAGGTGTCGGCCAGCAGCTCGACGCCGCCCTCCACCGCCTTCGAGGTGACGATGTCGAGGACCTCGCTGATCACGCCTTGCGGGTCGAACTCGACCGCCTCGAACTCGATCCGCCCGGCCTCGATCTTCGAAAGATCGAGGATCCCGTTCAGCCGGTCGAGCAGGGCCTCGGAGCAGGTGCGGACCGTGCGCGCGAACTCGATCTGCTCGGGGTCGAGCTTGGTGTCGAGCAGCAGGCCGGTCATCCCGATGATCCCGTTCATCGGGGTCCGGATCTCGTGGCTCATGTTCGCCAGGAAGTGGCTCTTCGACTTGGCCGCATCCTCGGCGTCGCGCCGCGCCTTGTCCAGCAGCTCCATCGCCGGATGGCTCGCGCTGATGTCGCGGGTGACCAGGATCGTGAAGCTGGTGTCATCGACGACGCACTCCGTGCGCGCGATCTCGAGGTCGAGCCGGCTGCCGTCGAGCGCGCCTGCCGCGAGCCCGACGCGGAAGAGGCCGTTCTTGCGCTGCTCGCGGCGCGGGTGCAGTTCAAGGAACTCGTCGAGAACCTGCAACGCTGGCTCGAACTGGCCGGCGCGGTAGAGCGACTCGCCGACCAAGGCACTCTTCGGGAAGCGTTCGATGATGTCGACGAAGAACGGCAGCGCGTCGGTGAAACGCTGCTGCTGGAAGCGCGCCCAGCCCGACTTGTAGAGCGCTGCGTCAGCGACTGGCGAGTCGTCGCCGCTCGCCTTCGCGTAGTGGGTGAGGGCGCCGTCGAAATCGCCCTTCGCGTACGCCTGCTCGCCCAACTCGAAGGCCGCCTGCGCCGCGAGCGGCCCACCGCCGCGACCGTTCGCCACGCTGGTCAGCAGCACGTTCGACTCCGTGACGTCGCCGGCCGCCTGCAGTGAAAGTGCGCGCTGGTAGACCAGCCGATCGCGGCCGGCCGCCTTCGCCAAGCGCTTCAGCGCATCGCCAAGCAACTCCGCCGCGCCGCGCGAGTCGTCGCCCTCTTCGAGCGTGAGCGCCGCGACCAGCGCGACCTCGACCGCCCGCTCGTCCTGCGGGAACTCGGTCTGCAGCGCGTTCCAATGGCGCGCCGCGTCGCCATGGCGATCGAGCTTGAACGCGCACCAGCCAGCGCGTGACAGCGCTCGTGGTCGGAGCGTGGCCTCACCTGCGGTCGCCGCCACCGGTTCGAAGGCGGCGAGCGCCTCCTGCCACTGCTGTTGCGCGAAGAGCGCCTCGCCGAGCACCAGGTTCGTGCCGGCGCCATGGCGCCCGCTGCCAAACCGCTTCAACGCTTCGCGCGCGAGTTGTGCAGCGCCTGCGTGATCGCCGCTGTTCAGCGCCGCGACTGCCGCCGAGTAGGCCGCGTCCTCGCTGCTGCCGCCCGCCGCCGCGTAGGCGAGCTTCGCCGCCTCGAATTCGCCGGCATCAAAGAGCGCGTCAGCGCGCGCCAACTGCAACCGGCCCAACAGTTCTGCGGCCGGCTTGGTCGCGAGGCCGCGTTCGAAGCACGCGATCGCCGGCTTCGGGCCGCCGCGCCGCCGCTCGACCGTCCCGCGCCACCACCACGCCTCGCCTGCGAGCGGGTCGGCACCGCTGTCAGCAGTCGATCGAGCACCGCCGCCGCCTCGTCGTCGCGTCCCGCCTTCTGCAGATGGATGCCTGCGTGGAGCCGCGCCTCGGCGAGCAGGGGGCTGTCGGGCACCGCCTGTTCGAGCCGCAGGAACCACTGCGCCGCGCGCGCATCGTCCTTCTGGCCCGCGCGGGCGAAGCCGCCTGCCGACAGCGCGTCGTCGAACCACTCGCCCGGCGTGACCTTCTGAAACGCCTGCAACGCCTCGGCCGGCTGGTCCTGCTTCATGCGGCACTCGCCGAGCAGGAACCACGCTTCACCGGCGGCGCTGTCTTGCGCGTGACGCTTGAGCCAGAGCTGCAGCGCGTCGCCGGCCAACGCGAACTCACCGGCCTTGTAGTGCGCCCAGCCGAGGCCGTGCAGCCCGCTCTTCGCGTACTCGGCGTCCTTGCGGTCGGCCGCCTTGCCGTACGCCTTCCCCGCCGCGGCGAAGGCACCGGCGCGGAAGTGCGCCTCGCCCGCATTGAAGGCGGCGGCCGGCGCGAGGTAGTGGTCGCCGCCGGCGATCGCGTCGAAGCGGCGCGCGGCGACCGCGAAGTCCTGCCGATCGAGCGCGCACTGAGCCAGCCGGAAGCTCACTTCGACCGCGTAGGGAAACTCGGCCGGCGTGGGCTCGAGCTTCGCGAGCTCCACCTCCGCTTCCTTCGCCCGCGCGTAGTTCGGCCGCTCCTTCAAGAACTTCGTCGCCTCGACGACGGCTTGATCGTGGAAGCCCTTCTCGAACAGGCCCGCGATGAAGTTGTAGGCGTCGTTCGCGGTGGCGTCGTTCGCAGCGGCATCTCGGCGAGGCGGAGCGGCTTGCGGTGTTTGCGGCAATGCGACGAGGCAGGGCGAGGCAGCCAGAGCCCGGGAATCGGCGGCGCCGACGAGCGCCGCGATCCCGAGCCACGTCGGGCGACGGCGAGCCATGACCTTCCTTCCATGCAGCGCGAACGAATCGATGGATTGCCGGCGCCGATCCGACGGACCGCGCTCTCTCCCGCAGCCGCCCCGCTGCGCGAAACCGTCGACGCTCCTCTGCACGACGAGGAGGCGCCCAAGTTGCGCGCGTACCACGACGTCGAGGCGGCGGTTCCTACGCCGAATGCGATGCAGTGTTGGGACACTCTCCTAAGAACTTAGGAGATCGACCTTGCCGTTCTCATCGATGCGGATTCACGGCTCGCGTCGTTCGCTCTTTGGACGCGAGCGAAGCGCGAACGGACGACGGAAACTTCAATGCTGTCTGGGCGCGCTTTGCCGCCGTCAGCTCGCGCCGGACCGCGCTTTCTCGAGCGCTGCGATCCGCTCTTCGAGCTTGGCGATGGTCTTCAGCGCCTCGGGGAGTCTCTCCGACGCGACCATCTCGCGCAGTGCCTGGCGGTGGGGGCGGGCCCAGAAGCCGAAGTAGTCGCCCGGCTCGGTGATGCTGCTGGCGATGCCGGAGCGGGCGCCGAAGCGGCTGTTGCTCGCCACCTTCACGTGGTCGGCGATGCCGGTCTGGCCGCCCATGAGGCAGTTCTCGCCGATCTCGCTCGAGCCGGCGACGCCGGTCAGGCCGGCGAGGATCGTGCGTGCGCCGACGCTGACGTTGTGGCCCAGGTGGACCTTGCTGTCGAGCTTCACGTCATCCGCGACGCGCGTCTCCCCGAAGCGCGCGCGGTCGATGGTCACGTGGTTGCCGACGTCGACGCGGTGGCCGACGATGACGCGTCCGATGTGGCGCAGGCGGACGGGGCCGGTCGGTCCGAAGCCGAAGCCGAAACCCTCGCCGCCGACGACCGCGCCGTGGCCGATGACACAGTCGTCGCCGATCGTCGCGCAGGCGCAGATCACGGCGTGCGAATGGATGCGGCCGCGTGCGCCGACGACCGCGTCGGCTTCGACGACGGCATGCGGGTAGAGCCGGGTGCCGGCACCGATGCGGGCGCGCGGACCGACGACGGCGCAGGCGCCGATCGCCACGCCTTCGCCGAGGATCGCGGTCGCATCGACCACAGCGTTCGGGTGCTGGCCCGTCTCATTCCACGGTGATGGCCAGAGCCCGAGCTCGTCGATGACACGGTTCTGCGCGATCTGCGGCATCGGCGTCACGATCAGCCGCTTGCCCGTCAGCTCCGCCGCCAGCTTCGGCGGACAGAGCAGCGCCGCCGCCCCCGACGCCTTCGCCGCCTCGAGGAAGCGCTTGTCATCGAGCGCCGCGATTTCGTTCGACCCCGCCGACTCGATCGGCCCGACGCCGTCGATGACGACCCCCGCAGCACCGTCATCACCCTGCAACCGCCCTTGCACCAGCGCAGCAACCTGCGCCAACGTCAGCTGAACCTTGCGCTGCGCCATCGACTGCCCTCCCATGAGGGGGCGCATTCTGCCGCGCCCGCCGCCGATGCGGGCGCGCGGTCGGTCAGCGTGCGGTACTGGCTGCGACGACGTCGTCGCCATCGCCGGCGACGCCGTTGGGTCCGGCCGATCGGATCGCGATCGCGCCGCCGGTGATCTCGAGCGTGAAGGGCCGGCGCCAGGGATCCCACAACGCCGCGCGGTCGGCGACATAGCCCGGCGCGGCGCCGCTCGGAAGGAGTTCGTCCAGCGTTGTCGGGGGCCGGCCGCGTGCAGCGACGCAGGACTCGACGGCGACCACCAGCCGACGCGCGGCGACGCGGGTCCGCTTGAGCGCGAGGTCGGGCTCGATGAGGCGCAGCAGCCCCTGCGAGCCAGCGCGGTTCTGGAGGCGCGTCAACAGCGTCGTGATGCGATCGAGCGACGCCACCGCGTCCTCGTCCGGGAGCGTGCGCACCCGGCCGAGCAACGGCCGGGTGGCGGCGATCGCCAGCTCGCGATCGAGCGGGGCCAGCGCCGTCAGTTCCTCGATGCGCGTGACCGCCTCGCTCAAGTTGGCAACGTCGGGGCAGGCGGCGATCGCCTTCGACAGCGCCGCCACCGCCGACTCCCGCAGCGTGGTCCGCGCCGCTGCGTGCTCGTCCGTGTTCGCCAGCGCGAGTCCGGCGAGGCAACGCGCGACGCGCGAACGGTCGAAGCTCGCGAGCGCGGCGGGGAGCTGCGCGAAGGCGTCCTCCACCTGGGCGCGACGATCAGTCTCGCGCTGCGCCGCAACGCGCAGCATCTCAGCCTCGCGCTCCGCCTGCAGCTGCTGCATCTCCAATCGCCTGGCGAGTTCGGCGATCCGCTCCTGGTCCATTCGTTCATTTTCCGCCGCGACGCGCGCCTCCTCTGCGAGCTGGCGCTGCGACTTCAGGCCAACCCGGCTGCCGACCCGCTCCTTCGCGGCCTCGGCGAAGTTGGGATGGGCGGCCTCTGCCGACAGCAGTGCCTCGCGCACTCGCCGCGCGATCCGTGCGTGTGTCCGGAAGCGCCCTTCCGTGACGAGCTGCTCCAACAACGGCAACTGCTGTCGATCGACGGCGTAGCACGCATAGCCGGCGACGGCGACGTCGATGACATCGGGCAGGTCGCCGAAGGTGCGTTGATCAATGGCGGCGAGGAGATTGATCTTGAGGCCGGCCGTCGCCAGGTCGGGCGTGTCGGCGAGGACCGCGACGAGGTCGACGACGCTTGCGCCGGCGTCGCGCGCCAGTTCGAACAGCTGTAGGAACCGCTCGCCCTCGGCTGAGTCGCCGGCTGCAATGTGCCGCAGGAACCAGTCGCGCAGCGCCGCCGACGTGGCGGCGGACAGCACCGGCGCCACCTGCTCGCGGCGCGGCCGAATCAGGCGATTGAACGCCGCCGGCAGCGCCGCCGAAGACACATTCGAGTCCGCCAGCAGCGCCAGCAGCTCCGCGGTGAGTTCGGCCTCGGCCACCGCCGGCCGCCCATTCGACAAGCCAAGCAGCGGCCCGAACTGGTCGATGACCGCGATCGCGAAGTCACTCTTCCGTTGCCGCAAAGCCTCTTCGCGCGCGCGCAGCGCGAGTGCGTCCCGGCAACGGAACCCGTCGTCGCGCAGCAGTTGCGCGACCACGTCGAGCTGCTGGGTCTGGAAGGCGTAGACGACGTAGCGCGGCAGGAGCTGGCGCACCTCGTCGGAGACGACGCCCCAGGTCTCCTGCTCCAGCAGGACGAGCAGTGCGAGTTTCGCTGGCACGGTGGCGTGATCCTGGTGGTCGAACAGCAGCGCGACCAGCTCGCGTGCGTCGTCGTCGACTCGCTCGATCGAGTCGCCGGCGGCCGCCGTCGCCGCATCGAGGGCGACGCGGAACAAGCCGACGAAGACCTGCTGTTCGACCTCCGCGCCAGCGACGATCCGTTCGGTGAACCAAGTGCGCAGCGCCAGCTTGGTTGCGGCAGGAAGCGTCCCCTTCACCACGTCCCAGCGCGGCCGGAACGCCAAGTTGAATCCAGCGGCGACGTCGGCCGCACTCCGCGCGATCTCCGCGATCGCGAGGATCTCCTCGGTGATCGTCGCGTCGCCCGCGACATCCTGCGCCGCTGCTGCTGGCGCCTCCTGACCGTGCAGCTGAGCAGCGAGCGACTGGCCCGCGACGATCGCGCCGGCAAGCGAGACGAAGAGCTTCATGGCGTCCTCACAGTCGGATTCAGGATCGGAGAGAGTCCGTCGTTGGTCAGTTACCGGATGAACCGCGCCGCCCAGCTCCGCACCACTTGGCCGTTCAGCACGTGCACCCGACGCAGCCTCGCGAGCGTGCGCGCGCTGAAGGTCGACAGTGGCAGGTGGACGATGTGGTGGCGCAGCCGTTTCGCCGTCGCGACCAGTTCGGGGCGCGGCGGCTTGGCAGCGACGTAGGCGACGAAGCGGTCCTTGGCGTGGAACAGCGCGGCGAGCAGCAGGCGCTCGGACGGGCGGCGCGCTTTCTCGAAGCGCAGGTCGTCCCAGATGTCGGGGATCGCGATCGGCGGGAAGAGGAACATGCAGCCGCCGTAGCGCGCGCGGCCGATGCCGGGCCCGACCAGATCCGCGAGCGGATCGGTGGCATAGAAGGCGAGGGTCGACTCCTGCTGATGCTCCGCCATCCAGGTCATGCGCAGCGGGAAGCGGGTGCCGGCGTCGTCCTCCTCGAACACCAGCACGACGGCGCCGACCTTGCCCGGCACGCGCGGCTCGATCTTCACGTGGATCTTCCCGAGCGGCAGATCGCGCAGCGTCTCGCGGATCGCGAGGCCGTCCTTGAGCGAGCTCGAGAACTCCTCGGTGCGAACGCGATCGATGCCGGCCAGCGACAGCGTGCGATTCGAGACGTAGGCGCGCAGGTTCTCGATCAGGATGTCCTCGGGTGGCCAGCTGCACGAGGCATGCGGGTTCCACACCGATCTCCAGCGCTCGCGGTCGATCTTCGGGGGTTTGTCGTGGAGGCGCACCCGCTTCAACGTGCGCCAATCGCCAGGTGCGCGCGTGGTGATGCGCGCGACGGCGTCGCCGATGCGGGCGCGTTCGCCGGTCGCCTCGAACAGCAGGCCGGCGGCGGGGCCGTCGTAGGGCTCATCGGCGGGTGCTGCGGCAGGCGTCTTGCGCTCACCGCTCTCCGGCTCGAGTGAGTTCGGCGGATAGTGCGCGGCGACGTTCAGCAACGTGAGCGCGAAGTCGTTGCCGATGACGCCCTTCGCGGCGACGACCATCGAGTAGAGGTCGGGCGTGAGGCGATTGCGGCCGACCACGAGCTTGCGCAGGAAGTCGAACAGCGTGGCGAGCGCCGCCGGCGTTGGCTGCTCGAGCGAGTCGCCTTCCTCCTTGCGGTAGAGGTCGCGCGTCGCGAGGACCAGTTCTTTGATCGCGAGGATCTGGTCGTGACGGGCCAAGTCGATCGAATTGCGATGCTGCTCCCACGCCCATGTCACGAACGGGATCTCGCCCAGCACGTGGAAGAGCGACGCGGGGTGGACCGGCGCGAGGCCGACGTCGTCTGCTGCCGGACCGCAGCCCGAGTGCAGAGCTCCGCTGCCGTCGACGAGGTGCTGGCGGATGCGCTCCCAGTGCGCCATGCCACAGAGGAACAGCACGTCGCCGCGCTGCTCGTTCGCCTGTGCCAGGACTGCGAGTCGCGCGGCCATGTGCCGCTCGCGCAGATGATCCTCGGGAGTCGGCGGATGCTCGCGCTGGATCGTCGGCAGCGCGGCGAACCAGAATTCATCGACGCCGAGCGTCAGCAGCGCGTGCGGATCGGGCATGACGAAGCGCCGGCCGGCGAAATCCTCGACTTCGGCGTCGACGAAATGAACCGGCACGCGTTCGCCGCGCGCGATTCGCAACGCCTCGACGATCGCGTCGCACGGATCGATCGGCACGTACCACGCGCGCAGTCCGGTCGCGGCCGAAACGTCATCGTCGTGGCCGCGCGCCTCGCGTTCGGGGCTCCACGGCGCGCCATCGAACTCGCTGCGCGTCCAGTCGCGGTAGACCGCCGCGTGCACCTTCGGCAGCAGATCGAGCCCCTTCAATATCGCCGCGCGCACGCTCGGCGGGAGCTCGACCGCGAGGGCGGCATGGCGCTTCGAGAGCATCCGCTCGCGCACCGCCACCGCGAACGCGACCCGCCCGTGGACGAGCGGGATCACCTCGACGTTCTTCCAGCGCAGTGGCGGGGGCAACGGCATGACCGCGCTCAGCCGCGCTTGCCCTTCGGCGGGGGCTTGCCGCCATCCCCCGGCTTCCCCTCATCTTCCGCGTCGTCATCTTCCGCGTCGTCGTCATCGTCTTCTTCGTCGTCGAGGTCCTCGTCCGAGGTCATGAACTCGGAGAGATCCTTGACGTCCTTCGGGAAGAAGAGGCCAGCGGCGCGTTCCTCGAAGTTCTCGGCGTCGTCGCCGAGGACCTGCTTTACGGCCTGGTGGAACGCAGCGTCGATCGCGGTGCCGCGCGCGCTGTTCAGCTTGAGGGCGTAGCGCATGATGTTGATGCCGTCGCGCGTCGAGTAGTCGAGGTTGTGGCGGTGCGCCTCCTGCAGGAAGTTCGCGGTCAGGTCGAGCAGGTCGGCGGGCGCGAAGTCGACGTTGTACTGCAGGACCTGCCGCTCCTCGTCGCGATCGGGGAAGTCGACGAAGATCAGCGGCTGGATGCGCGAGACCATGTACTCGGGAACCTCGTAGGTCGAGGCGTCGTCGTTCATCGTCACGCAGCAGCGGAAGTCCTCGTGCGCCGCGATCCGGACGCCGGCGACGATCGACTCGGCGTAGCGCCGGTGGTCGAGCAGTGGCGCCAGCGAGGCCCACGACTTCTCGGGCATCCGGTTGGCCTCGTCGAGGATCGCCACGCCGCCCTCGATCATCGCGCTCACCAGCGGCGAGGCGTGGTAGCTGATCTTCCCGGCGCCGGACAGCACCGGCGTGACCAGCAGATCCTCTGGCCGCGTGTCCGTCGTGCACTGATAGATGAAGGTCGGCTTGCCGAGCTTCTGCGCCGCCGCCTGCGCCAGCGTCGTCTTGCCCATCCCCGGCTTGCCGACCACGCGCGGCGTCAGCGGCAGGTCGCTCTTCGTCACGCGCGTCCAGCAGGCGAGGATCTGCCCGAGCAGTTCCTCCTGGCCGATCCAGCGCACCGGCTGAGTGACCGGGTCTGCCAGAGTGAGGTTGATTTCGCCGAGGGTGTGGGTGCGCATGGGGCGCGCGATGGTAGCGCCGCAGTTGGGGCGCGCGCGCCGCCGTCGGGAAGCGCGTTCCGTTCGCCGCCTCACCGGCCCACCACGCTCCAGTCGAGCCGCGGACGGACGATCTAGTCCTGACCAACGAGCTTCCCCGCCGGTGCGGTCGGTGAAGTGGAGTCCAACACCGTGAGACGACAGCTACGGAACTCTCGCCGCCGCCAACGCGGCTTCACGATCATCGAGGCGATGGTCGCCTCGGCCGTCCTCTCCGTCGGCGTGGTCAGCCTGACCGGAGTCGCCGCCAACAGCGTGCGCCTCCATCAGGCCGGGCAGAGCAAGGCGACGGCGTTGCGTGGCCTCGAAGCTCAGGTAGCCACGGTCCAGAGCACCGCGTTCGCGGGGCTGCAGGCACTCGACGGGTCGACCTTCGACGCGGACACCTCGATCGTCGTGAGCACCGCCGCGCAGTACGGCGGAGAGACCTACACGGTCGACACGCCCGCGACCGGCTCGATCAGCGTCACGGCGCCGACCGGCAATGCAGCCGAGCTACTCGAAGTCACGGTCGCGTTGACTTGGCAGGGCATGAACGGCGTGAACACGATGCAACGTCGCGTCCGTCGTTCGCGGCTGGGAGGCTGACCCATGCGATCCCAACGCGGCATGACGTTGCTCGAGATCTCGATCTCGACGTCGATCCTCGGGTTCCTGGTGTTCGCGGCGGCCACGGTGGCGAAGGTCGCGCTCGACGCGACGGGCGACGTTGTCGTTCTGGACGTGGCGGACGGCGTGGAGCGGCGCACCGACAGCCAGCTCGACGGTCTCCTGCTCTCCGCGAGCCAGGCCACGCTGCAGGGCATCCCCTCGAATCAGGGCAGCGTCGCCGAAACGATGCTCTCCGGCGTCGACTACCAGGACCTGCGATTCCGCCGGGTCGTCGGCTTCTTGGACGGCGCGCTGACCTACGAGCCGGCGAACGGCACGACGCCGATGCGCCTCTATCGCGCCGTCGATTCCTCCGGCACGGGTTCACTGGCCCTGGAGAACGGCGGACGCACGACGACGCTGGTCGCCGACGTCAGCGGCCTGACCTTCCTCCGCTCCGGCTCGAAGCTCACCGTCACGATCCAACACGGCCGCCACTCCGCGACCACCAACGTGCACGACCTCGTGTTGCGTGTGCCATGAAGGAACGAATCATGCGATTCGCAGATTCTCCAGAACGCGGCAACGCGCTGCTGCTGGCGCTCGGGGCTACGACCAGCCTGATCGTCGCGGCCGGAACGCTGCTGGTCGCCGTGACTCACGAGCGCACGAGCTCCGAGCAGTCGGTGGTCAACTCGCAGGCGTGCGACGCTTCGGCCTCGGGTGCCGAGGATGGACTTGCGGCGCTGGCCAGCAACGCGAACTACACCGGCACCTTCCAGTTGACCTACGGCGGGCCGGTGGCCGACGTGACGGTCGTGGCATGGGCCAGCGACGGCGCCGACAACGACGGTGATGGCTCCGCCGACGAGGCGGATGAGGCGAACTACCTCTCGGTCACCTCGATCGGCCGCGTGAACGAGCAGCTCGACGGCAACGGAGCGCTGATCGAGCGCGCCTCGCGTCACGCCGACAGCACGACCCAGGTCGTCCTGCAGCGAACGCAGCTCAACCTGTCGGCGGACCAGGCGATCTACGTCGACGATGCCGCGTCGTCGTTCAAGTTCGCCGGCACCGCGTTCCTCATCAGCGGCAACGACACCAACCTCGACGGCAGCGCCGGGCCGAATGCGGCGAAGCCTGGCATCGGCACGGTCGGCGACCCGGCGGGCATCAAGAGCCAGCTCAAGGCCAACCAGAAGCCGAAGGTGATCGGGCAGGGCGGCGCACCGAGCGTCGCCACCGTGCCCGACATCGACCTGCCCGCCACGATGAGCTCGCTCAAGCCGATGGCGACGATCGTCTTCAACGGACCCGACGACACCTACAACGGCCAGCTCGGCGATTTCGTGAACCACGTACCGGTCATCACCCACGCCAAGGGCAACCTGCAGTTGAACGGCGGAACGAGCGGCTGCGGGATCCTGATCGTCGACGGCGATCTGACGATGAACGGCAACTTCGATTACGCCGGCCTGATCTACTCGACAGGCGCGATCCGCTTCAACGGCGGCGGCGGCGGCAAGAACCTGCGCGGCGCGCTCTTCACGCTCGGTGCCGTGACCGGCGAGGACATCACGATCAACGGCTCGGTCGACATCCGCTACAGCTCGGAGGCGATCACGCTGATCAACACCCAGCTCTCGAGCGGCATGGTGGTGGTGTCGTGGAAGCGCACCTGAGCTGCCGCCACGTGCGGCGGCAAGGCATCGCGGGAGCGATGCTGGCTGGACTCGCCGGGTTTTGCGCCGTCGCCTCATCGGCGAGCGCGGAGGAGCCAGACGCGAAGCCGGAGGTTGCGCCACCGCCGCGGAAAGCGACGGCCGCGAAGGCGCCCCAGCTTGTCCGCGCTCGGGTCCTGCTCGATGGCGGCGAGGTCTGGGTCTGGCTGCTGGGTGCCGAGGAAGACGGGAAGCTCGCCCTCCTGCAGGACGACGGATTCATCGATTGGATTGCCGCCGCACCCGAGCCGAAGTGGCTCGAGCGTGGCGATCAGCCGTTGGCGCAGGTTCCGCCGCTCCACTTCGCGGTCGGCCTTGCGCACGCCAGCGTCGCCGTGCGCGAGGTGTGCGAGGCGCTGCTCATCGCGCAGGGCCCGCTGGCGGCCGACGCGCTGGGCGTGCCGCTTCGGTCGGAGTCGGTCGAGGCCCGCCGCGGTGCGCTCGCGGTGCTGGCGGCGCAGCCGGCCAAGCAGTGGCGAGCGCGCATCAAGGAGCGACTGCGCGATGCCGATGTCGGCGTCCGACGGGCGGCGCTGACGGCCTACGCGGCGCAGAAGCCGGATGACCTGCGCGTCGCCTGCTTGGATTTGCTCCGCTTCGACGAATCGGCGCTGCTCCATCACGACGCGATCAGCTTGCTCGGGCACCTCGGCGATCGCCGAGCCATCGACGTCATCGTCGCTCATCTCGACAGCTGCGACGACCGCAGCGAGCGGCTGGTCGCGTTCGACGCCCTGCGCCGCATCACCGGGATGCGCTTCGGGCGCGATGCCGACGCGTGGCGAGCATGGTGGACCAACCACCGCGCCGAGGTCCTCGGCGAAGGCGCCGAGTGATCGCGTCGTCGCGAGCATCGCCGCGCGCGTTGCCTCCGTCGGCAGGAAAGCCGTTCCAACCGTCGTGATCACCAGGCGCGCCGACTTCATCGGCGCCATCGCCTACCGATGAGATCCGCTGTGAAGTCGCGGGCCGTCCGCGATGGCGATTGATGCCGCTGGAGCGAACGCAACATGAGGCGAACGATTGAGCTGCGGGATGGTGCGACGCGCCAATCGCGTGGCGAGCACGGTCTCACCCTGATCGAGACGCTCTGCGCGGCGGCAGTCCTCACGGTGGCGGTTCTCGGCCTGTCGCAAGTCGCGCTGACCACCCACGAACTGCAACAGAGCGGCGCGCAGAAGGCCGCTGCGACTCGCACGCTCCAGGACCAGATGGCGAGGGTGCAGTCGACGGACTTCTCTGCCCTCCAGACGACCTTCGATGGCGCCGCCTTCGACGTCGTCCTCGAGGGTGCCACCACGGCGGCACTTCCGCCGCAGGACGGCGATGTCGATGGCCGCGCCGGCAGCATCGCCGTGACCGCGCCGACCGGCGCTCCCGCCGACCTGCTGCTGGTCGTCGTGCGGGTGGATTGGTCGGGCCACAATGGGCCGCAATCGATCACCCGCGCGCTGCGCGTTTCGCGCGTCGGGAGCGGATCGTGACCGGCGAGCCTTGGCGAGCGGGTCGCCGCGGTGGCTTCACCCTGATCGAGGTCCTGATCTCGACGGTGCTGTTGTCGTTCCTGATCCTGCTGGCCGGCACCGTCACGCGTGGCTCGATGAGCTCGACTGCGCGCAGCGTCGCGCTCGACACCGCCAACGGCCGGACGCAACGCGCCCTCGACCGCGCCCGCGCGCACCTCGCCTCGGCGAGCCTCGCCACGCTCGAGGCCGCGCTGCCGGGCGATCCCGCGCTGCTGCCGATGGCCGACGATGTCGCCTGCGACAACATCGCGTTCCGCCAGGTGGTCGGCTTCGCCGCGGGTGCGCCGCTGCTCGACCCCGATCCGGCGGAGCTGCCGATGCGGCTTTGGCTGCAGGCGGACAGCGGGAGTGGGAGCGGGGGCACGCTCTGGTTCGACGACGGCACGCAAGCGGCGCCGATCGCAGGCGAGGTCGTCAGTCTCGACATCACGAAATCGGGCCGGCGCCTGGCGATTGTGATCGGCTTCGCCCGTCCCGATGCCAAGCAGTTCGCGACCACTGGTCTCTCGGTGGCGCTGGTGGTGCCATGAAGCGGAGGGAACTTCCGATGAAGCGACGATCGACGAATGGGCAGGGCTCCAACCGTGAATGCGGCAGCGCGATGCTGCTCGCGCTCGGAGCCGCGCTGCCGCTGATGGTGGCGGGAGGCACGATGCTGTTCGCGGTCGTTCGGGAACGGACAGTTGCCGAGCAGGTCGCGGCGGAAGTCGCCGCGGAAGATTCCGCCGCGTCCGGCGCTCACGACGCGATCGCGCTGCTGACCGGCGATCCGAGCTTCTCCGGGAGCTACGTGCTGAGCGTCGACGGTCACGTCGCGGACATCACCGTGACTTCGTGGGCGCACGACGGCAGCGACAACGACGGCAACGGCCTGATCGACGACGCGGCCGAGGCCGATTGGTCGACGGTCACCTCCGAAGGGCAGGTGAACGTCCGGTTCGACGCGCAAGGCAACTTGATCGAGGGTGCGACGCGCACGGCGCGGTCGACGGTGGAAGCGATCGCCTGGTTCGAACGCATCACGATTCCGGCGGCGCAGGCGTTCTACTGCCACGATCCCGAGGCGGACTGGGACTTCATCGGGACGGCGTTCCGGATCTCGGGGCACGACCTGAACCCCGACGGCTCGGCCGGCGGCGCGGCGTCGCTTCCTGGCATCGGCACGCCTGGCAGCACGGCCTCGATCACCAAGCAGCTCGCTTCCAACCAGAAGGGGCGCGTGAACGGGCAGGGCAAATTCCCGAGCGTTCGCAAAGTCAGCGGAATCGACGTCGACACGCTGATCACCGACTTCTCTCCGTTCGCGGCAGTGACCTACGACGGACCCTTCGACGTGCTTGGCAACGTCAATCTCGGCGATCGCACGGCACTCCTGCCGCAGGTCACCTACGCGAAGGGTGATCTCAAGCTGAGCGGGACGACGACCGGTTGCGGCGTGCTGCTGGTCGAGGGGAATCTCGAAGTCACGGGCGCGCTCGACTTCGCCGGTCTCGTGGTTGTGGGCGGCAACACCTCGTTCCGAACTGGCAGCAACGTGCAGATCCTCTGGGGCGCGCTGGCGACTGTCGCGACCGTGTCCGGTGAAGACGTCGAGATCGGCGGCAACGCGACGATCCAGTACAGCTCGAGCGTGCTGAGCACGGTGGGCTCGAACATGTCGGGCCTTCGGCTCAAGTCCTGGACGCAGCGCTGAGGCAGCTCAGCGCTGATCGCCGGTGCCGGGTCGCGGTGAAACGGGAGAGGACTCGGCCAGCAGCAGGTCGATGGCGCGGTCGATGGCATGGTCGGTGGCGAGGGCGGCCGTGCCGTCGGGTTGAGTTGGTTCTCTCGGTTCGGTCGGTCCTGGCAGTCCGAGCCATTTTCCGCGGATGACGCCCTGCGCGTCGATCAGGTAGAGCGTCGGCAGGCCGGCCACGTCCCATTGGCGGAACAGCGCTCCTTCGGATGGGTCGCCATCGAGGAGGCTCGGCCACGCCATCGGGCGAGCCGTGAAGAGGGCGTCGAGCGCCGCGCCGGGCGGATCGCAATTCACGCCGAGGCGGGCAAACGGCCGTTCAGCAAGACGCGCCGCCTGCGCGCGTGCGGCTGGCAGCGCCGACAGCCACTCCTCGCACCAGAACGCGAAGAACTCGACCAGCACCACCTTGCCGCGGAAGTCGGCGAGCGCGAGCGGGGTGCCCGTGCGATCGCGTCCCGCGAGCGGCGGCGCGACGCAACCGATGCGCAGATGTCGCAGCGCGAATTGGGCCGCGCGAGCGGGCTCGTCCCAGTGGGCGCCGAGCTGACTTTGCAGCGCGCCGAACTCCTTGGCGAATGCATCGAGCCGGTCGATCAGCGCGACGACCACGGCTTCGTCGAGGGGCGCGGACCAGTCGAGCTGGCGCTCGCGATCGAGGATGCGCCAGCGGTAGGCGGCCTTGAGCGGCTGCGAATGCGTTGCGGCGTCGATGCGCACGAGCAGCGCGTCGGCTTTCGCGGCCAGCCAAGGCGGCGCCTGCATGTAGAGCAGTGGCGCCGCGAGTCGCTCGTCGTCGGCGAAACGGGTGGCCAGCGGCTCAATCGCGGTTTCCCACAACGCGATCGTCGCCGGCGCCTCGACCGACCCCGCGAGGTCCGCCGCGAACAGCAGCGCGTCGAGCTCGCCGGGCTGGCCACGTTGCGTCCGCGCGAGTTCGAGCGCCGCGCGGCTTGCTTCCGCGACTTCCACCGCGTCGAGCCACCGCCCTTTCTGCTGCGCCGCCGCGATCCGTGCGTCGACCTGCTGCTTCAGCGCTTCGAATGCATCGCCCGGCGCACCCTGCAGCAGCACCGCCACCACCCAACTTCGCATCGCCGCGCTCCTTCGGGTCCGCCGCAGAACGAAACCGGGCCGGCGCGTTTTGCACACCGGCCCGGAGGATTGCCGATCAGCGCGGGCGCTTGGCTACTCCGCGCCCGCCTTGCCCTTCAGCTTGGCACCCGCGGGATTCTTCGCCTCGGCGACGAGCGTCTCGATCTCGCGATCGAGCGCCTCGTCACCCGGGCTGCCCAACCACTTCTGCCGGATCTTGCCGGTGTGGTCGACCAGGTAGAGCGTCGGCCAACCGCGCACGTTCCAGGCACGCGAAATGGGTCCTTGCGTGCCCTCCTCGCCGTTCCAGAAGCTGCGCCAGGTGATCTGCTCTTCCTTGAACTTCGGCTTCATCGCCGTGAGATCGGAATCGCTGTTCACACCGATCAGCGCGAATGGCTCATCCTTCAGCTTGTTCACGAGCGACCGCTCGTGCGGGAACATGGCCCGGCAAGGGCCTCACCAGTACCCCCAGAAGTCGATCAGCACCACCTTGCCGCGGTAGTCGGAGAGCTTGAACTTCACGCCGTCCAAGTCGGGCGCCTCGATCTCCGGCGCCATCCCGCCGACCTTCAAGTTGACCAGCGCGTAGCTGGTGTTTTTGGTCCACTCGGCGTAGGTCCCGCCCTGCACGCTGTCGACCATGCCGAACTGCTGGCCGAACGTGGCGAGGTCGGCGAGGAGCTTTGTCTCCAGCTCCGGCGTGAGCGGCGTGTCGCCCGCAGCATCGGCGCGTTGCGACAGCGACAGGTACGCGGCCGCCGCCTTCACCGCGACGTTGTTCGAACGGATGAGCTTCGTCGCGTATCCCGCCGCCTCGGCCTTCGCCTTGGCCGGCGAGGGGAAATTCATCACGAAGGTCGCCATGCGATCGTCGTCGATGAAGTCGGTGAACAGCTTCGAGGCGCAATCGCGCCACGCTTGCAGCGACTTCTCGCTGGTCGGTTTCACGTACGGGTCCGACGTCAGCGCGAGGATCTGGCTCAGCGCGTCGAACTCGGCCGGCTCGCCGGCGCTCACGTCGTAGATCTTCTGGCAGCGATCGATGAAAACCTGCAGCTCGGACTCGCTCATCGACGGTGCCTGCACGCCCGCGGGCAGGTCTTTCTTCGCCTTCGCCGAATTGCTGCGCAGCGTCGCGAAATAGTCGCTCTTCACTGCACTGACCGAATCGTCGTTGACCGAGTCGTCCTCCCGCGCCTGCAGCGGTGGGCTCGCCGCGACGGCAAGCCAAGCCAGGAACAGCCAGTGTTTCATCCGTGCTCCTTTCTTCGATGGGGTCGGGCGGGGAAGCCTACGGTTCCGCTCACCAGAGGACGAGTCGTCGCGGGTTACGCTCCGGCGATGGCTCGCTCGATCCCGATCCTCCCGCTGTCGAAACGGCGTGCCCACGTCAGCGGATTCGGCGCCGAGCTGCGTACGGCGTGGCGCGATTTCGGTTTCGTCGGGATTGTCGAGCACGGGATCACGGAGGACGTCGTCCGTGCGGCGCTCGCGGGCGCGCGCGCGTTCTTCGCGCTGCCGGACGCGATCAAGCGGCGCTACGAGGTGGTCGGCGGCGCCGGTCAACGCGGCTACACGCGGCTTTGCGTCGAGAAGGCAAGAGACCAGGCGCTGCCCGATCTGAAGGAGTTCTGGCACGTTGGGCGTGAGGTGGGGCGCGACGATCCGCTTGCCGCGATCCTGCTGCCGAACCTCTGGCCCGACGAGGTGGCCGGTTTTCGCAAGTCGCAGCTCGCGCTCTTCGCCGCGCTCGAGCGCCTTGGCGGCGAGCTTCTTGAGGCGCTCGCGCCGACGTTGGGGCTGCCGGCCGGCTGGTTTGCCGCACGGATCGCCCGCGGCAACTCGATCCTGCGCGCGATCCACTACCCGCCGCTGCCGCGCACGGCAGCCCATGTCGCCGCGCCGACCCAGGTTCGCGCCGCCGCGCACGAGGACATCAACCTGATCACGCTGCTGGTCGGCAGCGACGAGCCGGGCCTCGAACTCCAGACACGTGCCGGCGAATGGCTGCCGATCACCACGCTGCCCGGCACCGTCGTCGTCAACGTCGGCGACATGCTGCAACGGCTCACCAACGGCGTGCTGCCATCGACAACCCATCGCGTCGTCAACCCGTCGCCGCCGTGGGACACGCGTTCGCGCCACTCGATCCCGTTCTTCCTCCACTTCGAGCCGGAGGTCCTGATCGAGACGCTGCCGAGTTGCATCAGCGCCGACCGGCCGAACCAGTGGCCCACGCCGATCCGCGCGCACGACTACCTCGAGCAGCGGCTGCGGGAGATCGGGCTGCTGGCATGACGACGGGCGTCGGGCGGCGCGCGTCGGGCGACGCATCAGCTCTCAGGGTTCCTCTCGTCGCAGTCCCTTGACGACGAACGCGCCTGCGACCACCGCGATGACTGCCGCGGCGATCGCGGTGGCCGTCTCCCCGAACAAGGCGTGGCCGCAGGCGAAGAGCAGCCCGTAGGTTGCCGCAGTCGACGCGAACCAGAGCGTGAGATCGCGGCGCAGCGATGCGGTCGGCGTGCCGGCGGCCGCCGCGACCGGTCCCCATGCGCCGCCCGGTCGCACGCGCCGGAAGAAGCGCACGAGTTGCTCGGTGCTGCAGGGTTTCGTTGCCAGCGTCGTCGCGATCCACGCGACCGACGTGATCGCGACCACGACCAGCATGCGTCGCCAGCCGGAGCCGACCGCGTCGGCGATCGCGTCGATCTGCAGCAGCGAGGAGGTGCCGATCGATGCGGCCAGCGCGGCGATCTCGCTCCACGCATTGACGCGCCACCAGAGCCACCGCGCGAGCAGCACGAGTCCGGTGCCGGCGGTGAACTCCCACACTAGGCTCCAGCCGGCGCCGGCATGGTCGAGCGAACAGGTCACCGCGATGCCGGCGATGGCGACGATCGCCACGGCGATGCGCGCGATCGCGACCGAGCCGGGGATGTCGCCAGTGGCAGCGCCGCCGGCTTGCGCTTGGCGGCGTGCCTGCAGCGGCAGCCAGAAGTCGTTCACGAGGTAGCTCGCCGACAGGTTGAGCAGCGAGGTGATCGTGCTCATGTAGGCGGCGAAGAACGAGGCGATGACGAGGCCGAGCAGGCCGCTCGGCAACAAGCGGAACATCCACGGATAGGCCGATTCAGCGTCGAACTCGGAGCCGGATGCGCCGACCGTTGCGCCGATCCCGGCGAAGCGCGGCTCGAGGACCAACGCCGCGAGGCCGGTCACGATCCACGGCCACGGCCGCACCGCGTAGTGGAAGACGACGTACCAGAGCGTGCCGCCACGCGCGTGACTTTCGTCCTTGGCCGCGAACATCCGCTGTGCGACGTAGCCGCCGCCGCCCGGCTCGGAACCAGGGTAGTAGACCGCCCACCACTGCACCGCCAGCGGCACGACGAGCAGCGCCACGATCGCGTCGCCGCCGGTCGGCAGCAGGGAAAGGAAGTCGCGGCCGCTGGTCGCCTCGATCGCGCGCACGCGTTCGAGCATGGTCGCGAGGCCGCCGCATTCCGCGACGCCGAGCCATGCGACGACGACGGCGCCGACCATCGCCACCACGAATTGCAGCACGTCGGTCGCGACGACTCCCCACAGACCCGAGAGCGCGGTGTAGATCAACGTGATGCCGACCAGCAGTCCCATCGTGAACGTCTCGCTGGCGAGCAGACCGTGGTCCGGCAGCACGACGCGCAGCACTTTCACCATCGCCTTCGTGACCCAACCGAAGACGAGCGCGTTCAGCAACAGCCCGAGGTAGAGCGCCTTGAAGCCGCGCAGCAACGGCGCGGCGCGGCCGTCGTAGCGCAGCGCGATCAGCTCGACCTCGGTGGTGAGCTCGGCGCGCCGCCACCAGCGCGAGAAGACGAACACGGTGAGCGTGCCGCCGACCAGGAAGTTCCACCAGGTCCAGTTCTGCGCGGTGCCCGCGGTGAGCACGAAGCCGGTCACGATCAGCGGCGTGTCGGAGGCGAAGCTTGTCGCGATCATCGAGGTCCCGAGCGCCCACCACGGCAGATCGCGCCCCGACACGAAGTAGTCGGCCAGGCTCTTCCCCGATCGCCGCGTGAACCAGACCCCGACCCCGAGCGACACGACCAGGAACACCACCACCACCCACCAATCGAGCGCCTGCATGTCGAGCCGCATGTCTTCTCCGATCCGGGAACAGCGCCGCCGCTCTTTGTAGCGCCGCCGCACGCTTCACCGCACACGCGCACGGCGAGGCGTCTCGCAACTCGGTCAGTGCCGCGATCGCGGTGTGCGGTGACTCGTTCGGTAGCGCTCGTAATCCGGCGGCGTTGTTCCCGGATCAGGAATGGCGATCGAGTAGGCGGGACCACTCGGCGAGTGGCGCAAGATGGGGGTGCGGTGGCTCGGTGCGGTGAGGGCAGTTGCCGTCGCGGAGGGCTCGACGGAGCTCCTCGAGCGTCCGGCCGCAGATTGCGGTGAGCTGCGCCTGATGTTGTTGGATCGAGGTGTCGGCGTCGCGCAGGAACTGGCGCAGATCGCCGTCGCGCCGGAAGAAGCAGGGCTGGATGTCGACCTGCTCGTCGAACCACGCTTCGACCTCGTTCGGCGTGCCGGGATGCCATGCGCAGCTCGCGAGGCAGCATGCCAGCTCCTCGAAGAGCAGCCGCCGTCCCTGCTCGCTCATGACATCGAACGGGATCTTCGCGTAATCGGTCGCGTGGTCCTTCGCCAGCCGGCCGAGCAGCACCACGTGCGCGAGCTCATGGAACAAGTTCGGCGAGCCCTGCACTTCGATCACGAAAGGCAGCGCCGCCGCGTTGCCGCCGCCGGCAACCGCTTCGCCCGCCGCGCGCGGCCGCACGCAGTTGTCGGCGTCCGCGAAGACGCGCACCTCGCCGCCGCGCTGCGCCAACGCGACGACGGCGGCGGCATGCGCGACAGCGTGCGGCGCGCTGCAGCCGGCGACGCGCCCCTGCTCCGGATCTTCAGCGCTCACCGGCGCCCCTCACCACCTCGCCACCCTTCATCACCCATGCGATCCGCTCGAGCGCAGTGATGTCGGCGAGCGGATCGCCGCTGGTCGCAACCAGATCGGCAAAGCGGCCGGGCGCGACGCGGCCGACGCGATCGCTCCAGCCGAGCAGATCGGCGGCGCGGCTGGTCGCGTTCTGGATCGCCTCCATCGGCGTCAGTCCCGAGTCGACCAGCAGCTTGAACTCGCGCGCGTTCAAGCCGTGCGGGAAGACGCCAGCGTCGGTGCCGAAGGCCAACTTCACACCGGCGGCACGCGCACGACGGACCGCGTCGCGAGCTTGGGTCGCGACCTCGTTCGCCTTCGCCCGTTGCTTCGCGGGGATCGCATTACCCGCACTCGCCAGGATCCACGCACCGACGTAGAGCGTCGGGACGAGGGTCGTGCCGCGCAGCTTGGCCAGCGCGATGCCCTCATCGTCGAGCAGGCTCGCGTGCTCGATCGAGTCGACGCCGGCCTCGATCGCGCGGCGGATCCCATCGGCGCCGTGCGCGTGCGCCGCGACCTTGCGGCCCCACATGTGCGCCTCGTCGACGGCCGCCTTCATCTCTGCGAGCGTGTATTGCGGCGCGCCGACCGAGTCCTCGTTCGACAGCACGCCCGCGGTCGCGGCCAGCTTGATCAGGTCGGCGCCCTGCTTGATCTCGGTGCGGATCAGCTTGCGGATCGCGTCTTCGCCGTCGGCGATGCCGCTGAAGCCGCGGAACTCGAGGAACGGCGAAAGGTGGCTTTCGTCGAAGTGGCCGCCGGTCGCACCGACGCCGAGCGTGGCGACGAGCATGCGCGGCCCGGCCACGGCGCCGCGATCAATCGCGTCACGCAGCGCGACGTCGACGTAGCCGCCGGCGCCGACGTCACGGACCGTCGTGAACCCGGCATCGAGCGTCGCCTTGGCGTGGCGATGAGCGACGATCGCGGAGTCGATGATCGAGCGGGTCGCGAGCGACTCGTACTCGCCGCCGAACTGACCGAGCTCCATCGTGAGGTGGGTGTGGCAGTCGATCAGGCCCGGCAGCAGCGTCGCGCCTTCGAGATCGAGGATCGTGGCGGCGGGCGGGGGTGTGAGGTCGCTGCCGACCGCGATGATGCGATCGCCTTCGATGAGGACCGTCGCCGGTTCGAGTGGCGTCGCGCCGGTGCCGTCGATCAAGCGTGCCGCGCGGATCAGCACCTGGTGGGGGGGCGATGCGACTTGCGCGCTGCCTGGCACGATCGCCGCAGCGAGGCTGATCAACGATGCGCTGACGATTGCAAGCAAGGCGAGGCGATGACTCACGAGCGGGCACTCCGCGGCGACGATCGGTTGGCTTGCGATCGTACGGAGCGAGGTCACCGGAAGAGCGGTCGAGTTTCGCCGATGGCGAGCGACCGCTCCGGCCGATCAGTTCGCTGGCTGCTGCTGCGTGACGCAGTGGACCATGCCGCCGAAGCGGTAGAGGTTGCGGCAGTCGATGCCGACGACAACGCGCTCCTCGAACAGATCTTGCAGCAGCGCGAGCGCGACCGCGTCGTTCGCGTCGGCGTAGGTCGGCACCAGGACGACCGTGTTGCCGACGTAGAAATTCACGTACGAACCCTTGTAGCCGAGGTTGAGGCCCCAGGTGGTCACGACGTTCTGGTTGGTCAGCGGGAGCTCGAGTCGCCGATATTCGTGCCCGTCGACATCGTCTGCGGCGGCGAGCGTCGCGACGTCGGCCTCCGACAGCCCCCAATACCCGAGGTCGGCGGCACTCATGGTGACCAGCGTGCGCGGGTCAGCGAAGCGGGCGAAACCGTCGACGTGCATGTCGGTGATGTCGGCTTTCCCGCCAGGCGCGCCATCGAGCCAGATCACCTTCGTCGCACCGATGTTGCGAGCGAGGCGTTGCTCGAGCTCCTCCTCCGAAAGGCCAGGGTTTCGCTTCGCATCGAGGATCGAGCTGCGCGTGGCGATCAGCGTGCCCCGTCCGTCGATCTCGATCGCGCCGCCCTCGAGGACCGTCTTCGCGCGATCGAGCCGCTCGATTCCAAGGGCGTCCGCGATCGCGGCAGGCACCGAGTCGTCGAGCGCGGACGGCGCGTCGTCGCCCCAACCGTCGAAGCCCCAGTCGAGGATCTTCAGCGCATTGCCCTCGCCCTCGGCGTTGTCGCGCACGAAGAGCGGTCCATTGTCGCGGACCCAGCAGTCGTTGGTGCGTCGCAGCAGGAAGTCGACGGCGTCGAGCTCGATGCCGTTTGAGGTCAGCAGTCCAACGATCCGCGCCTGCGCCGCGGCATCCCAGGCGACGATGTGGACCCGCTCGCTGTTGACCAGTTCGCGCGTCATCTCGATCCAGGTCGACTCGATCCGATCGCGGTAGGTGCGGCCGTAGGTGTGCTGGTGGGGCCACTGCAGCCACGTGCCTTCGTGCGGCGCGGACTCGTCCGGCATCTGCCACGCTGAACCGCGAAACGACACAGGCAGGAGCAGAGCGGCGGCGAGGCAGGCGGAGATGCGTATGGTGGGCTCTCGGTACGTTGCAGGACGTGTCATGGAATAGCCGTTCGGCGTAATCCTGCTGGCGCAGTCGATTCGTGCAGTTGGCGATTCGGGCCCAATACGGAACCGGCCGTCCCGCCGCATCGCCGAGCCGCCGCGAGCGGTGCGTTACCGCGCGGGCAGCAGCCAGCGGTCGAGCCACTCGATCACCGTCTCGTGCCAGTGGATCGAGTTCTTCGGCTTCAGGATCCAGTGGTTTTCGTCGGGGAACCAGAGCAGCTTGCTCGGGATGCCGCGGCGTTGCAGCGCGGTGAACGCGGCGAGACCCTCGGCATCGATCAGCCGGAAGTCATTCGCGCCGTGGATCACCAACTCGGGCGTCTTCCAGTCGGCGACGTACCGGCTTGGCGAGAACTTCTCGAACAGCTCCGGCTTCTCCCATGGCACGCCCTGGTACTCCCACTCCGGGAACCAAAGCTCCTCGGTCGTGAAGTAATTGGCCGCCTCGTCGAAACCGCCGTCATGGCAGATCAACGTCTTGAATCGGTCGGTGTGGCCGTTGATCCAATTGATCATCCAGCCGCCGTAGCTCGCGCCGAGCGCGCCGACCCGCTCGCCATCCATCCACGGGAACGCTGCCAACCCCGCATCGAGCCCCTTCATCAGGTCCTCGAACGGCTTGCCGCCCCAATCCCCCGAGATCGAATCGGTGAACGCCTGCCCGAATCCGGTCGAGCCGTGGAAGTTGACCGTCATCACCGCGTAGCCCGCGCCGGTGAAGGCGTTCAGGTTCCAGCGGTAGTGGAAGTGGTCGCCGATCGCGCCCTGCGGCCCGCCGTGGATCACGAACGCGACCGGGTAGCGCTTGCCCTCCTCGAACCCGACCGGCTTCGCCACCCACGCGTGCACCTTCGCGCCCTCGGCGCCCTCGAACCAGAAGTCCTCCGGCTGGCTCATCTCGATCCGATCGATCCGCGCGTCGTTCGCCCGCGTCAGCCGCAGCCGATTCGCCCCGTCGACGTCGCACCGGAACAGCTCGGCCGGCGACGTGAAGCTGTCCATCGCGTAGGTCAGCCGCACCGGCTCGTTCCCGTTTGCCGGGATCAGCGCGACACCGTCGTTCCAGTGCTCGGTCACGAGCGGACGCACTCCACCGCTCGCGACATCGACGGCGAAGATCCGCAGTCGCGCCTCCTCCTCGGCGGTCACGATCAGCGTCTTTCCATCCGGCATCCACAGCGCCGAGCCGACCGAGCGATCCCAGTCCGCCGCGACCGTCCGCACCGCGCCGCTCGCGCGATCGAGCAGATGGATCACCTGTCGATCGGCCTCGAAGCCGGGCCGCGCCATCGACAGCCACAGCAGCGTTGAGCCGTCGGGCGAGTAGGCCGGCGACTTGTCGCTGCCGCGGTACGCGTCGGTCACGCACTTCGCCTCGCCACCGGCCACCGGCACGGTGTGAACGTCGAGGTCGGTGGTCCACGCCCGGTCGGCGCCGGCGTGCACCACGTAGGCGAGCTCGTTGCCATCGGGCGAGAAGACGAAATCCTCGCTGCCGCCGAACGGCTTGGTCGGGCAGTCAGCGTCGAGCTCCTTCATCAGGTCGACCGCGGCGCCCGTCGCCGTCGCATTCCCATCCGCATCCCACGCCAGCGGCAGCACGAAGACGTGGTTGCGCTTGCCGTCCTCCCACGTGTCCCAGTGGCGGACCATCAGCTTCTCGTAGCTCTTCGCCTTCACCGGGTTCTTGGCCGCCTCGCCATCGCGCTTCGCCGTCTCTTCCGGCGTCGTGCCGGGATAGACCTCGGCGCTGAACGCGAGGTGGGCACCGGTCGGCGACAGCCGCAGGTTGTCAGCCTCGACCGCGAACTCGGCGAACTTGCGCGGCTCGCCGCCGTCGAGGCGCATTGACCAGACCTTGCCGCCGCCATCGCGCGAGGAGCAGAACAAGAGCGACTTCGAGTCGGGCGCCCACACCGGGGAGAAATCCGCTACGCCCTTCGCCGTCGTGAGGCGCTTGGTCCCGCTGCCGTCGGCGTTCACCACCCAGAGGCTCGTGGTCTTCTGGTTCGCGTCGGCATCCCAGGTCTGGCGCGTGTGCAGCAGCCACTGGCCGTCAGGCGACGGGATCGGCGCGCCGACCCGCTCGAGCCGCACCATGTCGTGCACGGTGAGCGCGTGCTTCCGATCGAGACTCGGCGCGGGCCGGATTGCGACCGGTGGCCGCCCGCTCCCGACAGCGGTCGCGTCTGCATCTGTCGAATGCGCCCCAGCATGCACCTCGCCGCCGCTCGATGGCTTCGTCGGCTCGCTCGAGCAGCCGGCGAAGCTGCCGACCAGCACGACCGCGAACCCGGTGATGGAACGGCGATTCGATGAGCGCTTCTGCATGGCCCGAGCTTCCTTCTTCGACGATGAGCGGCTCCGTCGGCAGACGGCGCGCGCCGCGAAAGTCCGATCAGTCTGCCGAATTCAGCGCGCGAGCGGCTCCGCTCGATACGTCCAGGTCAGGTTGCCCGTTCCCGCGACTTCGATCGGACTGCCCGAATGCTCCGCCGCGCCCTCGCATCGGACCGGCCCCGACAGCGCGGCGCGGAGCAGCCGGCCATCCAGCAGTCCGACGACGAGCTCGCCGGTGAGGACGAACGTCGTGCGCACTGCGGGGACCTCCTTGTCGGCTTCGTTCGGCGCCAGCTCGGCCTGGACCTCCGCGTCCAGCACGACGGCGTCGCGTTCGCCTTCGCGTCGCGCCGACTGCGGCGTCAACCGGAACGACGTGAGGGTCGCGCCGCGCAATGGGTCGGCGAGCAGTTGCGCGCCGAGATCGAGCGGAAGGTCGAACGGCTGACGGGCCACCAGCGGCGCGAGCGCCAGTCGCTCGGACAACCACCCGCCACGAAGGGTCTCGCGCGCATCCTGCTCGACACGGCGGCGAAGATCCGCGCTCACGGCCCGCGGCGGCTCGAACACGACGCGCGGCGCGTTCGCGTCACTCACCGGCTCCTCGAGCAGAAGCACTTTGGAGTCGTTCGCGCTGCCGGTCACCGTGAAGCGGCGGCGGTCGTAGGCGCTCGCGCCCTGCTGCTCGCTCGCGAGCGTGGTCACGCGCGCGGCGCAGACGCCGTAGTCGACGGTCGCAGTCAGGAGGCCGCCGTCGTCCGCCACGAGTTCGGTCTGCCACACCGCTTCGTCGCGGACGGCCTGCTCAATTTCGCGCAGCGGCGAGCCGGCAACGCGGATCTGCGCCGACAAGCGCTGCTCAACCGTCGAGGCTAGGCGCCACCGCTCACCGGCGATCGGCGCCGCGGCGTGGACGCGCCACTCCGCGGGGTTCGCGGAAACCGCGTCGGCAGCGGCGACGGTCGGTGGGGGTGGATTGGATTGTGCGGGTGGTGTCAGCAGCGCGGCCAGCGCCATGCCGAGCACGCCGCCTGCTCCCACCCCGAAAGCTCCGACCATTCCGCTCTCCCGGCTCGAGCGCCGGCGCCGACGGATCGCGTCAGCGCGGCAGTTTGCGCGGGCAGCCAGTATCGCACGCTGCCCACGCTCCGGCACGCGCCGCCGCCGCGGCGTTCACCGCGATTGCGCCGCTCACATGTCGATGGTCGTCTCGGCCGTGAGTCCCGCCTCGCAAGCGATGCTGGTCGACGGCGCGTCGCTCGCGCCACCGCCGCCCCGACCGCGGCCGAAGTCGATGTCGCGCAACGAGACGTTCCAAGTACCCGGCTTCAGGCTCTCGAAGGTCGCAACGCCCTCGGCGTCGGTCATCTCGAATCCGCCGCCTTCGTTCTCGGTGCTCAGCTGCACGCCGGTGCCTTCCACCGGCTGGCCGGTCGCCTTGTTGCGCACGTGCACCTTGAGGCGCGCCGCCGGCGGCATTTCGAGCTTCACATCGGAGACGCGCGCGTTCATCGCGAGCGCGACCGGTTCGCTGCTCGCCGTGAGGTGGCCGCTGTGAGTCACCCGGACCCGGTACTTGCCCGCCGGCACCCACGGCACGCTGAAGCTGCCGTCGCGCGCGGTCATGACGCGCGTGCCGGGGTCGTCGCCACCGCCGAATCGCATCGTCCGGCCGCGGCCGCGGCCGCCGAGACTGATCGCAAACTCCATCCGCACGCCGAGCGCGCCGCCGGCGCTCCCGCCGTCTTCTTCGCGCACGACTTCGAGCTGCACCACCGCGCCCTCGATCCCGTTCTTGGTTCCGGCGCCGACGACTTGGCCTTCGATGACGCCGCCTTCGAGCGCAAAGTCCTGACGCGAAGATTCGCCCGCTGCCACGGTCACGGTGGCCGTCGTCGGAACCAATCCTTGCGGGTGGCGCGCCGAGACGCGAAGCGTGCCAGGATCGAGGTCGGTCAGCCGATAACGCCCGTCCGCGCCGGTCGTCGCTTCCTTGCGCTGCCCGCCGAACAGCCCCGGGAAGCCGCGTCCGCCACCGCCGTCGGGAGAGGCCGACACCGTCGCACCGGCGACCGGGCCGTCCGCGCAGGTCACGATCCCCTCAAGGATCGGCTTCTCCATCTGGGAGAAGTCGACTTGCGTCGTCTGCCCTTCCTCGACGAGGACCGTCTTGCCCTCTTCCGGCTGCCCGCCGCCGCCAGCCATCACGAATACGAAGTCGCCGGCACCACCGCCGCCAGTCTCCTGTTCCTCGCGAGTCGCGACCGCCTCACCGGCGGGAACGTGATCCACGCGGTAGTAGCCGTTGGCGTCGCTCACCGCAGAGAGATGCACACTCTCGATCGACTTGCTCTGCACGTTCACGCGGTCGCCGGCGCGCGGCGCGCCATCGATACCGACGATCGTGCCCTCGAGCGTGCCGCCGCGCGGCAGCCGGAAATCGACGTCCTTGCGCTGTTCTCCGGCGGTCACGTCGGCGACGGTCGCGACCAACATCGCGAAGTCGGGATGGGTGATCTCGACCTCGAGCGTGCCCACGCCGAGGTGTTCGATCTTGTAGCGGCCATCCGCGTCGGTCGTCGTTCGCCCGAGCGTTCGACGGCCGTCGAAGTTCATGCGCGGCATGCGGAGGGCGCGGCCGCCGCCGAGGCGGATCCCGGTGGAGGTCAGCGCGACGGCGTTGCCGTCGTCTTGCTGCGGCGGGCGCGGTTCGGCTGCGCGCAACGCCGCGTTCGTGACCGGTGCGCCACTCGGATCGAGGACGCGGCCGGAGACCAGCGCGCCGCGTTCGACTTCGACCACCAGGTTCTCGACGCTCTTGCCGTCCTCGATCTTGATCGGCTCCGAGGTGCCGCGCGTGGTGCCCGCGCCGCGCGCGATCACCCGGTAGTCGCCCGGCTCGACGCCTTCGACGCGGAACAAGCCGGCGTCGGTCGACTTGTTCTCCAGATCTTCGGTGTCGAGCAGGGGCATGTTGATGTTGTTGTCGCCCCAGTGCGGGACGAGCTGCACCTTGATGTCGCTCGGCGCCTCCGACGTGCCCTTCAACTGCACACGCCCGGCCACGAACAGCGTCTCTCCGAGCGTGATGTCGAGCGTGCTGGTCTGCGCCGGATCGATGTTCGGCGTCTCCTTGCGCGCGAAGCCGGTCGCCGTCGCCGTGATGCTGATCGCCCCGGCCTTGAGGCCGGAGATCTCGTACCGACCGTCATCGTCCGTCACGTAGTCCGGAGTGCCGGTGCTGCGCATGAGCCGTTGCCAGTCGCTGGGGTCGGCAGCGGTCAGTTCCGCGCCCGCGACCGGCTTGCCGCCCGCGTCCTTCACCGTGCCCTTCAGTGTGAAACCGCGTTCGAGGTGGAGCACGACCTCGCCGGCCGTCTGCTGGACGATGACTTCGATCGGCGCCGAGACGCTGGTCACGAGGCCGTCCGCGCTTGCTTCGACGACCGCCTTGCCGACCGGCATGCCGGTGAGGCGGAAGCGCCCTTCCTCGTCGGTCGTCGCATGGCGCTCGCCGCGCGCGCCGAAGTTGAAGCTGAAGAAGTTGCGCCCGGGCTCCTCGTTGGGCGGATCGCTGAGGATCACGTCAGCGCCCGAAAGCTTCGCGCCACCCGGCCCATAGACGAAGCCGGTCACAGCCCCGCCCGCCTCGAGCTTCAAGTGCCCGACGTCGAGGCCGCTGGCCGGCAAGACGAGGTCGTTGCGCACCAGCAGGACGTAGTCGGGATGGTCGACGCGCAGCTCGATGCCTTCCGTGCGCGCCGGCTTCGCGAGGTGGAAGCTGCCGTCAAGACCGGTCTTCGCCGTGACGTTTTGCACTTCGGTGGGGGCGTTGGTGGGGTTGATGAAACTGATGCCGCTGCGTCCGCGCCCGCGGCCGCCACGTCCGCCACGACCACCTGGACCGCCCCGTCCGCGCGCGAACGCCGGCAACGTCGAGCCACCGTAGCTGACGTTCGCGCCCGCGACCGGCTGCCCCTGCGCGTCGACGACGATGCCGATCAGGTGATCGGCGGTCGGGATCGGGGCGCTCGTCGCGGCAGTTGCAGTTTCCGGCGTTGTCGCCTTCGGGTCGGCGGCGCGCTCTGCTGCGAGCCCGCCGTCGGTGTGGGGATCGACATCGGCTGGAGCGGCGAGGGCGTCGACGCGCGCACCACCTTCGGCCGCCGTCTTGCCACCCGCGACGAGCGTCGGCTTGTCGTTGCCGCCGCTCATGATCCAGAAGCCGATGCTGGCGGCCGCCGCCAGCACGATCGCGAGGAGCACGAGACCCTTGCCGGCGTTTCGCATCACGGCTTTCCTTCGTCAGTACAGTTGTTGCTTCAGATGTTGCGTCGGAGTTGTGGGCGTCGTTGCCGACGCGGGCAGGGGGCGCACGATACGCCGGCGTTTTGCGCAACGTTGGCGCGAAAGCCTGAGGAGTGTCATGGAATCGTCATCCGACCGCTTCCCGCTGACGCGCCAATCGGTGCTGCACGCGGTGCGGTGCGCCGATGCGACGGAGCGACAGCGCGGGTGGGCGCGGTTGGTCGAGGCCTACTGGTAAGCCGGTCTACAAGTACCTCCGGTTGCAATGGCGCGTGGATGCGGAGCAGGCGCGCGACTGGACGCAGGAGTTCTTCGCGCGCGCACTCGAGAAGGAGTTCTTCGAGCGGTTCGATCCGGCGCGCGCCCGCTTCCGCACGTTCCTGTGCGTTTGCATCGACGGCTTCTTCGGCAAGGAGCGGCAGGCGGCGGCACGACTGAAGCGCGGCGGTGGCATTGCGCCCTTGTCGCTCGATTTCGGGTCGGCGGAGGGCGAGTTCAAGGGCCTCGAGCCGCCCGCGCCCGATCGCATGGAGGACTACTTCCACCGCGAGTGGATGAAGTCGCTGTTCGAATCGGCATTGGCGCAACTGCAAACGATCTGCGCCGCGGAGGGACAAGGAGACGTTCTACGAACTCTTGCGCCGCCACGACCTCGACGCGGCGTCGCGGACGGAGCGGCTGTCGTACGCCGATCTCGGCTAAGGAACTCGGGATGCCGGTCACGCAGGTCACGAATGGGCTGCATTGGGCGCGCACGCGGCTGCGCGCCTGCGTGCTCGAACGGCTGCGCGAGCTCACCGTCGACGACGACGAGTTTTGCGCCGAGGCCAGGGCGCTTCTTGGCGTCGATTCCAAGTGAGCGAGCCGCCACGCGTGCTGCCGCTCTCCGATGCCGCGCTGGCGCGATTGCGCGTCGTGCTCGACGAACCCGACCTGTCGGCCACGCGCTACGAACTCGGCAATGCGCTCGGCGGCGGCGGCGGTCGCGGCCCGCCTGCGGGCTGAAGCGCGGGTGCTCGCGATGCTCGAACATCCCGGCATCGTGCCGGTGCATGACGTCGGCACGCTGCCGGACGGGAGATTGTGGTACGCGATGAAGCAGGTGCGCGGCGCGCGTCTCGATCAACTCCTCGTGCATGGCATCGCGAACCCGGAGAAGTTCCGCGTCTTCGAGCGCATCGGCGAGGCGGTCGTGTTCGCCCATTCGCGCGGCGTGCTCCACCGCGACTTGAAGCCGCAGAACGTGATGGTGGGGGAGTTCGGCGAGGTGCTGGTGCTCGACTGGGGGCTGGCGGTGGCGGCGGGCAAACCGAGCGGCGCGAACGAGGTCGCCGGTACGCCGGGCTTCATGGCCCCCGAGCAGGCGACGGGTGGGCCGATCGACGCGCGCGCCGATGTCTTTTCGCTCGGACGGATCATCGCGGCCAAGGCCAGCGCCCTCGATCCGGCCGCCCGCTACGCGAGCGCCGCCGATCTCGCCGCCGACGTCGCGCGTTGGCACGCCGGTGCCGCGGTCGCGGCGCTGCCGGAGCGCTGGCCGCAGAAGCTCGCGCGCCATTACCGCAGCTACCGTGCGGCGTATTGGTTGATCGGCACGTATGTGGTCTTGCGGGTCGCGTTCGAGTTGTGGCGGTCGCGCTTCACCTGAATCGGATAGTCGCGAACAGTGTCCGATCCGCGGCGTTTCGGTGAGCTGTGGAGTCGCGTCGATGTGGAACCCGATCCTGCTGGCAGCCTGCTTCGTGTCGGCGATGGTGTGGCAAACCACGGATCCGACGACGTCGAGTCCCGCGAAGCCCGACGCATCAGGACCGCAGGATGCCGAAGCCGAGGTGACGCGACTCATCGCGCAAGCGAGCGGCGCGCGAGCGACCTTCGATGAAGATTCAGCGGTGTCGGAGCTGGTGAAGCTCGGAGCGTCGGCGGTCGCGCCGCTGCAACGCCGCGTCGAGGAACGCGCGCCCGAGATCGCGCTGGCGATGCAGGCACTCGTGCGGATGGGGGAGCCGGCGCGTCCCGCGTTGCCGTTGCTGCTCGCCATCCTTGGCGATCGCGATTTCATCGAGCCGGCCAGCCAGCTGACGCGCGGTACGGCACGCGGCCACATCTTCGACGTGATCGACGAGGCGAAGTGGGCGGTCGCCGAGGTGGCGCCAATCCTCGCGCTTGTCGCCGCCAATTCGCGCGAGGAGGAGGGGTTGCGGCGGCGATCGCTCTGGGCACTCGGCGGGTTCGGCGAGGTCTCGGCGCCGGCGCTCGCGGCGTTTCTCGGCGATGTGACGCAGGACATCGGGTTGCGGCAGACCGCGCTGTCGGCGCTCGGCAAGACGGGTGTCGACGCGTCGGATGCCGTGCGGCCGATCGCGGACCAATTGGGTCACCCGCTCCGAAACGTCGCGTTGCATGTCTTGGCGGCGATGGAGGAGGCGGCCGCGCGCCAGTCGCAGTTCGACTTCTGGTCGGGACGGATGGCCACCGAGCCCGAGTGGCCGTTGGCGCGCGGCTGGCTGCGCAACGCCTGCGAAGCCACCGATCCGGCGACCGCGTTGGCGCTGGCACGCCAGGTTGAGGCGAGTTGGCGCGAGCGGCTCGCAGCGAAGCCCGACGCCGAGCTCGCGTTCGCGATCGCCATGCTCTGCCACGACCAGTTGCACGACAGCCAGATCGACTGGGCGGGACGGCACGAGTACCGCCCGAAGCGCGATCCGCGCCAGAACTACCCCGTGCTGGCCGACGCGCTGCGCGTCGCGAAGGAGCAGGCGGAGAAGTGGACGCCGCGGTGGCAGCGATCGCTGCGCGGACTGGCCGCGGTGGCGCTGGCGCGCGGCGACTGGGACGGGATGAACGCCGCATTGGTCGAGCTCGGTCTGCCGCCGATGCCGGCCGAGCAGCGGCAGTGGCTGACGCCGCCGCACGAAAGCTGGGCGGTCCATCCCGAGAAGTGGGTGGCGTGCGATGAGGCGATGCGCAACGGCGACTGTAGTTTCGAGCTGCGTATCGAAAAGGAAGGCCGCGGTGTTGCTGGCGTCCACGTCCGCCTGCACGAGCTGCCGCGCGACGACGGCTTCCGGTCGAGCGGCGTCGACACGAGCACGCTCTTTTACAATCGCCACGTGGTGGCAGAGGACCACTGGACGGGTGCGCCGGCCCTCGGTTACCAAGGGCGCGATCGACAGCAATGCCGCTACGTCGTGACCGGCGACGACGGCATCGCGCGATTCGAGCAGTTGCCCGAGATCGACGTCGAAATCGAGGTGATGGTGCCGACTGGCAACTTCACCGAGCCCATCGCGCACTGGGAACTCTGGTCGCGTGAAGCGGATGGCACGTTGTCGCCGCGGAGCTACCGCTGGCACGAGGGTTTCCAGTTGATCAGCGGCGAGACGGTCGCCGGTCCGACGCTGGTCGTGCGGCCGCGCTTCGCGATGAACCTTGTCGAAGGGCAGGCGCTCGACGCGCAAGCGGCCGTGCTGTCGTGGGACGCGACGCCGCCGCTCGCGAGTGGCGTTCCCGTGCGCTACGAAGTCTCGCTTTCGCTTGGATTCCCGGGCCGGAAGCGGATCGTCACCCTGCTCGTGGAACCGGAGCGTCTCGCGACCGCCATCGTCACGACGACGGCAACGACGCTGTCGCTGGCGGACCCGCGTTTCGCCACCGTTCCGCTCGAGGCGGGCAACGTCTACGTCGTCGCGATCGTCGCCAGGGACGAGCAGGACGTCGTCCTCGCGCGCTACGGCTCGACCGTTGCCTATGTGCCGTGGCGTCATCGCGTTGCCCTGCTGCCGGTGGCATGCGACCCCGAGATCGAATTCCACGAAGACTTCGCGTCGATCGCGCTCGAGTCGAAGGTGTGGCATCTCGGTCAGTACCACTCCGCGCGCGGGAAGGTCGAGACGTTGCCGCAGTGGATCGATCGCCGGCTGGCGGAGCGACCCGACGCATTCGAGCGCGAGTACCTCGAGGTCGCGCGCGCGTGGCTGCATTGGACCGAGGGCGATGCCGCGACGGCGCGGGCCGCGCTTGCGGTGCTGGCGAACGCGCTGCCCGCCGGGAATCTCGCCGGCGCCACCGCAGCGCAGCTGATCCGCCGGATCGATGCGAGCGAGGCGCCCGGCAAGGAGCTGCAGTTCGGGCTCGCCGAGCGCTGAGCGAGACCCTACCGTCCGCACCCTTCGCGCTTCTGCCAAAGGACTCGCGGTGATCGCGGAAGAGAGGCTGCGGTGCGTCGCGAACTCGACTCGCGCGGGAAGGCGGCGAGCCGGCCGCGGGCAGGACGATCGGAGCGAGCGATGAACAAGGCGTTGCTGGGACTCGTGGTGGGCGCGGTGCTTGGGCTCGCCGACGGCCTTTCGGCCGGCTTCTACCCCAAGGCGTTGGAGGTCGAAGGCAAGCTGCTGTTCATCGCGCTCGCGTCGAGTTGCAAGGGGCTCGTCGCCGGACTCATCACCGGGTTCATCGCGCGCAAGTACAGCAACCTGCCGATCGGGACGCTGCTGGGGTTGGTCGTGGCGGCTCTGGTCACCCTGCCGGTGGCGATGATGTACGACCCGGCCTCGGCAAGACGCCGTTTTGGGAGATCATGATTCCCGGCTCGATCTGCGGCGCGATCGTCGGTTTCGCGACGCAACGCTATGGACGGGGTGCTGGCGACGCAGCGGTGCCGACCGCGAGGTGAGACGAAGGGAACGCATCCGACTGTGAGGATTCCGACCGTGGGGATACAGAGGAGCAGCTGATGAATGCATGGAATCGGGCGGCCGCGGTCTGTGGCGCGCTGGCGCTTGCCGGGTGCCAGGTGCGGACGATGGACGGCGCGACGAACGGCTTCGACACGCAGATGGCATTCGAGCGGCTGAAGACGATGGCGGGGACCTACGACGTCGAGTTCCCTGACGAGCCCGAGCACTTCAAGGTCATCTGGGACAACGTGTCAGGCGGCCACGCGATCGTCGAGACGCTGAACGTCGGCACGCCGCACGAAATGGTGTCGCTCTACTACCTCGACGGCGAGGACCTGGCGATCACGCACTACTGTGGCATCGGCAACCGGCCGCTGATGCGGCTCGATCGCGTGCGCTCGACCCGCGACGAGTACTTCTTCGAGTTCGATCGCGCGACGACCGGGATCGATCCGGCGACCGACGCGCATATCCACGCCGCGCACTTCAAGTTCCTCGCCGCCGACGCGGTCGACGTCGAATGGTCGTTCTGGGACAAGGGCGCCGAACAGCACCAGAAGCTCTTCGAGCTGCGCAAGCAGCCGGGCAAGTTCACGGCAGGGGGCTGAACCGATGGCCACGCCCGAGCAGATGGTCCAGTCGATGATCGCCAACCTCGTCGAAAAGACCGGCAAGGCGCTCCCCGAGTGGGTGAAGATCGCGCGCGCGAGCGGCGCCGCGAAGCACGGCGAGATCGTCACCTTCCTGAAGACGAAGCACGAGATCGGCCACGGCTACGCCAACCTCGTGGCGCAGGGGGCGCTGAAGAGCGACGGCGCTGCGGAACCAACCGGCGCGCGCTGATCGACGCGCAGTACGCCGGCAACAAGGCGGCGATGCGACTGTTGTGTGACGCGCTCATCGCCGCGGCGAAGAAGCTCGGCAAGGACGTCGAGATCGCGCCGAAGAAGACCAGCGTCAGCCTGCGCCGCACGAAGCAGTTCGCGCTGATCGAGCCGGCAAGCGCGACGCGCGTCAACCTCGGCCTCCAGCTGAAGGGCGTGCCCGTCGCCGGCCGCCTCGAGAAGTACCCGAGCACGATGTGCACCTACCGCGTGAAGCTCGATTCCGCGGCGCAGCTCGACGCCGAACTCAAGGGCTGGCTGAAGCAGGCTTACGACGCGGCGGGGTGAGCGCGCGTATCGTGCGCCGCCATTCGTGATCGCAATTTTGGCGATCCGACCCGAGGAACCGCCCGATGCGCTCGACTCTCTGTCTCGCTTTGATTGCGGCGCTTGCCGCCGTGGCGACCGTCTCATCCGTTACCGCCGCCGCATGGACGCGCCCGCTCGCGCCGTCGGCACCCGCCGTCCAAGTGAACCCCGCCACCACTCCCGTCGCCCGTCCCGACGCCTGGTGGCAGCAGTGTCACACCGCGATGAACGAGCGCGTGAAGCAGGGCAAGGTCGACCTCGTCTTCATCGGCGACTCGATCACTCAAGCGTGGGATGACACGGGCGCCGCGCTGTGGGCCAAGCGCTTCGCGCCGCGCAACGCGGTCAACCTCGGCATCAGCGGCGACCAGACCGAGCACGTGCTCTGGCGGCTGCAGAACGGCAACCTCGCCGGGATCACGCCGAAGGCGGCGGTGATCATGATCGGGACCAACAACGTCGGGAACACCGGCGGGTCGCACAGCGCCGAGCAGATCGCGGCGGGGGTGCAGGCGATCGTCGACGAGCTCGGGAAGAAGACGCCGACCACCAAGGTCCTGCTGCTGGCGATCTTCCCGCGCGCCGAGCCGACGGACCCGATGCGCGAGAAGATCACCGCGATCAACGCGAGTCTCGCCAAGTTCGCGAAGCTCGCCAACGCTGCCGCGCCGAAAGGCGGCGAGCGCGTGACCTTCCTCGACGTCGGCCCGAAGTTCCTTGCCGCCGACGGCACGCTGCCGAAGGAGCTGATGCCCGACCTGCTCCACCTGTCGGCGAAGGGCTACGAGATCTGGGCCGACGCGATCGAAGCCGATCTGAAGAAGCTGCTCGGCGAGAAGTAGGACTGGGTTCACGGCGTGTTTGCAACACGCGATCTTCCGGCAGGACAATCTGATGGATGCGCTGGTCGCGCCGCAACTCTCGCAGACCACGACCCAAAGTAAGAGACCCAACCATGCGCGCTCGTTTCCTCACCGCGACCCTCGCGGTCCTCGCATTCGTCCCCGCGTTGCCGGCCCAGCAGGTGTTCGGCGGACCCGATCCGGAGCGCAAGGCGTCGACCGTCTTCGTCTCGACCGAGAGCTTCGAGACCCTTGCGGCCGTGTCGATCAGCTACAGCCAGCCCAGTTGGCACGACAGCTACGACGGTGAGCTCAAGAGCCTCGCAGGCAGCAACTACACGCGGCTCGGCAAGGGCTGGTGGACCACCTTCGACACGGTCGGCACGCTTGAGATCGGCGGCACGAAGATCGAGGCCGGCAGCTACTACCTGGGTCTCGCCGTCGGCAAGGAGGGCGCCTTCAGCCTGCTCGTCTTCGACAGCAAGCAAGCGATGAAGAGCGGCTTGCTGCCGGGCACTACTGCGCTCTACACGGCCGAGGCCAAGGCCGAGGCCAAGGCGCCGCTGACGCTCGCCAAGGACGCGCTGAAGGAAGCGGTCGTCAAGCTGGAGATCGAGATCACCGCGGACAAGACGGACCCCGCGACCGGCAGGTTCTCGATCCGCTGGGGCAAGCACGAGCTGTCGGCGCCGGTCAAGTTCGACTTGGCAGGAGCCAAGGACGCCGCCGCACCGAAGAAATGACCGAGCGGCGCCGTCGTTGCTCGCCCCTCGCGCTGCCGCTACGGTCTGCCTCCCTCATGACGACCGAGCTCCTGCGCTTCGACAACCTCGAGCAGCACCTGCTGCTGAAGAACGGCAACTACCTCTACAAGGTGCCGTTCCGCGGCGGCTTCGCGGTGCTGAAGGTCTATTCGGGCAGCCGCAGCTGGTTCGACTACGCGTTGAAGACCTGCGGCAACGTGCTGGTCTGCAACCAGACGTCGTTCATGCCGCGCGCGCGGCGGCGCACCGAGCTCGCCTGCCTGAAGCTCTGGCGCGACGCCGGCTTCCGCGTGTTCGGCTTGTTCGAGGATGTCGCGGTCGAGGGCATCGATCCGTCGCTGTGGGCGCTCTACGAATACGTGCCACGGCCGAAGCTCGTCGATCTGTTGGGCCAGAAGCAGGTGCCGTTGGAGCAGCGCCTCGCGCTGTGGCGCGGCTTCTTGGCCGTCTGGCATCGCCGCCACGCGCTGGCGATCGAGCGGGCCGAGCCTCGTCTCGTCCATGAGAACGGCGACCTGAAGCACGTGATGGTGCTGGAGGACGGCGGCTACCTGCAGTTTGATTTCGAGATGGTCTTTCGCTCGCGCTCGCGGGTGAAGGAGTTCGTCGCGCGCGAGATCCTGTCGTTCCTGAAGAGCCTCGGGAAGACGGTCGGGGAGAAGGACTTCGCAATGTTCATGGCGGAGACGGTCCGCCACTACCCCGACCACGATCTGCTGCGTTACACGCATGCCTTCGCGTTCGCGAATCCCAACCCGATCTTGCGCCTTGCGCGCGCCATCGATCGCCGGATCAAGTCGCGCGCGCAGAAGCCCTTCTCGAAGTACAACGTTGCCCGCCGACTCGACCAAGCCCTCGCGTCCAGCTGACGCGCGGCCGGTTCGTCCGCGCGAGCGCGTGACGCTGCACGGCCTCGATGGCGAAGTGCTCGCCCGCAGCGCTCGCGGCGATGGCCGCCACCTCGTGCTCAAGGTGGCGATCGCCGGCACGCCCGCTGTCCTCAAGCTCTACGGCCGCAAGCGCGATTGGCTGCGCGACGCGCTGCGTGGCATCGGCCAGCGCTGGTTCGTCGGCAAGACCGGCATGTCGCCGACCGCGCGCTGCACGACCGAGCGTGAAACGCTCGCACTCTGGCGCAGCCACGGCTTCGACGTGCCGGCCGCGCTCGACCTGCCGTTGCCGGCCGCGGTGCCGTCGCTGCGGCTGCTGCTCGAATGCCTCGAAGGGGAACTGCTCCATCGCTCGATCGCGCGCCGCGACGTGCCGCTCGCGGAGAAGATCGCGCTGCTCGAGCGCCTCGCCGCCGACTGGGGGCGCCGCCACGTCGTCGCGCAGCGCGAGCGCGAGCCGCGGCTGATCCAGGCGCACGCGATGCTGGGCCACGTCTTCCGCGTGCCGGCGGCCGGAGACGGAGCCGCCGCCGCCGAGCGCCTGGTCACCTTCGACTTCGAGGTCGCGTGGGCGCGTCGCTCGGCGCTGCCGCGTCTGATCAGTCTCGAGATCGCGCAACTGCTCGAATCAGTGGCGGCGTGGGGGCCGCTCGAACAGTTGCCGGCCCTGATCGCAGCCTTCGTCAACGCCTACCCCGATCGGGCCGTGGTCGAGCGGCTCGCCGTCGATGTGAGGCGCGGTCCGCTGCCGCTGTTCGCGTGGATCAACGGGATCGCGTTGCAACTGCGCGAGCGCGGACCGCGTCGCAAGCGCGCCGTTCTCCGGCACGTGGAGACGGCATTGAAGGAGCGACCCGAATGAGCTGGCTCGACGGATTCGTGACGGTGATCGCGGCGCTGGCGGCGCAAGACGACCTGCAGCACGATCCGCAGCAGGAGTGGGAGCGGGCGACGCGGTTCGAGTTCGACGGTTACGGACCCCTCGGCGGACCTTTTGGCGGTCGCGACCTGACGCTCCACTTTGGCGGCCGACTCGCGGTCGACTTCATCCGCTGGGACGACCGCAACTCGAACGAGAACGGCTTCGCGCTTGGCGCGCTGCGGCCGCTGTTCGACCTCGATGTCGGCGGTCGCTCGCAATTCCGCGCCGAGTTCGACCTTGACGATGTCGACAGCAAGCGCGGCGCCTACGACCTCTGGGTGCGCCAGGAGATCGGGCGGCACGCCGCCGTGCAGGTCGGCCAGGTGCGCGTGGCGATGGGCAGCGAATACGCGACGCGCGAGGAGAGCCTGCCGCTGGTCGGGTACTCGTTCACGTCGTACCTCACCGGCCGCTACGACCTCGGCGTGCGCGCGACGTTCGACGGCGCGCGCGACTCGCTCCACCTCGAAGGCGTGGCGACGATCGGCTCCGGCTTCGGCCTCGAAGGCGAGGGCAAGGATGATCCGTTCTTCATGGGTCGCGCGACGCTCGAGCCGCTGCGCGCGCACGGTCCCGACTGGCTGAAGAGCGTCTACGTCGGCGCTGCCTTCGCCTGGCAGCCGGGATTCCACGACGAGCTGCTGCTGGCAACCCCGTACCAGACTCCAGTCTTCACGACTCCCGACTTGCGTGGCGGCCCTGCGGCGTGGGGCTTGGTCGAAGCCGGTTGGCACTGCGGTCCGGTCCGCGTCGGCATCGAGGGCGTGCGCGGAGTCATCACCGACGTCGACGTGCCGGGCGGTGGCGATCGCGACCTCGACGAGCTCATGGCGTGGACGGCGTTCGCCTCGGTGTTCCTGACCGGCGAGGGGCCGACCTGGGACGCCGGTCGTCATGGCCGCCACCGCCAGCGCAAGGGTCGGATTGCGGCTGCCGATGCCGATGCCGACTCCGACGGCGGCCCGACCTTCCGGCTCGCGCCGTTCTCGACTCCGATCGAGCTCGCGCTGCGCTACAGCAATGCCGACCTCGACCGCGCGCTCTTCACCAGTGGCCTGACCACCACCAATCCCTCGACGCAGGAGGTGCGCACGGCCGGCGCCAACCTGGTGTTCCATGTGGCGCCCGGCACCCGCTTCCAACTCGGTGTCGTGCGCACGATCGCCGCCGACGACCTCGCGGTCTTCGGCGGCGCCAATCGCGACACGTCCTACCTCGCGCGCTTCGAGATCGACTTCTGAGAGCGCCTAACAGAATGTCCGCTGCGTTCGGCCGGCTGCGGCCGCCTGGGACTTCGTCGACCTCCATCGGCGACTCTGCAGAGTCGCCTGCTTCGGCCTCCTCGCCCCAGACGCCCTCGCTCGGCCTCGGCGCGACGCGTCCATTCTGTTAGGCACTCTGATCCGACCCGGAAAGTCTCTCCGAAAGCCTTTCGGACCTCGTCCCAGCCGTTGAGCTGCACGCGCGATCGCGCCGATTCGGGGCGCCATGCCGCGTTTTTGATGCGGCACCTTCGCTCTACAACTGGGTGGGACAACGATGAACGAGCGCCAGGGAAGCGCCGCGTGGCGGCGTCTAGGGATCGCTTTGGCTTGTGGGGTCGGCACAGCCGGCTTCGCGGGCTGCGGTGGCGGGGGCGGAGGTGGCGGGAGCCACTCGACGGCGATCCTGCCGTCGGCCGCCAACACCACCGTGGTGGTCACTCCATCGGAAGGGTTGGCCGCCGACAACGTCGACGACTCGACGATCGTCATCACCGTCCGCGACGCCAGCGGGCAACCGCTGCCCGGCGTCGAGGTCCTGGTCGAGGCGTCCGGCAACGGCAACACGGTCACACAGCCGCCGACGGTCAGCAACCCGGCCGGCGTCGTGTCGGCCCACCTCGCGGCCGCAACCGCGGGTGCCAAGACGCTCACGATCACGCTCGATCCCGACGGCTACGCGGTGGTCTGCACCTCGCACCCGATCGTGCGCTTCGGGCCGCGCGCGACCGTGACGGGAGTGGCGCGCGTCGTCGACACGGACGCCAACGGGACGCTCGATGTCGGCGACACGGTCACGGTGCAGTTCTCGGACGACGTCGACGTCGTCGCCTCTTCCGCCGCAGCCTTCGCGCTCGGCGTGAGCGGCGACACGCTCGGACTCGGAGCGACGATGACGGGCGGGGTCGCGGCCGATGAGGTCACGATCACGCTCGGCGCCAATCCGGTGCTGCGCACGCGGCAGGCATTCGGCGCGGGCAGCGTCGGCGCCGATTCGCCGTCGGGCATCGACATCTCCGGCGCGATCACGGCCGGCGCGATCGTCGACCTGACCAGCGGCCAGACGGTCGAAGCCTCCACGCCGATCGATCTCGCGGCGGGCTTTGCGAAGCGCACCAACGGCCTCGGCGCGCATGAGAGCGTCGATCAGGTCGCGGGCGACGTCGATGCGGACGGCGACCTCGATCTGGTGCTGGTCGACAGCAGCGCCGGCGTCGATGTCTACACCAACGACGGCAGCGGCACCTTCACGAACAGCGGCGAGGATCTCGGCACCGCGTCCGTCGTCGCGCTCGGCGACCTCGATGGCGACGGCGACCTCGACGTGGTGGCCGGCTCATCGTCGACGACCTGTGCGATCTGGCTCAACAGCGGCGCCGGCAACTACACGCAGAGCGTCGAGTTCCTCGGCGGCGGGCAGACGACGGCCCTCGCCTGCGCCGATCTCGACAGCGACGGCGATGTCGACGTCCTCGAAGGCAGCCTCTTCAGCACCGATGAAGTGTGGCTGAACGACGGGCTCGGCGCGTTCACGGCAGCCGGCGGCTTCGGCAGTGGCGCGCTCGAAGTGATGATCGTCGACATCGACGGCGACGGCGACCTCGACTGGCTCAAGTGCGGCCTGGTCGCGGGCGTCGAGGTGTGGCAGAACGATGGCGTCACCTGGAACACGCTCGGGAACATCGGCTCGGCGGTGACGACTGCGTTCGACGCCTACGACTACGACTACGACGGCGACCTCGACGTCGCGACGTCGGTGATCTCGAACAACATCTGGATCTGGGACAACGACGGCGCCGGCAGTTTCACGCAGTCGGTCTTCGAGCTGACCGAGAACAACGCGAAGGCGCTCTGGTTCGAGGACTACGACTCGGACGGCGACACCGACGTGGTGTGCGGCAGTTCGACCGGACTCGTGGTCTTCGACGCCGACGCCATCGGCTCGTTCGACGGTAGGGCGGCGCGCTTCGCTGGCCACGCGATGGACTCGATGGTCGCGGCCGACTTCGACCTGGACGGCGACCTCGACCTGCTCGGCGGGAGCTTCGCGGCGACCGACGAGGTGTGGGAAGGCTCGCTGGCCGGCACCTACGGGCCGGTCGCCTGGACGGATGGCGGTCAGGTCCTGGGCGACGACGACACGACCGCGCTCGTGATGGGCGACTTCGACGGCGACCTCGCGCTCGACTTCATCGAGGGTGCCTACGGCGCGGTCTGCCAGGTCTGGATCGGACTGGGCGACGGAACGTTCGCGGCGGGCGACAGCTTTGGCTCGATCTCGACGACCTGCCTCGCGACCGGCGATCTGGACGGCGACGGCGATCTCGACCTGGTGCAAGGCTGCGACGCGACCGGCAACCCCGACGTCTGGCTCAACGACGGCAGCGGCACCTTCATTTACGACTCGACGCTGACGGTCCTCGACTACAGCGCACTCGCGCTGGGTGACGTCGACGGCGACGACGACCTCGATCTGGTGCTCGGCGTCGTCGGCGGCGCCAACCTCGTCTACACCAACGACGGCTCCGGTGGGCTCACCGACTCGGGCCAGACGCTCGGCTCAGCCGACACGACCTGCGTCGCATTGGCCGACTTCGACTTCGACGGCGACCTCGATCTCTTCGAGGGCGTCGCGAACGCCGATTGCGAACTCTGGACCAACGACGGCACCGGCCTCTTCACCAGCGCGCAGGCTTTCGCCGGCGGCGCGGTGCAGTGCGTCGCGGTGGTCGACGTCGATCGCGACTACGACCTCGATGTCGTGGTCGGCCTCGACGCGGTCGGCGGCGACGTCTTCTTGAACGACGGCGCCGGCTCCTTCACCGTCGCTGGCGTGGCGATCGGCAGCGCGACGATCGCGGCGCTGGCGGTGGCCGACGTCGACCACGACGGCGATCTCGACCTGTTCGCGGCGACCGATGCGCCGGAGGTCGAGGTCTGGACCAACGATGGCGTCGGCAACTTCGCCGTGGCTTCGAGCTTCGGCTCGCTCCCCGCGGCGGCGCTGCTGGCCGAGGACCTCGAGGACGACGGCGATCCCGACGTCATCGTGGGCAACAGCGGCATCGCGGGGATCACGGTCCACCTGCACGACTGATCGCAACACGAAGGGTTCGTCCCGGCTCGCCCGGGACCGGTTCGAAGTGCGCGGGCACTCGCGGGAAGCGGGTGCCCGCGCGCGCCGTTCAGGCCGGGTGCGGCGCCAGCGTTCCGGTCTCGCCCGACTCGCCTTCGTGGCGGCGTCGGTTCTGGATCAGCCAGTGGCGGAGGTAGACGCTGTCGGCACGAGCGCACAGTTCGTCGTGCGAGCCCTGTTCGACGATTTTCCCGTGTTCGAGCACGACGATGCGGTCGCAGTCCCGCACGGTCGAGAGGCGGTGCGCGATCATGATCACGGTGCGCCCGACCATGAGCCGCTGCAGCGCGGCCTGCACGATCGCCTCCGACTCGGAGTCGAGCGCGGAAGTCGCCTCGTCGAGGATCAGGATCGGCGGATCGAGCAGCAGCGCGCGCGCGATCGCGAGGCGCTGCTTCTCCCCGCCCGACAGCCGGAAGCCGCGTTCGCCGACCGGCGTGTCGTAGCCCTGCGGCGTGCGCAGGATGAAGTCGTGGGCGTTGGCCGCCTGGGCCGCGGCGATCACCTCGGCGTCGGTGGCGTCGGGGCGCCCGTACGCGATGTTGTCGCGGATTGAATCGCGGAACAGGACCGTCTCCTGCGACACGATCCCGATCTGCGTGCGCAGGCTGCGCAGTTGCACGTCACGCACGTCGACGCCATCGACCCGGATCGCGCCGCGGTCGACGTCGAAGAAACGCGGCACCAGGTCGATGAAGCTGCTCTTGCCGGCGCCGCTCGGACCGACCAGCGCGACCTTCTCGCCCTTCTTGATCAGCAGGTCGACGTCGCGCAGCGTCGGCTTGCCCTTTTCGTGGCTGAAGCTGACGCCCTTGAAGCGGATCTCCTTGGCGAAAGGCGCCAGCGCCACGGCGTCCGGTTTCTCGGCGATCTCCGAGCGCGCATCGAGGACGGTGCCGACTCGGTCGGCGGCGGCCATGCCGAGCTGGAAATCGTTCAACTGCTTGGTCATGCCGCGCAGGCTGCCCATCGCACGCGCCAGCGCGAGCACATTCATCACAAAGCCGGTCGGCCCCATCTCGCCGGACAGGACGAGCTGACCGCCCCAGACCAGGATCGTCGCGATGCCAAGCGCGCCGATGCTCATCACCACTGGCTCGGTGAGGCTGCGCAGCCGGCGCTGCTTCATCTGCACCTTCATCGCAACGCGCGACACGGCGCGGAAGCGATTGAACTCGCGCCCTTCGGAGGCGAACGCCTTCACCACGCGCTGGCCGATCAGCGATTCAGTGATGACGATGGCGAGCTCGGCGACGCCGGCCTGACTCTCCCGATCGCGCTTGCGCAGCTTCCGGGCGATCTGGTTGACCGGCAGGATCGCCACGCCCATCACGCCGGCGACGACCAGGATGAACGCGCCGCCGTTGACCGCGATCAGGACCAGCATCACGGCGAAGTCGAGGAAGTCCTGGATGAAGCGAACCAGCGCCTCGGTGAGGAAGCGGCCGAAGATCTGCAGGTCGCCGGTGATGCGGGAGATCAGCTGGGCCGAGTGGTTCTTCTGATGGAAGCGGACCGACAGCCCGATCACATGGCGGAAGAGGTGTGAGCGGATGTCGCGGACGACGCGGCGCGACACGCTCGTCATCAGGATTGACTGGGTGTACTTCGCGGCGCTGGCGAAGACCACCGCGATCATCAGCACGATCGCAAAGAACCAGAGCAGGCGCGTGCGATCGTGCCGCTCCTGGTCGGTCAGCAGCAGATGCTCGGGGTGCTTGATGCCGACCCCCCGCGAGAAGTCGGGCAGGTCGGGCGCCGGCAGATCGAACTTCCCGTAGAGCCACTTCTGCGCTTCGTAGGCCTTCTGGCGTGCCCAATCGCGCATTCCGCTGTCGGCGTCGGCGGGTGCCGGCGCGATCAGTGGCGATGTCGAATTCGGCGCGGTGTCGCGGTCGTGCTCGATCGCCGGCGCGCTCGCGCTCCCCTTCGGGCTCGCCAGGATCTGGCCGAGGCCGCCCTGCAGGATCGCGAGCTCGGTGCCGACGAACAGCGCCGCGATGAACGCCGCCACCATCGACCCGAAGAACTTCACCCGATACGGCTTCACGAAGCGCAGCAGCTTCCGGTACGCGCGCGCGTCGTCGCCAGTCGCCGGCAGGAACAGGTGCCAGATCCGCAGCTTGCGCCGCAGTTCTTCGCGACGCGCTTCGATCTCGACGAGGTTCGTGACCTCGGGCCGTTGCGGCTCGTCCAAGAAG
>SHYZ01000036.1 GCA_009692535.1 Myxococcales bacterium
GGTCCTGCACGATCGCGCGCGGAGATCGCGGCGAGCTGCTCGAGCGAGCGAGCGTACTTCCCGTCGGTAAACGCCACCTCGGCGGCCAGGTACAGCGTCTCTGGCGCGCCAGGAGCCTCCCGCTCGAGCCGCTCCGAAATGCCGCGCGCCTCCTCGAAGCGCCAGCTCTCGAGCGCGCGCAGTGCGGCGAGCATGTCGGCGCGCGCGGGGCGCGCCACTGCCCGCTGTGCCACCACCCCGACCGCAACAAGCCCGCAGAGCGCGAGCAGGGCGAGGCGAGACCACGTCCGACGCGGCGTGCGCATCATCGCGTGAGTTCCTCGTAGTAGCGCTCGATCTGCTCGCGATACGTCGGCGGCGGCGTGGCCTTCCGCCGCGCATCGAGAATCTCCTCGCGGTACGACTCCGGTGCGCGGTCCTCGTCGCGCCCCGGGATGCGCACGCGGTCGCGCCCCACGCCGGTCCCGCCGTCCCCAGTCGGCGACAGCGACGGCCGTGCCGCGCGCTCCACGCCTCGACGCATGCCCGAGAGTCGGTCCGCCGCAGCGCGCGCCTCCTCGGCAGCCCCGCGTGGATCGCCTGCACCGAAGCGATCGCGCCCCCGCTCCATCCGCTGTCCCGCCTCGTCGAGCCCATCGGCCGCGATCCGCCCGGTGTCGCCGGGGAGCCGCGCGGCGTCCTTGCGCGCGCCCTGGGCGAGCTTTTTCCCGCGCTCACGCAGCGACTCCTGGCGACGCTTTAGCTCGCCCATGCGGCGCCGCTCATCGGCACCCGTGACCTCCTCGGAGGACGGCGTCGCGGCGTCGAGCTCGTCAAGCAGCCGCTGCGCCAGCCGCTGCGCCTCGACCACGCGCGCGGCCGCCTCGGGCGCGTGCACCGCGCGGCGCCCTTCGGCGGTTGCATCCTCGAGCAGCGCGCCAAGCGCATGGAGTCCCCGCTCAGCCTCCTCGGCCATCGCGCGCGCCTCAGCGAGATCCTGCTCCACGAGCATCCGGCCGACATCCTCGAGCCGGCGTTTCACGCTCTCGCGCTCCTCGGCCGCCGGCTCATCGAACGCCCCAGACGGAATCGCCGCCAGCTCAGCGACGAGCTGCTCAAGCGTGCGCGCGGCCTCCGCGGTCCCCTGCCCCTGACGCGCCCTCGCCCACTCCGCGATGCGCGCGCGCTGCCGCTCCGCCATCGCCTCGGCCTCGCCGGCGAGCCGTCCCTGCTCCTCTTCAAGGTTGGCGACCTCGTCGAGCAGCGCGCCGTAGGCCTGCGCCTCTTCACCAAACCGCTCGCTCCGCATCGCGCGCAACCCCGACTCGAGTTCACGCGCCTCACGGTCGAGCCGCTCGGTGCAGCGCGCCAGTTCCGCCCGCGCCGCCGCCGCCTGCCCCGCGGCGAGCAGCTCACGCACCCGCGCATGACAGCCGACGTCGGGCGCGCTCGACGACTCGGCATGGAGGAACCGGTCCGCCACCTCGGCGGCAAGCTCGCCCCGCTGCTCCGCGAGCCGCTGCTCGAGCCGCTCGAGCGCGCGCAGCTCATGCTCGATCTCGGCGGTGAGTCCCGCCCGACCGCTCTTCACCAGTTCGTCGAGCATCGCCGCCAGACGCTCGCGGCGGAGCGCAACGTCGTCGGTCAGCGCGAGAATCGCCTCGAGCCGCTGCCGCGAGAGCCAGTCGTCGAGCAGCAGCACGTCCCGCTCGAGCTCGGTGATCCGGCCCGCCGCTGCATCTGTGAGCCGCTCTGCGATCGCACGCGGCGGCGTCCCCGGCGTGCGTGCATGCAGCGCGTCGAGCTTCTCGAGCAGCGCCTGCTCAACGCGCACCCCCTCGCTCTGCCGCGCGTGCATCGCGTCGAGCACCGGACCGAGGCCGCGCGGCGCGAGCGTGTCGTCGGCCACCGCCGCTGCGAGCCGGCCGAGCTCGACAACGAGCCGCTGCGTCGCCTCGTGCAGCTCGCGGTGCACCGTCAGTTCCACCGCCGCGACCAAGCGGTCAGCCACGAGGTCGAGCGCCTGTCCGAGCACCGCCTCGTGCAGCGCGAGGGTCTCCGCGTGTCGCTCGGCTGGGCTGTAGGCGCGCAGGTGCAGCGTGCGCGACACACCGACATTTGGTCCTGCCACGTCGTCGTTGTCGCGCGCCTCGACGTGATACGCGACCCGCTCGCCGGGCTCGAGCGCGACATCGGCGAGGTCCCACAGGTAGCGACCGTCGACCGACCGCCGACCCGGCGCGTCCGCCACCAGCGGGCGCCGATGCTCGCGCCCATCTCGCCCCTGCCATACCAACTCGACCTGCTGCACGCCGTAGTCATCGGCCACCGCAAAGGCGAGCTCGATCTGCTGGAGCCCCGAGACATCGAGCTCATCCGCCGGCGCTACCAGGGTCACGTCGGGTACACGGTCCGGTTCAACCTCGATGCGCCGCGACTCGGCCTCGACCCGCGCACGTCCGTCCGGCGGCTGCACGCGGAAGCGATACGCGCCCGGTCGCTCGACGACGAAGTGGCCCTGCAGCGAGACGCCGACGACCTCGAGCACGCGAGCCGCCGACTCGGGCTCGCCGTCAAATAGCAGCGCGGCGCGGCTGATCCGACCGATCGCGCGCGCCGTGACCGCCACCTTGGTGCCACGCGGCGCTCGCAGATCGCCCGACGACGACGGCAACAGCCGCGGCGCGCGCCCCATGTACGCCGGGTAGGTCAGCTCGAGCGTGAGGTCGGCCACGACCGGCGCTGGCACGACCATCACGGTCGTCCCGCTGCTCGACGGTGGAGCCGCGAGGAGCCGCCAGCCCCGACCGATGGTGCCCGGCGACCACGCCAGCACGACGCCATACAGGCAGATGGCCACGAGCATGGCCGACGTGGCGCGCGCGCGCCCATAGCGCGGCACGAGATCGAGCGGAGCCAGGCGCTGCACTCGCACCGCGGTCGACCGCGCGTGCGCGCACGCGAGCTCGGATGAAAACCGCGCCGGGCCGGGCGCGCCCAGTTCCTGCTCGAGCTCCACCACCGAGAGCAGGTCGCTCGCCAACTCCGGGCGCGCACGACCAACCAGCCGCGCAACCGCGCCGTCGGCCGCAAGCCGTCGCCACAGCAGGATGACGACGCTCGTGCCGCACCCGACGACGAGTAGCAGCGCCGCCATCGCCCACACGCGCAGCCCCGCGGCCTGCGCTGGCCGCGCCCACGCTGACGCCAGCGGCGCGATCAGGAGGAGTGTGGCGATCGCCGCGATTGCCGCCCGGCCGACCGCCGACAGCGCACGCCGCCTCGCGCCGAAGCGCACTGCTGCGAGAAACTCGCGTATTTCACCGAAGTGCTCCACCTCTTCCAGCACCGGCCAGAGGAGCATACCAGCGTCGGATTCCTCGGCAAGCGGCCCGCGCGGCCCCGTGCCGGGTTTTCTTGATAGGCTTCGTCGCGTGAATAGAAGCCGCCAGCCCACGTCCATCCCAAAGGATGACGAGCGCGCGCGAGACTCCCCCGAGGAGATTGACGAGGTTCGGCGCGCCGCTTGCGGCGAGCTTGACGCGCAGAATGCGATCTACCGCCGCTACAACGGCAACGTGCTGGCGACGGCACGAGGCATCCTGCGCGATCGCGACGACGCCTTCGACGTCGTGCAGGAGACGTTCGTGCGCGTCTTTCGGAGCCTGCACACGTTCAAGGGGGAGTCGAAGGTCGGCAGCTGGATCCTCCGCATTGCCAAGAATGCTTCGATCGACCAGCTCCGTCGGCGCCGCCCGAATGTCGTGCGACTCGACGGCTCGGTCGGCGCGGAGCGGGATCTGGCCAACGCCAGCTACGAGCCGCTCGCGCCAACGATATTGCGGGGCAACCCGATGAAGGAACTGGAGCGCCGCGAGATTCGCGATGCGATCGCGGATGCGCTCGCAGACCTCTCCCCAGAGCACCGCGAAGTGTGGTGCATGTATGAGTGGGAGAATCTCTCCTACGCGGAGATCTCCCGCGTGGCGAAGGTTCCCAAGGGCACGATCATGTCGCGCCTCTTCCACGCACGACAAAAGCTGCAGAAGTCGCTCGGCCGGGTGTTCGGCACTACCGCCGATGGCGACGAGCACGAAGAGGGAGTGAAGACGACGTGAGCGACGAGCGACTCAAAGGCGAACGCGACGAACTGCTGATGGCGCTGATCGATCGTGAGCTTGCGCCCGAGCAGGAACTGACGATGCGCGCCGCGATCGCCGCCGATCCGGTGCTCGCACGCAAAGCACAGGCGCTGACTCAGCTCAGCGAGGTCATGCGCGCCCACCAACAACGCGAACTCGAGGAGGCCCAGCCCGCGCTCGACGCGATCTGGCACCGGATCGAGCGTGAGCTTCAACGCGAAGCCCCACGCGCCGTCGTCTCCGACGCGCCTGGGCAGCGGCTGCGCCAAGCGTTTGCCTACTGGCTCACGGTCTATCGCGGTCACCTCACGACCGGCCTGGTCGCCGGTGTCGCCGCGGCCGCGATCACGGCGTTCGCAATGAGCGGTCGGCAAACGCAGGTCGTGCCACCGGCAGAGCTCGCGCAGCCCGCGCTACCCACGCTCACGCCGCAGCTGCGACTGGTGGGGGCAAGCGGTGTCGATGTCGAAAAAACCGAGTTCTCAAACGTCGAAGGGAGCGTCTACCTGCAGGCGCCTACCACGCCTGGCGCGTCCCCGACCTCGGTGATCTGGATCGTGCGCCACGCGACAGACTGTGTGCCCACGACGGTTCCGCTCACTCCGACCTTGCCGACCAATTCCAATGGAGAGCCGATATGATCCGCATCCGAGCCATTCACCTCGCCCTGCTGCTCATGGGCGTGCTCGCGCCGGTTGCTGCGCACGCTCAGTCGGAGCCGCCAGCCAAGTGCACCCTCGTCGAGGTTCTGGCCAGCTTTCAGAAGCCGAAGGGCGGCGTTGATCCGAAGATTCCGGCGTCGGTGCGCAGCTCACTGCCGACGGACCAAGGCGACACGTTCGAGTTCCTCGCGCAGCGCGCCGTCGCGGCGGCTCGCGGCAAGCCTGTCAGCGCCAAGCTCGCCAATGGCGACGCGCTCGAGCTCACCTACAAGGAGCGGCTCGCCGGCGACGGCAAGGCGCGGCTCCGCATGGGCGTTCGCCTCATCGACGCCAGCGGCAGACTCGCGGTCGAGTCGATCATCGTCATGGAGGACGGCGCGTTCGTCATCTACGGCGGCTCGATTCACAAGAACGGCAAGCTGGTCGTCGCCCTGAGCTGCACCCTGTAGCGGGTATACTCGCCGCCAGGTGAGCAGGCGGAGCGCCATCACCGCTGCCGTCGTGGCGCTCTGCGGCGGCGCGGTTCTCGTGGGACTCGGCGCGCCGCGCGTCGGCGCCTGGTACGTCGAGGCGCGCGTATTGCCCCGTGTCGCGGCACGGCTCGGACGCACGGTGGGTGTGGGCGGCGTTGCAATCGAGCTCGGCGCCTCGCGCGTGCGGCTCGCTCACGTCGTCGTCGCGGGCGGTCCGGGCGAGCCGGCGCTCTTGACGGCGCGGCGCGTGGTCGTGCAGGTCGCACCGTGGGCCGCGCTCTTCGGCGGGCAGGAGGTGCTCGCGATCGACGTCGAGGAGCCGCACGTCACGCTGCTTCGGCGCGCCGACGGCAGCGACAACTTTCGTGACCTGCTCGACCGAGTGCGTGCGCGCCGCGGCGGCTCCAGCGACGGACCGGGCGCGCCCCGACCGCGACTCGCGTGGCGCAGCGGGCTGCTGACCGTCGACGACCGCGTGGCCGAGCTCAAGCTCGCCGCCACGGAGGTCTCGGGCGAGGCCCTCCCATCACGCCCCGTGCATGCCGAGTTCGTCGGCGCGACGCTCGAGACCGCGCTCGGTCCGCGTGCCGGCGCCGGGCGCATCGTCGTGGACCTCGATCCCCGCGACCCGTGGGCCACGGCACGCTTGCAGCTCGAAGACGGCCACGCTTCGCTCTCGCCTCGACTCGCGCTCTCCGGCATCACCGGCACCGTCACCCTCGCCGCCGACCGCCGCCGCGCCAAGGTCGCACTCGCGGGCGGCTACGGTGGCGCACAGGCACGGCTCTGGCGCGCCGACGGCTGGGTCGAGCCAAGCACGCGCCGCGCCGATCTTCACCTCGAGGCCGAGGAGTTCACGCTCGACAAGCTCGCCGCCGTCCTCACCCTGGGCATCGTGCCCCACCCTGCCAAGGCCACGCTGTCGGCCGTGCTCGACGTGCGCGTCGACGGCGCACGCGCGGAGTGGAACGGTACGGCGCGCCTCCGCGGACTCGAGGTGAAACACGCCGGCCTCGCCGACAAGCCGGTCGTCGGGATCGACTTCGACGGCCGGGTGCGCGGCAGCTATCAGCACGACACGCGCATCCTCGAACTCGGCCCGCTCGAGGTCGACTTCCGCGGGGTCGCAGCGTCGGTCACCGCGACTCTCGCGCTGCGACGCGGGCTCGACGAGAGCGCGATCCCGCGCACCGAGTCGCGACTCGTCGCACGCCTGTCGATCCCGCCGGTGCCGTGCCAACTCGCACTCGATGCGATCCCCGCCGAGCTCACGCCGCGACTCCGTGGCTTCCGACTGCGCGGCACCTTCTCCGCCGACCTCGCGGTGGCGATCGACTGGGCCGACCTCGACGCGACGCGCCTGACCGGCTCGATCGGCATTGGCGGATGCAAGGTGCTGGGCACGCCGACCGACGCTGCGCCCCAACGTCTGCTCGGCGAATTCGAGCACTCGGTCGAGGTCGAGCCCGAGCGCTGGCTCGACCTCGTCGTCGGACCGACCAACCCCGACTTCGTTCCGCTCGACGAGGTCTCGCCGTTCCTCGTGCGCAGCCTGATGACGACCGAGGACAACAACTTTTTCGAGCACAAGGGCTTCATCACGCGCGAGTTTCGCAGCGCGCTGGTCAAGAACCTCAAGGCGCGTCGGTTCGCCTACGGCGCTTCGTCGATCACCATGCAGTTCGTGAAGAACGTCCTGCTCCACCGCGAGAAGACGCTCTCGCGCAAGCTGCAGGAGCTGTTCCTCACCTGGTACGTCGAGCAGGCGCTGCCCAAGGACCGCATCCTCGAGATCTACCTCAACGTGATCGAGTACGGGCCCGCGCTCTACGGCATCGGGCCGGCGGCGGCGCGTTACTTCGGCAAACACCCGCGCGACCTCCTGCCGATCGAGGCCGCGTTCTTCTCGTCGATTCTTCCTGCGCCGAAGCAGCGCTACCTGCAGTACTGCACCGGTGCGCCGAACCGCTGGGGCGCCGCCAAGATCACGCGCGTCCTCGGCGTCATGCGCACGCGCGACCGACTCACCGAGGAGGAGTACCGGGCCGCGCTCGCGACACCGCTGGCCTTTCACTATCCCGAAGGCTTCGACGCCGCCCAGTGCCGCCGCGACACGCTCGCGCTCATCGAGCGCACCAAGCTCGTCACGCCCGAGCCGCCTGCCGAGTCCGACGAGTCCGACGAGTCCGACGAGAACTGAACCGACGCGGGTGTGTGTCAGCCCGCGATGACCAGCCGGAGCAGCCACGCGGCCGCGGCGATCGCAAGCAGCGCGACACCGACAGCGAGCCAAGGGAACGAAGCGGCTTGCAGCGGCGCGGCGGGCACGGGCGGTGCTGTCGGGGACGCGGTTGGCTGTGGCAACTCGACCGTGACCCGGCGCAGGTAGTCGCCTGTCGGGTCCTCGTAGCGGAGGTGCGTGCGACCGGCGATGATTTCGTCGCCGTGCACGAGCGCGCGGGAAACACCGACGACGAGCAGTGCGCCCTCGACGCGCGTGCCGTTCTTGGAGCCAAGCTCTGCGACCGTCGCGCCGGCCCAGGTGCGGTGAACGCGCAGGTGCTCACGCGACAGATCGTCGTCGTCGATGGCGAGCTCGCACGATTCATCTCGACCAACGACGACGTCGCGTTCGGGCAGCGGCAATGCCACGCGCCGCCCGGTCGCGGGACCCGCGACGACGACCAGCATCGGGCCAGCGTCGGGGTCGCTCTGGCCGAGCGACGCCAGCACGTCGCGCACCATGGAGCGCGCGAGCTCCGCGGTCTTCTCCGGCGTCGCCTCCGCCGTGCCCGACACACGCGCCTGATAGCGCAGCCGGAACACGCCTGCGACGATCACCACGTCGCCGTCCTCGAGGCGCCGCCGCGCGCCCGGCGCGAGCAGCTCGCCGCCGACCTTGGTCCCGCTTGGGGCGCCGCCGTCGACCAGCACGACCGCGCTCCCTTCGCGCTCGACACGCAGGTGGACGCCGCCGACCTCGGGATGCGGTAGTGGCACGTCGACCCCGGACCGTCGGCCCACCAGCACGACCTCGCGGTCGAGATCGATCGAGTGCTCCGTCCCCGACGCCGCCAGCAGGTTGGTGATGACGAAGCGGTACAAGCGGCTCCCTTCGCGATGGTCAACGTCGCATCCCCGTCGGTGGTGCGCAAGGCGGCGGCCGACACCGGCGGCCGACGGCTCACGGGTCGAACGTGGCGACCGCCAAGCGCCGACCCAGCGTGACGCTCACCGTGCCGGCCACATCGGTGCGATGCACGTGCGCGCCAGCCCGCTCCCACGCGGCGACCACCTCGGGCGCGGGGAAGCCGAAACGGTTCTTCACGCCGCAGCTGATGACGGCATGGCGCGGTGCGACCGCAGCGACGAAGGCGTCGGTCGACGATGTGCGGCTGCCGTGGTGCGGCACTTTCACGACGTCCGCCTGCAGCATGCCGGGCGCCACCGTCGCGAGCAGCGCGGCCTCCCCCTCGCGCTCGAGGTCCCCGGCGAAGAGCACCGCGTGCCCGGCGTGTTCGAGCCGCAGCACGAGCGAGTCGTCGTTCACGCCGCGCGCCGGATCGGGCGTGACCACCGCGCCGGGCGCACCAGGCGCGAGCACGAAGAGCCTTGCCCCGCCCCGGTCACGCGCCAGCCCGAGCGGCGGGCGACGCACCCTCACGCCCCGCACCTCGAGGTCGGCGAGCAGCGAACGCCACCCGCGATCGGCGACTTCGTGCCCCGAGACCCAGACCTCGACGAGGTCGACCTGTCCCGCGAGCGCAGCGAGACCGCCATAGTGATCCGGGTGCGGGTGCGTGATCACCACGAGGTCGAGCCGCGTGCGCCGGTGGTGTCGGAGAAAGCGATGCACCGCCTGCTCGCCGGGGTCAGCGGCGAGTGACCGCAGCCGCTCGTCCTCACCGCCGTCGGCAACGGCAGCGCCAAAGAGCCGTCCGCCGGCGTCGATCAGCCAGGTCTCACCGCCCGGCGCGAACACCACGGCGGCGTCGCCCTGCCCGACGTCGAGGAAATGCACGACGACGACCTCTCGCTCGGGCGCGCGCCCGACCGCTCCGGCGGCCACCGCGACGGCGACGCTGGCGACGAGCCCAAGCGCTGCCAGTCGGAGTGAGCGCACAAGCGCGAGCGCGGCGAGTCCGGCAACACAGCCGCACAGCTCGACTGCGCCCGGCGGCGAGACCTGCACGATCGGCGCGACGCTAGCGATCGCCTCGACGAGGCGCGCGAGCCCACGGGCGCCCCAAATGGCGGCCACGACCAGCGGCTCGCCAACGCCGTGGTGGACCGCGTGTACCGCCAGCGCGAGCAGGCCCGCGGGCAGGAGCGCGAGCTCGGCGAGCGGCACGACGACGAGGTTCGCGACGATGCCCGCGGGTTGCAGCACGCCGAAGTGGAATGCGGTGAGCGGGGCCGTCACGAGCCACGCTGCGAGCGATGCGGCGCCAAGTCGGCGCGCCCACGCGAGCGTGCGCTCGACCCGGCCCGGTCCCGGCGCTGCGCCCGCGAGCCGCGGCGCGATCATGACCAGCGCGAGCGCGGCCGCGAACGAGAGCTGGAACGAGGCCTCGTAGAGCGCCCACGGCGACCACGCGAGGATCGCGAGCGCGGCGGCGGCGAGCGCGGTGAGCGGGTCGGCGCGACGACCGAGCGCCTTGGCCGAGAGCAGCACCAGCGCCACGAGCAACGCGCGCACGGTGGCCACGTCAGCGCCGGTGACCAGCGTGTACGCGATCGCCACCGGTGTCGCGGCGAGCGCGGCGGCTCGCTCTGCCGCGAACCGGGCAGCGAGCAGCGCCGACCTGAGCCAGAGCGCCCGCGCGAGCGCGTAGATCAGCGCGGTGACCGCGGCGAGGTGAAGGCCGCTCACACTGAGGACGTGTGAGACGCCCGCCTTGCGGAACGCCTCCTCGATCACCGGGCGCACGTCGTCGCGCCGCCCGAGCACCAGCGCGGCGAGCAGCCCCTCGCCGTCACGGACGCCGTGAAACTCCCTCGCTGAGCGCGCCGCGGCCTCGGGCGCGACCACGAGCGGTGCCGCGAGACGACGGGCCACGCGCTCAGCCCATCGCGTGAGTCCCGATTCGGGCGGTGCGTCCACGCGGACCAGACCGGGAGCGTTTGCGCTCACCACAAAGTCGATGCCGCGCCCACGCTGAAAGGCCGTTCGATCAAACGCGCCGGGTACGCGAAAACCGCGCGGGACCCGCGGCTCACCGACGAAGCGCACCCGATCACCGGGCAACGGCACGGCGGCCGCAGCGGGCCAAGCCACCTGCATCCGAGCGCGCACACCGACCGCCGTCCCGCCCGCCGTCCACGCAGCGCGCACGTCGACGACCGCACGGCTCGAGTCGCCGAGTCGCTCGACCGACCCGGCCACCACGCCCTCGGCCACCACCTCGCCCGTCATCGGCCACCACGGCGCCGACACACGCACCCTTGCCGAAGCCGCGCCCCCGGCGAGCACCGCCGTGACGAGGACGCCCGCGATCGCACCGCGCTCATGCCGTGCGATCAACGCCAGCGCCGCGCCGACGCCAGCGACGAGCGCGAGCACGCCCCACGAGCTGGCCGCGCCACGCACGCCCGCCTCGAACGAAATGCCGGCCGCCCACGCGACCGCGATGCAGACCACCTGGCGCACGCGCGCCTCATCGGCGGCTCACGACGTTCGTTGACTCCCCGAGAGTCGTGACTAGAATTCGGCGCCCCCTTGCCGCCCGTTGGAGATCCCAGATGATTCGAGTGCTCCCGGCACCAAGGCTCGCTCTGGCGCTGGCCACGCTGGTCACCGCTCTCCCTGCGACCCTCCATGCACAGCCGAGCGGAGGGCCGACCTCGACGGTGGAAATCCTGATCGAGCCGGCAGCGCAGACCAAGGCGCCATCCGCTCGCCGCGAAGCGTACGTCGAGCGGTTGGCGAACCCGGTGCTCGCGCCCACCTTTGATCCGAGCTGGGACTGCTTCGTCTACCTCGAGGGGACCGCGCCGAGTCCCGAGCTGCGCAAGGCGCCCGACAAGCCGCTGACCTGGCGCCTCAGCACCGGCGCGCTATCGCCGGCGGTGCTGCCGGTCGTGGCGGGAACGCGGGTCGAGCTCCACAACGCCGGGCATCGCTCACACCGGGTCGGCAGCACCGGCTCCGCAGCCGTGCCGACGACGACCCTCGCGCCGGGCGAAAAGCTCGGCCTCCCACTGGTCGACGCGGCGACGCCGCTCGCGCTGCACTTCCTCGACGCGCCCGACGTGGCCGGACGGATCGTCGCGCTGCCGACGCGCCTCTTCGCGACCGCGGATCGCAAGGACAGCCGGTTCCGAATCACCGGCGTCCCGTCGGGAAAGTGGCGGGTTCGTGTCTATTACCGCGACGCATGGCTCGAGCTCCCGGCGCAGGTGGAGGTGACCGTCGACGGTAGACCGGTGTCGGCCAAGGTCACGCTGCCAGCCCTGCTGCCCGGCGACGGCGGAGAAGCACAGTGATCCTCGCCCGGCTCTGGTTGTTTTTCCTCTCCCTCGCGGCCACCGCCGCACTCGCGATCGCGCTGCTCGTGCCTCGCCCCGCGGACCGGATGCAGCACAACGTGGTCGAGCCCGAGCGCGTCGAGCGCGCGCGGACGCACACAGAGCTGCTGCTCAGGGAGAACGCGCGGCGGTGGGTCGACGTCATCGCCGACTTTGCACGCAAGGATCCGCGCCTCGCACAGGCGCTCGACAGTGCCTCGCGCACCGACGAGGTGACCGACAAGTCCCGAGCCGCGGCGCTCGAGGCACTCCGCTTCGTGCTGTCCCAAGTCTCTGGCGCCCAGCGTCCCGAGGTCGCACTCGCGATCGACCTGCAGGGGCGAGTCGTCGCGCGCGCCGTGGTCACGGCCGTCCCCGGCGGCATGGAGGAGCGGGAGTACGGCGACGATCTCTCCGGCTACAACCTCGTGCGCGACGCGCTCTCTGGCTACGTCCGCGACGATGTCTGGCTCCTCGGCGGCAACCTCTACCGCATGGCCGGTGCGCCGGTGATCATGCGCGAGCTCGGCGCTGAGGGGCGCTACGTCGGCGCGGTCCTGATCGGCGACGTCGTCGACCTGGCTCTCGCGCGCGAGCTCGAGAAGCGCGTCGGTCGGTGCAGCGGCGGCGCAGCCGACGAAGTGGCCGGCAACGAGGGTGGCGGCGGGGCGCATTGTGAGCCGCACGTCGCGTTCTTCGCCGCAGGCCAGGTGATCGTGACCTCGGAGTCGAGCGCGGTCACCGCAATCGCCGAGGAGCAGACGCGGCGCGCAGCCACGCCACCGCCACCCGGGGATCGCGAGGCCACCTCCTTCACAGTGCGCGCGGGCGAGCGGGACTTTCTCGTCGCCGTGCGGCCGATTCCTGGCGAGGCGAGCGCGCACGGCGCGTACTTCGCCGTCTTCGCGCCGCGCTCCGCGGTGGGCGGTTTCGCCGGCGCGCTCCGCGGCGTCACCAGTGACGACCTCGGCTTCGACCGCTTCCCCTGGGTCGTCGTCGGCGGTGTGCTGGTGCTCGCGCTGGCGCTCGGGATGCTCCTCATCACCATCGAGGGCACGCGACCGCTCAAGCGATTGCTGGCCGATGCGATCGCACTCGGCCAGGAGGAGACATCGCAGCTCGACGAAGACCGCCACCGCGGCCGCGCCGGCACGATCGCAAGGAGCGTGAACCTCGCGCTCGAGCGACTCGGCCGAGCCGCACGCGTAGCTGCACCGCGCCAAGCCGCGGCTGGGTCGGATGGTGCAAGACGTGCGTCTGCGCCGTCGAGCGCCCCCCCACGCGCAAGCTCGTCGGGCGCGGACCATCCCGACCTCGCGTTCGAGCCGCCACCCGCCACCGCCGCGCGCCCCATGTCTCCGGGGCTGCCGCATGGTGTACGCGCTGGCACTTTTCCAGTCGGTTCGCGCCCACCCGCTGTACCGCCACCGGCGCGCGACGCTGTGCCGCGACCGCGCCGCGAGACCCTGCTCAAGATCGACGAGGATGTCTTCGGCGCCGAGCTCGACGCGCTCCTCGCCAGAGTCCCCGCGGGTGGAGCGCCTGGCGGTCAGGTCGCCGCGCTCGGCGCCGCGGCCGAGATCACGCAGCCCAACCCCGAAGACGCCGGAGCTGACGCTGCCACGCAGATCGCGAGCCGCCCCGCAGTTCCCTCGCCTCGTGCCGTTCCCGCGGTCGCCGACAACCGCCAGCTCTTTGCCGACTTCCTCGCGCTCAAGCGGAGCTGCGGCGAGCCCACCGAGGGGCTGACCTACGAGCGCTTCGACACGAAGGTGCGCACCAACCGCGACGCGCTCATCGCCAAGCACGGCTGCAAGACGGTGCGCTTTCAGGTCTACGTGAAGGACGGCAAGGCGGCGCTCAAGGCGACGCCGGTGCGGGGGTAGCAGGCGCAGGCGGCCGGGCCGGCAGCGAGACGCGGAAGCGCGCGCCGTGGCCGGGCTCGCTCTCGGCGACGATGCGACCGCCGTGCTCGGTGACGATGCGGTGGACGATCGCGAGGCCGAGTCCGGTGCCGGTGCGCTTGGTGGTGAAGTACGGCACGAACAGCCGATCGGCGGCCGCAGCATCAAACCCGGGGCCGTTGTCCTCGACCACGAGCTCGACGCCGTCGGGGAGCGGGCGCGTGTGGACCACGATGCGCCCGGGCGGCTCCTCCGCACTCCGCGCAGCAACGGCGTCGCGGGCGTTCTCGACCAGGTTCAGCACCACCTGCGTGAGCTGATCGCGATCGGCTGCGATCCGCGGCAGCGGCCCCGCGCGTTCGTGGGAAACCGCCACCGCGCCGCGATAGAGCACGAGTGCGCTGCCGATGATTTCGTCGAGGTCGCACTGCGTCCGCACTGGCGCCGGCAGCCGCGCGAAGCTCGAAAACTCGCCGACGATGCGCTTGAGTCGGCCCACCTCCTCGACGACGGTCCGGGTCGACTCCTCGAGGATCTCGGGGAAGTCGGGGTGCTGTGCGCGCCATGATTTGCGCAGCGTCTCGGCGCTCATCTGGATCGGCGTGAGCGGGTTCTTGATCTCGTGCGCGAGGCTCTGGGCGATGTCACGCCACGCCGCGATCCGCTCCGCGGAAAGCGCGCGGTCGCGTGAGGCCGCGAGCTCCTCGGTCATCGCGTCGAACGCGGCCGCGAGCTCGCCGATCTCGTCTGAGCGCGAGAGCGCGACGCGATGCGTGAGGTCTCCCGAGGAGACCGCCAACGCTGCCACCGCGATCGTGTCGAGATCGCGGGTCATGCGGCGCGCGATCGCGTAGCCGAGCAGCAGCGAGACCACGAGCCCGAGCAGCGCGAGCGCGAGCGTGGCGAAGCCGAGTTGGTGGAGCGCGCGGCGGAGGTCGTCGTCGGGCACCGCGACCTCGATGAACGCGGCGGGTGCGCCGTCGACGCCCGCCACCGGCACCGCGCGCTCAGGGAAGCGAGTGCCGCCCACCCAGTCCCCTGCGGTCGCGAAGCGCACGACGCCATCCGGCGCGACCAACCGCGCCTGCGCGCCCCCCTCACGGTAGAGGCGCGCGAGTAGCGTGTCGTCGAGCAGGCGGCCGACGGCGAGCGTCACCGCGCCGGCGCCATCCTTGACCACACGCGCAGCGACCACGAGCGGGCGAGCGGAGCCACCAGCGTGCGCCAGCATCACCAGCGCGGGCCGACCGCGTGCGAGGAGCGCGGCCAGCGAGGGCAACTCCACCTTGGCGCCGCGTGGTGAGTGCGGCGCCGCCAGCACTGCGCCCGTCGGTGTGCTGACGACCAGCAGGTCCGCCGCAGCCGCCGCCATCGCCGCGGGCGCGCGCCGCACGAGCAGATCGAGCTCCAGCGAAGACGGCGCGAGCTCCCGACGAAGCTCGCCGAGGACGCCCGCCAGCAGCGGGTTGTCATGCACCGCGAGCGCCTCAACGGTCCGCGTGACGCCCTGCTCGAGCACCGCAAGCTCGCGCCGTGCGGAGCGCTCCGCGTCGTCGAGTGCGCGCGCGTACTCGGCGTGGTAGCGCCGCGAGATGAGTGAGCGCGTGACGATCGCCGCGACGAGGAGCGGCACCAGCGCCACGACCGCAAAGCCGATCGTGAGTCGACCGCGGAGTCCGAACAGGCGCGGTCGACCCACGCGCTACCGCCCGGCCGGCGCCAGCGGCGGCGTGACGGTCGGCCCCGCGTCGGGCGGCGTGCCCGCAACGTCGTCCATCTGATCGAGCACGAAGGTGGCGGGATCGACCTCGCCGGGCGCCGGTGCCACCTCGGTCGGCTCGGTCCCCGCGAGGAAGACCTCGTCGATCACGCCCTCCTCGACGCCAGGCGCGGCGAGCTTGCCGGTCTTCACGTCGATGCGCGCGGTGACAATCCCCGGCGGCGTGAAGAACGTCTTGTGACCGCGCCGCGCGAGCGCCTCACGCATGAACGCGATCCAGACCGGCAGCGCCGAGCGGCCCCCCGCCTCCCCCTTGCCGAGCCGGCGTACGTCGTCGAAGCCGATCCATGCGCCCGCCACGAGATCCGGGCTGAAACCCACGAACCACGCGTCGCGCGCGCCGTCGGTGGTGCCGGTCTTGCCGGCCACGCGCCGCCTGAGCTTCTTGGCCGCCCCGGCCGTGCCGTCTTGCACGACGCTCTCCATGAGGCTGGTCGCTAGGTACGCCGCCTCCGGCGAGAGCGCGCGCTCGGCTGGCGCCACCGGCTCGACCGCATCGCCGACGCGCGTGAGGAAGACCGGCTGCGCGACCAACCCGCCGGTGGCGAACGTCGCGTACGCGTTCACCAGCTCGATCGGTGTCACCTCGCCGGAGCCGAGCGCGAGCGAGAGCGTCGTGGGCAACGTGGAGCGGATCCCCATGCGCGCGGCGAGCGCGACCACCGCCTCGACGCCGACGTCAGCGAGGACTCGGATCGCGACGGTGTTGATCGATCGCGCCAACGCCTCACGCAGCCGCACCGGACCGCGGTAGGTTTCTCTCTCGAAGTTCTGCGGCTTCCAAAGGTCGTAGACCTCCGGCGCATCGTTGACGAGAGTCGCCGGCGTGAAGCGTCCGCTGGCAAGCGCGGCGGCGTAGACGAACGGCTTGAACGACGAGCCCGGCTGCCGCTTCGCGAGCAACGCGCGGTCGAACTGCCCCTCGATAAATCCGTAGCCGCCGACCAGCGCAAGCACGTGGCGGGTCTCCGGATCGATCGCGACGAACGCGCCCTGCGGTCCGTGGTCGAGCGCGAGCGCGGCACGCACACCGGAACTGGTCGGCTTGCCCAACTCGGGCGCAAGCCGCACGCGCAGCACGTCCCCGGCGCGAAAGCGCGCTCCTGTCGCCGCCGATGCGCCCTTGTCCGACTCGGGCGCGTAGCGATCCACACCGACGCCGCGCGGCTCAGGGCGCGACTGCGAGGGACAACGGGCGCGCTTGTGCTCCCAGTCGGCGACCGCGCGTCGGTGACGCGGATCGCCGAGCACGACGGCGCCGCGCCAGCCACCGAGGTCCACCACCGCCTCCTCGCGCTCCGCCGACAGCTCGATTACCACCGCCTCGTACGAGACCCCCGAGCGTGGCCCGCTCTTTGGCAGCGCCTTCGCAAGTGCGGCGAGCTTCGCCTTCACCTTGTCTGCCGCAACATGCGCGATGGCCGCGCCATGCTCATGCCGGCCATCGAGCGCACGAAGCTCGCGCTCGAGTGCATCGCGCGCCGCGTCCTGGAGCTGAACGTCGATCGTGGTGCGAACCTCAAGACCGAGGCGAGCGAGCTCGTCAGCGCCGAATCGCCGCGCCAGCTCGCGCCGCACGAGGTCCACGATCTCCGGTGCCGCGCCAAGGTGCTCATCCGCTGCCGCGATCACGCGGATCGGCTGATCGATCCACCGCTGCGCGTCTACCGCAGAGAGGTGCCCGTTCTCGACCATGCGGCGCAGCACGTAGGTCTGCCGGCGCTTCGCCGCGTCGCCATCGCAGTGCGGCGACAAGCGCTCGGGCGACTGCGGGATACCAGCGAGCAGCGCCGCCTCGCCGACATCGAGGTCGGCTGCGTGCTTGCCGAAGAAGTGGCGCGCGGCCTCCTCGACGCCGTAGCGACCGTGGCCGAAGTAGATCTGATTCAAGTAGAGCGTGAGGATCTCGTCCTTGGTCAGCGCGCTCTCGATGCGACGCGCGAGGATCACCTCCTGCACCTTCCGGCGGAGCGTGCGCTCCGGGGAGAGCAGGAACGTCTTGACCACCTGTTGCGTGATCGTCGACGCGCCCTGCTTGGTCCGACCGGCGCGCACGTTCACCCAGACCGCGCGCAGCAGCCCCACGAAGTCGATCCCCTCGTGCTCCCGGAAGTTCGCGTCCTCGGCGTCGACCACCGCCTGCTGCATCGCCGGCGCGATGCGCTCGAGCGGCACAAAGGTCCGTCGCTCTTCGAACAACTCGCCCACGACCTCGCCCCCACGCGCGAGCACCCGCGTTATTTGCAGCGGTCGGTAGTCGGAGAGCGAGCTGATGCTCGGCAGATCGCGATCGGCGCCGTAGTACCAGAGCATGCCGGTCAGCCCGAGCGCGCCGACGGCGCCGCCGAACAGCAGCAGCACCAGCCCCCACTTCACAAGGGCGAGGACTACGCGCGCACGCGACGAACCGGAACCGGCGCGCCCTTTGACCGACGCGCCGCGCTGGTTCTCGTCGGACTTTCCGGCCTGCACCTTGGTAGACCGTCGCTGCAAGGCTCGCTCCCGCTTCAGCCGTTCATAGCACCGCGCCGCTCAACCGGCACGTTCCGCCTGATAACGCATGACGATCCCCTCGGCCATCCGCGCGTCGAGCGAAAGCGCAAACCACCGCGCGCGCAACCGCAGCCGCGAAGCAGCGTCGAGGTCCCCCTGCCCGCCGAGCTCCCGGCGCCGGCGCCCCGCACAGTCGGCGACCGTGAGCGCGACGCTCACCGACAGGTTGAAGCTGCGGGTAAATCCAGGCATCGGGATCGAGAAGCTCTCGGTACAGGCCGCCTGTGCCGGCTCGGTGAGCCCGGCGTGCTCGTTGCCGAACACCAGCGCGATCGGGCGCGACACGTCGAGCTCGGAGAGCGTGCGTGGCGCATCGGGCAGCGCCGCTGCGAGCGTAAAGCCGCGGGCCTCGAGCGCACGCGCCGCGGTGGTGAAGTCCGCGTGGCGCAAGATGCTCACCCACTTCTCGCAACCCTGGCTCACCGTCGGCGAGAAGCGAAACGCTCCCGCGCCCTCGGCGACGTGGAGCTCGGTGAGACCGAACGCCTCGATCGAGCGGAGTGCGGCGGCGCCGTTGTGCGGATCGTGCAGGTTCTCGAGCAGCACCGTCACGCCCGCGAGGCGCGCGGCGAGCACGGCGTCGACCTTGTGCACGCGCTCGGCGCTGACGAACGGCAGCAGCGCGGCCGTGACGTCCTCCGGTGCGTGTCGCTCGAGCCAGGCGAGATTGGGCATCAGCGCACTACTCGCCGAGCACCGCGCCGACGGCGACACCGGCGGTGACGACCGGCGCGAGCGACGCATCCATGCCGGCGCGGTAGAGCCGGCCGAGCTCCGCGACGACGAACAACCGGCTCGGTAGGCGCACGCGTAGCTCAGCGGCAAATGCACCAACGAGCTCGCCGCGCTCCACGAAGCCCGAGGCCCACGCCGCCGCTTGCGCGTCGTGCCATGCGGGGAGCGCGAGGCGCGCGGTGAAAAGGTCGGGCGCGCCCGGTCGCCCTTCCCACGCCAGCGCCGCTTCGAGTCGCGTCCCGGTGACCGCCGCCTGCGCGCGCGCCGACAGGCCGCCGAAGCGACCGGCGCCAGCCGCGTCGCGCTGTCCAACGCCCGCCATCCCCTGCTCGAGGCCGAACTCGACACGCTCGAGCTCCCAGAGCGGCGAGATCCAGCCCGGCAGATAGCCATCCGAGCCAGCGCGCCCCTCGAGCGCGAGCGTGGCGCCACGGTGCGCGAGCACGCCGCCGAAGTGAAGCCCGCTCCCCACGCCGTCGAGCAGCACAGCATCGAAAGTGAGCGCGCCCCACGCGCGCGGGTGCCACTCGGCGTCGAGCGCGACCCCTGCGACATCCGCGGCGAGCGCGAGCACGCCGACCGAAAGCGACGAGCGGGGCGTCCACGCAGCGCGCACAGCGACGAGCGCGGGGGCGACGAGGTCGTCGACCACGCCCTCTGCGCGCACCGGGCCGAGGTCGGCCTTGAGGTGTGCGCCGGAGCGCCCGTGATCAAGGTGCAACCCGGTGGTGTGGCCCGCCACGACGGCGCCGTGCCCGAGGGTCACGCCGGCAAGCGGCCCGACTGCGACAGCGACCCGCTCGCCGCGATAGCTCGCGTGCCTGAGGATGCGCACCAGCTCGGAGGGCTCGTCCCACTCCTCCTCGCGCGCTCCCTCGCCGGCGACCAGCCGCAGCCGCGCGCCGAGCCCGACCGCGAGCTCGCCCCGTGCGAGGTCGACGCCGAGGTCGAACGTGCTCTGCGGGCGCGCACCGAACGCGCCGACACCGAGCGCGCCGGCCAGCTCGGCGTGCGTTTCGTCGCCCCGTGCGGACGCTGGAGCACCCGCAGCTCCGGCGACGACAACAACCGCGAGCAGAGACCCAAGACGCATCTCGTCAGCGTCGGGCGGCCCCACGCGGTGGGCAAGTTTTCGCGCGGTGCTGCCGCGCCGCCGGTCACTTCGCGAGGTCGTAAATCTCGAGCGTCGCGCCGCCGCGGTCGAAGCCCTTGTGCTTGCGCAGCACCGCCCACCGGCCACCGCCGACCTGCCACGAGAACGGCAGCCCTGCACGCGGCAACCGAGCGAGCCGGTCGGCGCACGGCTTTGTACCGGCCGGATCGAAGACGTAGAGATCGATCAGCTCGGGGTCGGCCTTCTTGCGCGCCACGGCGTCGGCGTTCACCGGATCGATCGTCAGCGTGAAGTAGACCTTGCCGTCCCGCCCGGCGCGGTAGTGGAGCGTCTTCGGGTCGTAGTGGCCGAACGACTCGGCCGTCGCGATCCGCACGCGACGGTCGTCCGCGGTTACGAACTCGAGCGCCCCGAGGTCCGGCGCCACGAGGACGAACTCCGCCTCGCCCGGATGCTCGTCCCGCAGTTTCATCACCGCCGCGTGCCCGACCACGTCGGAGATCACCGCGTTCTTCACGAACGCACCGTCGCGCGCATCCCAGACCGCAACCGTGTCGGGCTGACGCTGATCCTGGAAGCGATCGTACTCCCCCTTCTTCTGCGTCACTGCCTGCACGTAGCCGCCTCGCCAATAGAGGATGCGCGCCGCGAGCGACTGCACGAAGCCATCCTCGCGCGCTTGCAGCACACGCTTCTTCCCGCGCGGCTTGCCGTCGGACACGCCGAGCACCGAGACCTCCCAGGTGATGCCCGCCTTCTGCGGCTTGGTCGTGAGCAGCGAGACCACCTCATCCCCGTCGACCTCGGCGAGCGCGACGTCGGAGGCGGGACCGAACTTTCGCAGCCGCTTGCCGGCCGGCGAGTAGAGCAGACCGGTTGCCGTGCCGCTGTCGGCCGAGCGCGCGATCACGAAGAGGTCGCCATCGCGCGTGAACGCGAGTGACGAGACCTCGGTGGTGTCGGCGGTGACGTCGAACCGCACTAGGCTCGCCCCGCGCTGCCCGAGATCGATGAGCTCGATCTCAGCGAAGGTCCCCGCATCGGCACGGACGATCGCGAGCCGCCCGCCAGAACCATCGAACGCGAAGGCGTCGTCGACGAAGCCACGCTCCGGCTTCACCGCCACGAGCAGCGTCACACCCTGCGGCGCGGGCTCCTGCTTTTGAGCGGCCGCCGGCGCAGCCGTAGCGATGAGTGCGAGCGCGACCAATCCACGAGACCCCGTCATGTCGACCTCCGTCGAAGCGAAACCGATCTACCACCAGGGCGCGACGATAACGCCGAGCGTGGCCACAAACGCGGTCGAAGCGAGCCCCATCGGCGCCGACGGGAAATATGCGACGCCAGCGTCGAGGCCCACGGTGACGCGGCCCTCGCTGAGGGGCATGGCCAGCCCGACCGAGCCGCGCGCCCCGAGCCCGACGCTCGCCCCGAAGAACATCGGCGCCGCGAGTGTCACGGTCGGCCGCACACGGCCGCTGGTGATCGCGTACCGCCCGAGCACCTCGGCACCGAAGTTCTCACCGATCAGCGCGATCGCGCCGACGTCGAGGCGGTCGACGACACGGTAGCTCGCGCCGACCGCGTTCACCGGGCCGGCCGACACCGCACCGACATCCAGGTCGAGGCGATACGCGAGACCCAAGCGACCCGTCGAGCGGACGGTGACCACGCCGTCGGAGCCCGAGCAGTCCTGGTCGACGCCGTCGCCGGGCACATCCACGCGGCCGCGGCGGACATCGGCGCGCGTGTCGTCGCAGTCCACTGGCAGGGTGAGCGGCGTGCGTCCCGGCACGCCTTCGCAGACTCCCAACACGCCGACGGCGGTCGCGGTGGCGTGGCGATGGCCGTCGCCGTCGCCGTCCACGCCGCAGAGGACCGCGTCGATGCCGTTGCAGTCCTGATCGATCCCGTCGCCCGGCAGCTCCTCGGCTCCGACATGGGCCGTGCGGTCGCGCGGCGCGCAGTCGTCGATGTCGGCCGCACCGTCCTGATCGTCGTCGGCGTCGGCGCAGTCGAGCAAGGCGTCGGAGTCGTTGTCGGTCTCACCGTCCGTGGCCAGCCCATCGCAGTCGGAGTCGATGCCGTCGCAGCGCTCGGTCGCGCCCGGCCGGATGTTTCGGTCGTCGTCGTGGCAATCGGTGCCGGTACCGGCGGGACCCTGGAGCACGCCATCGTCGGTGCAGCTGCCGTCAGCGTCGATCGCGCGCGTGCCGAGCGCGCCGTCACCGTCGGCATCGATGTCGCACACGACCGGATTTTGCCCGGCGCCCGGCTGCGGCAGCTCGACGAACACCACCTGCTGCGCCACCACCTCCACCGCCTCGAACCACGGCTGCCCCTCTCTCCCCTTGGCGAAGACCGTGTGCTTGCCCGGCGCCACACGCAGCTGGTGGCGCCCCTTGCCTGCGCCGATTCGAACATCGTCCACGACCGCCGTGAGGTCGTCGCGCGTGATGCTGACCGTGACGAGACCGAGTTTCTTGTCGAGTGCGGCCAGCGCTGCCGCGACCTTGGCCACCGCACGGCGATCCTTCGCCTCGGGCGTCGCGAGATACTCAGCGTAGCGATTGGCCGCCTCGGCCAGCCGCCCCATCTCCTGCAGCGACCGCGCCATGCCCCTGAGCGCCTCGGCTCGCGGGTCGAGCGCGTGGGACTTACTGCACTCGTCGAGCGCGCCGGGGTGGTTGTTCTGCTTGAAGTACTCCGCGCACTTGAGCAGGTGCTCTGCCGCAGTCGCAGGATCCGCTGCCGGCTGGGCCAAGGCCTGCGTCGGAGAGGCAATGAGCGCGAAGCCGAGCATGAGGCCGCACACGACGCGCGAGCGAATCGAGCTGCGAATCACGCGCCGACACTCACCGCGCCGACGCTGCCGAAATAGCAGCGCGACTGCGCCGACCAGCATCGCCACCGAGAGCGGCCCGCCGCCCGTGCCGCCACCGGCGCGGCAAGCGCACCCGTAGGGACCAGCCGGCTCCGCGCCACCGTCAGAAGAGTCCCCCGCATCGTCCCCCGCATCG
>SHYZ01000037.1 GCA_009692535.1 Myxococcales bacterium
ATCAGCGGCGGAACGGTGGTGGACGGTACGGGCGCGCCGTCGTTCCGGGCCGACGTGGGCATGCGGGGCGGGCGGATCGTAGCGATCGGCGACCTCGCGGGAGAGGGAGCCACCGAGGAAATCCACGCCGAAGGGGCGATCGTCACCCCCGGCTTCGTGGACCTCCACACCCACTACGATGGGCAGGTCACGTGGGATCCCGCGCTCATGCCCAGCTCGCTCCACGGGGTCACCACCGCGGTCATGGGCAACTGCGGGGTGGGGTTCGCCCCCGTTCACGAGGCCGACCGCGCCGCGCTGATCGCGCTCATGGAGGGCGTGGAGGACATCCCCGGAAGCGCGCTGGCCGAGGGCATCCGCTGGGCGTGGGAAGGGTTTCCCGCCTACCTTGATGCCCTCGCGGCCACCCCCCGCACCATCGACGTGGCCGCGCAGGTGCCGCACGACGCCCTGCGCATGTTCGTGATGCGCGAACGCGCGTCGGCGCAAGAAGCCGCCACCGACGAGGACATCGCCGCGATGCGGTCCGTCTTGCGCGAGGCGTTGGAGGCGGGTGCGGTGGGCTTCTCCACCGGCCGCACCGACAACCATCGCTCGGCCACCGGCGCCGCCACGCCCGCCTCCGAGGCCAGCGTACGCGAACTGGTGGGCCTCGCCGGCGCCTTCGAGGGGCTGGGCCACGGCGTCATTCAGGCCGTCTCCGACTTCGACATGGCCCACGGCCCCGACCCCTTCGACGGCGAGTTCGACGTGATCGAGGCCATGGCGCGCGCCGCCCACGGCCACGCCACCTCGCTGTCGCTCATGCAGCGGGATGGCGACCCCCAGCAGTGGACGCGCATCCTCTCCCGCGTCGAAGCCGCCGCCGCCGAAGGTGTGCCCCTCCACGTGCAGGTGGCGCCCCGTGGCATCGGCGTGCTGATCGGGCTCACCGCCACCTTCCACCCCTTCATGGGCAAGGCCTCCTACCAGGCGCTCGCCCACCTTCCGCTGCAAGCGCGCGTGGCGGCCATGCGCACGCCCGAGGTCCGCAGCCGCATTCTTTCCGAGCCGAGCCTGCCCGTGGCCGGCGATGGCAGCGCCATCCCGCCGCTGGTGGACCGCCTCCTCGCGATCATCGACCAGGTCTCCTTCAAGATGTTCCGGCTCGGCGAGGTGCCCGACTACGAGCCCCGCCTCGCCGACTCGGTGGGCGCACGGGCCCACGCCCAAGGCAAGCCGCCGCTGGAGGCGCTCTACGACGCCCTGCTCGAACAGGAGGGCACCGAGCTTCTCTACTTCCCGATCTTCAACTACCAGTTCTTCAACCTCGATGCGGTGGGCCAGATGATGGACCACCCGCTGGCGCTCCCGGGCCTCAGCGATGGGGGCGCCCACGTGGGCACCATCTGCGATGCGAGCTTCCCCACCTTCCTGCTCAGCCACTGGGCGCGCGACCGCGCGGCGGGGCGCTGGAGCGTGGAGCGGGCCGTGAACTTCCTCACCGGACGGACCGCCGACTTCCTCGGCGTGGCCGACCGCGGGCGCATCGCCGTGGGCCTGCGCGCCGACCTCAACGTGATCGACCACGCCGCGCTCGGGCTCCGTCGGCCGCGCATGGTGCGCGACCTTCCCGGCGGCGGCCAGCGCCTCCTCCAGGACGCCGTGGGCTACCGCGCCACGCTCGTGAACGGCGTGGTGATCGCGCGCGAGGGCGCCCTCACCGGCGCGCTCCCGGGCCGCCTCCTCCGCGCCCGGGCGTGATTCCGGCGTTCTTCGCCATCGTGCTCGCCGCCGTAGTCGTGGAGGCCACGGCCGGGTTCGGCGCCACCGTGGTGACCGTGACCCTCGCGAGCCACCTCATGCCGGAGTGAGGTGGTGCTCGCCACGTTCATGCCGCTGAACGTGGTGATGGCCACGTGGTTCGTGGTGGGCAACCACGCGCTGGTAGAGCGGAGCCTACCTTCCCTCGAGCGCCTCGGCGCCGGCGGCGGTCATGTTCGAGGCCACGCCGTGGACGCGCTTGCGCCAAACCTTCTGGTTCGCGAGGAACAACGAGAACGCATCGGTAAGGAACCGCCGCTCGACCGGCCGGTCGTCGGTGAGGCGGGTTCGCTCGAGCGGATCCTTCGCGATGTGGAAGAGGTCGGGCACGCCGCTCCCTGCGACGCGCACCTTCCAACCGCCGAGACGCATCGCCCACGCGAACTCGTACTGCGAGGTGATCGACGGGCGCGGGTAGCCGCGGCCGCGTCCCTGCGCGAGCGGCAGCAGGCTCTCGCCCTGCCACTCGTCGTCCGGCTTCTGGCCGAGCGCGTCGTAGATCGTCGGCAGTACGTCCAGCGTGTCGACGCCCTCGTCGATATTGCCGCCGGGGAAGAGCGGCGGGTAGTGGATGAGCAGCGGCACGCGCACCACCGACTCGCGCGTTGAGCCGCCGTGCCCGACGCGCCCTTCCTCCCACTGCTCGTCGCCGTGGTCGGCGGTCACGATCACCATCGTGTCGTCGGCGATGCCCCACGCGGTGAGCTGCTCGAAGAGCTTGCCGAGGAGGTCGTCCTGGTAGCTCACGTTGGAGTCGTAGATCGCGACGATGCGCTCGATGTCGCGCTCGCTGGGGCGCTGCTTGGATTTGGCGAACTTCTCAGCCTCGAGGCCGGTGAGCTCGGTTTGGAACTTGCCGCTGTACGGCTTGGGGTCGTACTTGGAGAACCACGGCTCCTTCGCGCGCCACGAGACGTGCGTGTCGATGGTGCCGAGGTAGAGGAAGAACGGCGCGTCCTTCTTTTGCGTGAGCGACTCGATCCCCTTGCCGAGAATCGCCGCGCCGGTCACGCCGCCGCCGTCGTGGATGTGGTTGCGGTAGGCGTCCCAGCCCTCGCCGAAGCCCCACTTCGCGGTGATGTAGCCGTTCGCGCTGACGCCCGAGGTGTAGAGCCCGGCGCGCTTCATCGCCTCGCCGAGGGTGAACCAGCGTGACGAGACGGTCTTCTCGCCGCCGGGGATCATGCGGTGGTTGCCGACGAACTGCGAGGTCCACAGCGACGCGTGCGACGCGCGCGACTCGTTCCCCTGCGTGTAGTTCGATTGGAACGCGGCGCCGGTCGTCGCGAGGCGATCGAACACCGGCGTCTCGGGGCGCGCGCCGGGCATGAACGTCGGCACGCGGTCGGCGCGGAGCGAGTCCATGATCCAGAAGATGACGTTCTTGGGGCGCTTGGCCGCGGTCACCGACGGGGCGGCGCCGGGGAGGGCGAGTGCCGCGTTCGCGAGCCGCGTCGATGGGCAGCCGCCGGCGACGAGCTCGAGGCGCGCGACCTGGCCGCCGAGCGCGCCGAGCTCAACTGCGCCGCCCGCGCCGGAGAGCGTGCCGGTGAGCGTGGCGCTACCGTGGGCGGTGACGCGCACGTCGATCTTGCAGCCGTCGCCGACCACGTCGCCGACGAGCCGGCCATCTTTGGGGACCTGCACGTACCAAGCGAGGCCCGCGCCGTCGCCGAGGGCGAAGGCGTCCTTGTCCCAGCCGACCGGTGCAGCGTCGATCGCGCTCGCGCCGCCGACCTGAATCCACGCGATGCCGGGGCGCGCGCCTTTGCCCCAGACGAGCTGCAGGTTGTTCTCGCCGGCGACGAGCCGTCCGTTGGCTACGGCGATCGTCGCGGTCTGCCAGCCGGGTACGAGCTCGGCCGCGCCTGCGGCCTGTCCGCCGGCCATCACCGTCACGCGCTGCGCTGCCGGCGCATGCACACGGAGCGCGATGACTTTGGCGCGCGCGGCCTCGTCGGCGGCAAGCGGCACGTCGAACTGCGCGTAGCTCTCGGGGCGGGCGACTGCGTGACCGTCGATCACCGCGCGCTCGGACCAGCGGCCGGCCGCACGCGCGAACCGCGTGTACTTGGCGAAGCTCGCGTGCCCGGGCCGAAGCACGAGGCCGCCACCGGCGAGCGCGTGTGCGAGCAGTCGGTTGTCGCCGAGCGAAAAGACCGCGTGCTCCGCGCCGCGTGCCGCGCGTTGCTTCGCGCCGCCTTCGGTCGCGGCAGCCGTGGGCGACTTGCCCGCGCCGATGGCTGCGGCCGCTTGCGGACCGTCGGCAGCGGACTTGCCGCAGCCAAGCGCCAGGAGTGAGAGAAGCAGGGCGGAGGTCGAGAGCGCGCGCAGCGTGTTCATGCTCGACAGAACGTAGACGGGCGGCTCGTTGCTTCCAAGAAACTGACCGGTGCGACGTGAGATCGCCGCCGCCGCGCCGCCGCGCCGCCGCGCCGCCGCGCCGCCGCCACTACCGTCAGAGATTCTTCGCGAAAAACCCGAGCACCCGTCGCCACGCGTCGTCGGCCTGTTCTTGCGCGTAGACCTCGGGGCGCGTCTCGTTGAAGAAGCCGTGATCGGCGGGGTAGAGGTGGTGCTCGAAGCTGCCGCCAGCGGCAGTGATCGCGGCGTCGAGCTCCTTCGCTACCCTGGGCGGCACGTATGGGTCGCGCTCGCCGAAGATGCCGAGCACCGGCGCGGTGAGCGAGCGCCACGCCGGATGCACGGCGGGATGGATGCCGTAGAAGTTGACACACGCGCCGATCTCCTCCGCGTTCGCACACGCGGTGTACATCGCGAGCTGCCCGCCGAGGCAGAAGCCCATGACGCCCACCTTGCCGGTCGCGCCCTCGGCGCGCAGCGTGGCGATCGCGCCGCGGATCTGCTTCTCGGCGCGGTCGATGTCGAGCGCCATGAAGAGGCGGCTCGCCTCGTCGGGGTCGGTGGTCTGCTTGCCGTCCCAGAGGTCGGGCGCGAGCGCGACGTAGCCCATGCGCGCGAAGCGGGCCGCCACGTCTTGGATGTGCGGCACGAGGCCCCACCACTCCTGCAACACGATGAGCCCCTTGCCGTTGCCGGCGCCCTCCGGCCGCGCTAGGTACCCAGTCGATTCCCGCCCGTTCGCCTCGAACGCGATCATCTTTCCCACCATCGCCCTGATCCTCCGCGGTGCTGCGCGCCGAACCCTAGCACGCACCTCACGGCGGCGTATGCTCGCGCGCATGTTGGTTCTCCTCCGCTGCGACGCGCTCTGCCCATGAACACGCGCGTCTTTCGCGATCCGGTACACGGGCTGATCGGCTTCCCTGAGGAGGATGCCGGTTTTCTGCGCGTCGTCGACACCCGCGCGATGCAGCGGCTGCGTCGGATCCGGCAGATGGGCTTCGCCTCGCTGGTCTACCCCGGCGCCGAGCACTCGCGTTTCGGGCACGCGCTCGGCGCGTACCACGTTGCGCAGCGCGTGGTGGCCGCGCTCGCCTTGCCGCACGAGGTCGCGCGCGACGTGCGTGCCGCGGCGATGCTGCACGATGTCGGGCACGGGCCGTACTCGCATGCGTGGGAGGCCGCGCTCGGCGGGCCGAGCCACGAGTCATGGGGCCGGCGGATCGTCGACGAGGACGAGGAACTCCACACGGCGGTCGAGTCGATCGAGCCGGGCATGGCGGCGCGGCTCGGGCGGTTCTTCGCCGGCGACTACACGCCGCGCTACGCGAAGAAGTTGGTCAGCTCGCAGCTCGACGTGGACCGCATGGACTACCTGCTGCGCGATGCGCACTATAGCGGCGTCGAGTACTCGACCTACGACCTCGACTGGATCGTCCACGCGCTCCGCATCGCGCCGGTGCGGAGCGGCTCCGACGGCGACGACCTCGTGGTCGACTACCGACGCGGCATGCACGCGGTCGAGCAGTACCTCTTTGGTCGCCGCTCCATGTACGCGCAGGTCTACCTGCACAAGACCGTGCGTGCGGCGGAGTGGCTGTTCCTGCTGACGCTGCGACGGTTCGCGGCGCTCGCGCAGGCGGGGCGCGAGCCGGTGGGGCTCGAGCCGGCGGCGGCGCTGGCTCGCGGCGAGACAATCTCGGTCGCGGCGTACCTCTCGCTCGACGATGCGCGCGTCGCGTGTGCGCTCGATGACTGGGCCGCCCGCTCCGACGATGGCGTGCTGCGCGACCTCGCTGCGCGGCTGTGCGCGCGGCGCCTCTTCAAGACCATCGAGCTCGGCGATGATCCCGCGCTGCCCGCGCTGCTCGCGCCGAAGCTCCTCGACACTGCGCGCGCGCGTTTCGGCGACGACGCAGAGTACTACTGCGCGATCGACGAGACCTCACGATACGGCTACGAGACGCGGCCGGGTGAGGAGCTGTTCGTCGTCGGGCATCCACGCCACGGGACCGTGGAGCTCGGCGAGCTCGTGCGCGAGCAGGGCCTCGGGCGGCAGGTGTTCTCGGCGCGCGTGATCGCGGCACCCGAGCTCTTGCCTGCGCTCGCCGCGGTTATCGCCGCCGAGGCGCGTCGCGGCTGATGGCCGACGACGGGAGCTTCCGCGTCGAGCCAGCGGACGTGGACCGACCGGCCGGCGTCGCGCTCGCAGGGTTCCTGCGGCGCCGCATGCCGGACCGCTCGTGGGCCGACATCAAGCGGCTGATCGCGACCGGCAAGGTTCACGTCGCCGGCGCGCGCGAGCTCGCCCCCGACCGACGGCTCGGCGCTGGCGTCACCGTTGAGGTGCGCATGGCTGCGCCACGTCCACGCGATGAGCGGCGCGAGGTGCGGATCGTCTTCGAGGACTCGAACGTCGTCGTGATCGACAAGCCGTCGGGCGTGTCGAGCGTGCCATTCCTGCGCGGCGACACCGGGACGGCGATGGACCTCGTGCGCGAGGCGTGGCGTCGCATGGGACGGCCCGCGACGACGACGCCGCTCCACATCGTGCACCGGATCGACAAGGACACCTCGGGGTTGCTGGTCTTCGCGAAGACCAAGCGCGCCGAGCTCGGCCTCGCAAGTCAGCTGCGCCGACACGAGATGGAGCGCGTCTACCTCTGTGTCGCGCACGGTCGCGTCGTCGCACGCACGATCGAGAGCGAGCTGGTCGCGGATCGCGGCGATGGCATTCGCGGCACGGCACGCGGTGAGCAGGTGGGCCGCGGCAAGCGCGCGGTCACGCACGTCGCGCCCAAGGAGACGCTCCACAACGCGACGCTCTGCGAAGTGCGCCTCGAGACCGGCAAGACCCACCAGATCCGCATCCACTTCGCCGAAGCCGGCCACCCGCTCGTCGGAGAGACGGTCTACGTGCGCGATCTCCGCAACGGCGGCGGGGTGGAGCTGCCGTGTGAGCGGCTGCTGCTGCACGCAGCGACGCTCGGGTTCGTGCATCCCGTGACCGGCGTGAAGGTCTCGTGCGTCGCCGAGCCGCCGCCGGATTTTACGCGCGCGGTCGAGCAGCTCCGGCGCGGGCGCTAGCGTCAGCGCTCGCGCGCCGGAGCGAGTCGTGCGAGTGCGGCGAGGACGTCGGCGAGGCCTTGGTGCAGCAACTCGCCGTCCCACAGCGCCGGCAGCGTCGAGCCACCGCGGGCCGCGTGATCGCTGCGCGCACGATCGTAGTGCACGTTGCGGAACGTCACGACCTCGGTGAGCCCGGTCGCGAGCACCATCCGGCGCGCGGTGGCGCAGTCGGGCGTGGCGAGCTCGTAGAAGAGCTCGGGCGCTGCCGGTGCCGCCGCCGCACCCTCGCTGAGCAGTCCGTCGTCGAGCAGCGCGCGAACGACCGACTCGGTGCGCGCCGACGGCACGCCGGCCGGTGCGAGGGTGCGCGCGAGGTCGGCGCGTGCGACTGGACGCGCGAGTGCGGCGAGCCCACCGTGGAGCTCGGCATCGATCGGCGTGAGCGCGACGCCGTTCGCGCTCGGCTGGAGCAGCAGGTAGAGCGGCGGTCCATCGCCCACCGCCGGAAGCTCAGGGAGCGGCGGCGCGTCGTTGCAGAGCGCGACCTGGGGCATGAGGCCGATCTCGAACAGCCACCGCTCGACGCGCTGCACCGCCTCGAGCGCACCGCCAAAGAGCTGGATCACACGGACGCCCGGCGTGAGCCCAATGCCCGGCGCCGGCGGCTGCCCGGCCTCGCGGCGACAGCGCGCGACCGCCAGCTCGAGCCGCAGGATGTCGCCAAGCTGCGGCGTGCCCAGCCCCGCGTCGAGCAACCACTCGCCGAACTGGAGCGCGAGCGGCACACGCCCGACGACCGCACGGCGGAAATGACGCGAGCCGAAGAAGCCCTCGGCGAACGCCAGCCGCCCGGTCTCGGCGAGCGCCAGCGTGGTCGCGACTCGGTACTCCTCGGCGAGCACCCGCAGCGTGCGCCGGCGTCGCAGTGGATCGAGCCGGAAGGCCCGCGGGTCGACGGCGACCAGCGCGCGTCGCTCTGCAGCGTCGAGCCCGAGCGGTCCGAGCGTGGCGTCGGGGTCAGCGTGGAGCGCGTCGATGAACGCGGGATCGTGCTGCGCCAGCACCAGCGCCGCCTGCAGCGCGCGATGGCTCACGCGCCCCACGCCTCCGCCACACGCGCGCGCACGCGTGCGAACCCCGCGAGCACCTCCTCGACGCCGTTGCGCTCGCACTCGTAGACCACCGCCTTGAGGTTCGGCGTCCGCGCGACGACGTGCTCGAAGATCCGCCAAGTGTCGTCGAGCGGCTCGGGCCCGTGGTCGTCGTCGATCCACGAAAAGCCGTCGGTCACACGCTCGGTGCCGCCGGCCACGTGCAGCTCGACCACGCGGTCGAGTGGGAAGCCGTCGAGTCCGTCGAGCGGTGCGTGGCCGCGCGCGCGCTGAAAGATCGCGAGGTGCGCGCAGTCGAGCAGCAACCCGCAATTTGCTCGCGCCGCGACGAGCCCGAAGTAGTCGCAGAGGTGAAGGTCACCGAGATAGACCGTCGCTGGCGGGTTCTCGGGCAGGCAACGCAAGCCGGTCTGCGACTCCACGCGCGCCACCGCGTCGGCCATCGCGTGCGCCGAGTCGTGGCAGAGGATCGGCGGCATCAGCGTCTGGTGGCCGCGGTCGCGCGGTCCGAAATGCCAGAGCCCGCCATCGCCACAGAGCCACGCCGCGCCGAGCGTTCTCGCCAGCCCGACGGTGCCCGCGACCCACGCGTCGTCGACATCCTCGGGCTCCTCGAGGTTGAGGTCGAGAAAGTGGTAGGTCGCGGGCAGACCTCGCGCCGCCCAGCGGAGTGCGTGCTCGTCGAGCCCGCGCGCGAGGTCCGCGCCGACCTCGAGGAAGTCGATGGTGCCGGGTCGCTCGTCGTAAAGGCGCACCGCGTCGATCCCGCGCCGAGCGGAGTCGAACTCGGCGGAGATGCCGATGCCAAGGCGGGGCAGGAGGCTCAGGTCCATGGCCGCGGCCATCTTACGTGAGCGGCACGAAGCGGGGCAGACCGAGGCTGAATCGAGCGCGACTGGGAGCCTGTCGCAAGAATGAACAGCCGCGTCTCATCACGCTGAAATACAACAGTAAAACGTCATTTTAGCACATCAAATCCAAGGCTTATCCACAGCCTGTGCCTAACTCTTGGGCAGCTAGCCACCAGCGCAGTCGCGGAGGGCAGACATCGCTAACGGCTTATGGTCCTGACCGCGCCACTGCTTCCGGTCAGCGGCGGCTCGCGACGCTCGGCCCTGCGCGCCCGGCGTGGCATACTCGGGCCATGCTGCTCGACGCGCTCGGCCGCGCGCGAATCCGCTTCGACATGTTCGACCTTGCGACCTCGGTCGACGAGGCGCGTCGGGCGCAGAAGCTCGGCAACATCTACCACCGCGGCCAGGACCTCGCGTGGAACGGCCGCGAGGTGCTGCGCGAGCTGCTCGACCGGCATGGTGGAATCAAGGTCACGCCGGAGCAGCGCACCGCGCTCGTGAACATTTTCGGTACGATCATGTGGGGCGAGCTCGCGGCGTGGCGGATCAGCGCGCAGCTCGCCGACGCGCTCGTGCCGCTCGAGGCGAAGATGGCGGCGACCAGCCAGGCGCACGACGAGGCGCGCCACTTTTACGTCATGCACGACTACCTCGAGGCGCTCGGCGAGGTGCCGCGCACCATGGATCGCCCGGCGCGGCGGCTGCTCGAGCTTGTGCTCGGGACCAACTCGCTCGCCGAGAAGCTCATCGGCATGCAGCTCATGGTCGAGACCACCGCGCTCACGATCTTTCAGTCGGTGCGTGACACGGGCGTGGAGCCGGTGCTCGGCGACCTCTTGCGCTACTTCGAGAAGGACGAGGCGCGTCACGTCGGGCTCGGCGTGCAGACTCTGCCGGGATTGATCAGGAGGATGGGGCGCGTCGAGGGGCTGCGGTTCTTTGTATTTCAGATGCGGGTGCTCGGGTGGAGCATCGCCGGGCTGCGCACGCTCGCGCCGCACCTGCGCGCGCTCGGCATCGATCCGCGAACCATCATGGTGCTCGGCCGCTCCAAGCAGGTCATGGCCTACAACCAGCTCTGGGATCAGCTCGGCCGCGTCGAGAACGTGGGCGTGCGCGACTTCGTGATGCGCGTGCTCGGTGGCGTGGAGGAGACGATGTTCCCGCGCGGGCCCGAGCCGCAGGGGTTGCGTGAGCAGTTCGCCGCGTTCGCGACCGGATTTTCCACGGCGCTCGACGACAACCTGGTGCCGGTGTCGCTCGATCCGAACGAAGAGCCGCGCCCCGTCAAGGTGCGCTCGAACTAGCCACGCCGGCAACCGGCGAGCTAGGCGCGGTCGCCGAGCTCAGCCGCGAAGAAGCTGCGCACCTGCTCCATCACCTGGTTGACCGGCACGCCCTCGACGGGGATCGGCTGCCCGATGACCACGCGCACCGTCGTGCCGCGCCGAATGCTGCCCGAGCTTGGCGGTAGCGCGGCGAAGGTGCCGTCGAGCACGAGCGGGAGGATCGGCGTCTGCGTGTCGCGTGCGAGCACGAAGCCGCCCTTCTTGAGCGGCAGCAGGTGCCCGTCGAGGGTGCGCGTCCCCTCGGGAGAGATCCAGATCGAGATGCCCGAGCGGATCCGCTCCTTGGCGAGCTCGATGCTCGCCATCGCGCGCTTGCGGTTCTTCCGGTCGATCGGGATGAAGCCCGACACGAGCATCGCCTTGCCGAGGATCGGGATGCGGAAGAGCTCCTGCTTGGCGATCATCCGCATCGTCGACGGCACGACGTGAAACAGCACCGGGATGTCGAGGTGGCTCTGGTGGTTCGACATGATCACGTACTGGCGCGACCAGTCGACCTGCTCGAGCCCGCTGACGTCGAGCTTCAGGTCGGCGATGTCGAGGAGGCGGCGCGACCACGCCTTGAGCCTCCGATCCATCCGCTCGATGCTGCTGCGGCCAGTCACCGCATCAGCGACGAGGCCGAACGAGGTGCGTGCGGTTGCGAGTCCGCCGACCAGATAGTCGCGCATGTGCGCGGGAGCCTACACCGGAACGCGCGCGCCCAGAGGCCAGCGGTTCTCGTCGATGTGAACGGCCGGCGTCGCTGCGCGGGTTGTGCCTGTAGCCGCACGGCGTCGCTGCGGCACGCGCGTTGCTCGTCGGGTTCGGCATGAGCCAACCGAGCCAGCGCCGCCGCGTCGTCGTTCCTGCCTTCGTTCCAGTCGTTCTCGTCGGGCTCTTCGCAGCGTCGCCAGCGTCGGCCGACCTCGTCGGTGCGACGGTCGGCGCGCGCGTCGGCGGCTACGGTTTTCGCCAGCCGGCAACGGAGACCGGCGGGCACACCGGCTGGGAGGACTGCCGCATGAACGGCCTCGGGCTCTTCGCGCAGGCAAACTTCCTCGGCCTCTTCGGCGAGGCGGGCATCGACACCTATTTCGCCGACGCGTTCCCGAGGTCAGGCCATGCGCACGACGCGTCCGACGGTGCGGCCGATGCGCTCGCGATGGACCGCAGCTCGACGCTGGTGAGCGCGGCGGTCGGCGTGCGGATGTTCCCCTGGCTGCCGGTCTCGCCATATCTCCAGCTCGGCGCGGGCGTCGAGCTCACGCGCGTGTCGCTGCCCGAGGCCGGTCTCGAGGACTCGCGCGTGTTGCCGCTCGGCTTCATCGGCGTCGGCGGTGATCTCAAGGTCGGCCGGCGCCTCCGACTCGGCGCGAACCTGCGCGTACATGTCATGGGGCACTTCGAGCACGACGGCAGCACGCTCGAGCCCGAGCCGGAGCTCGCGGCGCAGGGGCAGTTCTACGTGAGCTACACGCTGTAGTTCGCCGTTGACGGGCGGCGCGCCAGCCGTCGCGTGCCGCATGTTAGGCTCCGCCGACCTTTTCTCGGAGGAGCGGGACGATGAGGAAGCTTGCGATTGGAGCAGCGCTCGCCCTGGCAGCGCTTGCCGCGTGTCCGAAGGATGACTTGGGTTCGGTGAACGACCCACCGCCGGTGCCGCCGAAGATCGAGCCGGGCATGGTGCTTACGTTCAAGCCGGCGGTGCCGCTCGGACAGACGGTGCCGTGCGCGAACCTGGTCGACGCGGTGAAGCTCAGCGCGTCGCTCGGCCAGACGGTGGTCGTCGAGGACAAGACCGCCCAGGTGGACAAGCAGGCGACGGCGATCTGCCAGCTCAAGCTCGCCGGCACGCCGCCGTCGGAAGCCGCGCAGAAGCGCATGTACGCGAAGCGGGCGCAGATTCTGGGCATCCTTCCGGGCGACGAGTACTGCCAGATCGGCGCGTACTGCTCCTTCGTCAACGACCCGAAGGAGGCGAAGGAGCGCTGCCAGAACGAAGGGCAGGAGATCGCATCGGGCGAAGAGGCGTTCGGTGACCTCACCTGCATACGAACCGTGCAGGCTGGTGCGGTTGACCGTTTCGTCTTCACCGTGCTCGATCCAGAGACGCGCTGCCGCTTCGTGGTGCAGCCGGGACCGGGCGCGACTGACCGCAACATCTCGCGCGCGTGCACCAAGGCGGCGCTCGACACGATCGGACCGGAGCATCTCAAGTGGTGAGCGTGACGGCAGCGGCGGCGGTGGCGGCGCGCGTCGTCGCGGTGGCGACACTCGCAGCGACGCTGGCGTGCGGCGGCGGCGGCTGGCCGCACCTCGTGACCACGCGCGAGCTCGATGCAGCGGGGGGCGCACCGACGGTGCGGCGGGTGGTCGATCTCGGCGACGTGGCGGAGCTCGCCGCGACCGGGCCGGTGCCCAAGGACTCGGATGGCGTGTACGTCGTGGGCGAGCTCGTGCTCATCGAGGGCGATGATTTCGGCAAGCAGCCGACCGTGCTGATCGGCGGGCGACCGGCGGCGATCCTCGGGCGCGCATCGGGCGGGGGCATCGTCACGCGGATCCCGGCAGGGGTCGCTGCGGGGGAAGTCGAGGTCGAGGTCTCACACCTCGACGGGCGTGGCGTTCGTGCGATCACCGTGCGTCGCTACGGCCTCGTTGCCGAGGCGGGCGCGGGCATCGTGCACGCGCTCTCCGTCGGGGCGGGCGTCAGCTCGGCGGATGCGGCGCTGGCGGTGCCGGGCGCGCGCGCGGTGCGGATGACCGCCGAGGGACAGGTCGCGTTCATCGGCGCGGCGACGGCGAGCGGTGACAATGGCCGGCTCGTGACGGTGGTGCTCGCCGCTGGCGGCGGGCCGCGCGTGGTGCATGAGACGACGACCTCGGTCGGACCGATCGTGTCGGTCTCGCCCGCGAGTGCGGCGCCGCAGCTCGCGGTCATCGGGCGCCACGGCGTTCAGCTCTATCTCGTGCAGCAGCCACGGCAGCCTGCTCCGTATGGCGCGGCGCGGTTCGCCGCCGACCTCGTCGCGCGTGGTGTGGTCGCAGGCGAGCTGCATCCTGGCGGGCGCTGGCTCTTTGTCGTGGTCGCCGAGGGGAACCAGCTGCTGCTGTTCGATGCGGGCGAGCCGGAGCGACCGACCGTCGCGGCGGCGGTCGACCTCGCGCCGGGCGAGCTCGTGCCGCTCGCGCGCGACCTCGTGCTCTCCGCCGATGGCGCGACCGCGTGGGTGCTGATCGGCGACGGCGCGGTCTCGCTCGCGGCCGGCCGACATGAGACGCGCGTGGTCGAGGTCGCGCTCTCGTTCCCGTCGGGACCATCGGGACCGCCGGGCCTGCTCGTCACCCGAACGGTGGCCGTGCCGGGCGCGGCAGCGCCGGTCGGGCTGGCGCTGGTCAAGCCCGAGACCGCGTCGGGCGCGGCGGTGCGTGACGCTGGCGAGACCGGCGCGCTGCTGGTGACCGCGGTGGCGCCGTCGCTGCTCGCGGCTGTCGGCGATGGCACGGGCGACGTCGGCGCGCGCGCAGTGGCCGCGCTCGCATCGCTGGCCGAGCCGGGGATGGTGGTGCGGACCGATCGCGATGGGCGCGGCGGCCCGCTATTTTCCGCCGCGCTGGTGCTCGGTCCGCTGATCGCGACGCCCGACGCTACCCGCGCCGTTGCGCTGGCGTGGCGCCGCGTGGACGGCGGGGCCGTCGAGTTCGGCGTCGCAGTCGCACCGATCGGGGCGGCCTCCGCGCCCGCGTTCGTGCGGCTAGGCGACGCCTCCGCTGCCGGCCTGTCGACGCCGTTCGCCGCCGGGCACGTGGCGATTCAGCCGTAGCCCGTGCTCCGCTCCACGCTCGCTCCCCGCTTCGCTTGCGCACTCGCACTAGCGCTCGCGCTCGCGCTCGCCGCCGCGCGACCGGTCCGCGCCGACACGCTCGCCGACGTGCATGCGCGCGGCGAGCTGATCTGGGGTGGCGACAAGCAGGGCGGTGAGCCGTATGCGTTCGAAGATGTCGCCGACCCGACGCGCCTGATCGGCTTCGAGGTCGAGATCGCCGACGAGCTCGCGCGGCGGCTCGGCGTGCGCGCCCGCTTTCAGCAGTACGCATGGTCGAACCTCGTGCCGGGCCTCGAGCGCGGCGACTTCGACATCGCGCTCAACGGGCTCGAGGCCACCTCCGAGCGGCAGGAGCGCGTGCTGCTCTCGCGCCCGTACTACAGCTACGGCGAGGTGCTCGCGGTGAAGCGCGGCGCGCCCTACCGCTCGCTCGACGACCTCGCGCGCGCGGGCAAGACCGTCGCCACGCTCAACCAGAGCTACGCGTTCGACCTGCTGCGTGATCGGGGCATTCGCGCCGCGCTCTACGAGGGCGTGGAGGAGCCGTACCTCGACCTCGAGAACGGCAAGGTCGACGGCGTGCTGCTCGACGACGTGATCGCCACGCGCTACGGCTGCGGTCGCGCCGGCGTCACCTGCCTCCCCGACGAGGTCGCGCGCGGCACCTACGTCGTCCTGCTCCGCAAGGGGGACGTCGCGCTCGGCGCCGCGCTCGACGCCGCACTCGCCGGCATGGTGCGCGACCGCACGCTCGAGGCGATCCTTCGCAAGTGGAAGCTCTGGGATGCGCGCCAGGAGAGCGCTGCGCCCGAGCCGGTCCATGTCGTGCGCTCGCGCGCCTTCGGGAAGCAGCAACTCCTCCTTTTCGCCGAGGGCGCGCTCGTGACGCTCGAACTCTCGGTGTTCGCGTTCCTCCTCGCGGTCCCGCTCGGGTTCCTGCTCGCGATCGCGCGCGTGTTCGGCCGCGGTCCCGCGCGCATCGCATCGGCGATCTATGTGGAAATCTTCCGCGGCACGCCGGCGCTGCTGCAGCTCTACGTGATCTACTTCGCGCTCGGGCCGGTGCTCAAGCTCTCCGCGCTCAGCGCCGCGATCCTCGGCCTCGGCCTGAACTACGCCGCGTACGAGGCGGAGATCTACCGCGGCGCGCTGCTCGCGGTGCCGCGCGGCCAGACCGAGGCTGCGCATGCCGTCGGGATGAGCGGCTGGCAGACGCTGCGCCACGTGCTGTTGCCGCAGGCCTTCCGCATCGCGCTGCCGCCGATGACCAACGACTTCATCGCGCTGCTCAAGGACTCGTCGCTGGTCGGCGTGATCGCTGTCGTCGAGCTGACCAAGCGGATGAGCATCGCCGCGGTCGACCTGCGGAGCTGGGTCCTCCCCGGCCTGGTCTGCGCGGCGTTCTATTTCGCGATGAGCTTCCCGCTGTCACGACTGGCCCGCATGCTCGAGAAGCGCTCCGCTCGGCTCTCCGGAGGGCGCGCATGATCCGCATCGCGGGCCTCGTGAAGCGTCACGGTGAGCGCGAGGTGCTCGCCGGTGTCACCGCCGCCGTCGCTCGTGGCGAGACCGTCGCGCTCGTCGGCCGCTCGGGCGCGGGGAAGAGCACGCTGCTCCGCTGCCTCAACCACCTCGACGCCTTCGACGGCGGAACGATCGACATCGCCGGCTTCGCGCTGCGGCCCGGGATGGGGCGTGGCCACCAAGCCGAGCACCGTCGCCTGCGCGCCGCGGTCGGGCTGGTGTTCCAGCAGTACCATCTCTTCCCGCACCTCTCCGCCGAGGAGAACGTGGCGCTGCCGCAGCGTGAGGTCCTCGGGCGCGCGGCGGCAGATGCGGCACTGCGCGCGCGCGACCTGCTGGCCCGCGTTGGTCTTGGCGACCGTTGCGCTGCCCCACCGCACCAGCTTTCAGGCGGGCAGCAGCAGCGGGTCGCGATCGCCCGCGCGCTCGCGCTCGATCCGCAGGTGATGCTCTTCGACGAACCGACCAGCGCGCTCGACCCCGAGCTCCGCGGCGAGGTGTGCCGGCTGATGCGCGAGCTGGCCGATGGTGGCATGACCATCGTCGTCGTCACACACGACGCCGCGTTCGCTGACGCTGTCGCCGACCGCGTGTTGGTGATGCAGGACGGACGGATCGCCGACGAGCGCCGCGTGTCCCGCAGCGCGCTGTCGAGCCAGGCGCCGGGCTAGACGCTGAGCTCGGGAACCGGCGCCTGGACCACGTCGCCGCCGCGGATGTCGCGCACGTGGCGCGGCGTGCGGTGGAGATCGCGTACCAGCCGGAACCACGACATGACGCGGAGCGCGTAGTACGAGAAGTCGAACTCCCACCAGTAGAAGCCCTGGTTCACCGAGCGCTGATAGTGGTGGTGGTTGTTGTGCCAGCCCTCGCCGAGCGTGATGAGCGCGAGGATCCAGCTGTTGCGGCTGTCGTCGGAGGTGACGTAGCGGCGCCGCCCAAAGACGTGCGCCAGCGAGTTGATCGTGAAGGTGCCGTGCCAGAGCAGGACCGTCGAGACGAAGAAGCCCCAGGTGAGCGCCCACGCGCCGCCGATGACCAGCAGCAGCACCGCGAGCGCGACGACCGGCACGAGGTGCCAGCGGTTCAGCCACTTGAGCTCGGGAAAGCGCGACAGATCCTTGATGCGGTCCCAGTCGGTGTCGTTGTGGTCGTGCGCGAGGAACCAGCCCATGTGCGCCCAGAGGAAGCCGCGCTGCCGCACCGAGTGGATGTCCTCGGGCTCGTCGGAGTGCTTGTGGTGCCGACGGTGATGCGCGGCCCACCAGAGCACGCCCTTTTGGATCGCCGTGGTGCCGAGCAGCGCGAGCAGGAACTGCATCACGCGCGAGGTGCGGAAGGTGCGGTGCGAAAAGTAGCGGTGATAGCCGGCGGTGACGCCGAACATCCGCACGACGTAGAGCGCGAGCGCGAGCGCCACGCCGGTCCATGACCAGCCGAGCCAGATCACGCCGGCCACCGCCACGAGGTGCACGGCGTAGAACGGGATCTTGAGGCCGGTCTTGGAAAATATGTTGGTGCGTGCCTTGGCGTTCATCGGAGCGGAGCGTGTCCAATCACCTGCGGGAGTACAAGCCTTGAGTGCGCCGCGGCGCGTCACCCGAGGCGCATGCTATAGCGCACCGGTCATGTCCTCGCTCCTCGACCTGGTCTCGTCGTCGTGGCACTGGCTCATCGACCTGCTGCGCGACCCGGGGCCGTTCATCCGCCTCGCCGGCTATCCCGGCATGGCGCTCATCATCTTCATCGAGACCGGGCTGCTCTTCCCGCTGCTGCCGGGCGACTCGTTGCTCGTCGTGGCCGGGATCTACGCGGCCGCCGGGCAGTTCGACCTCCACTGGCTCATCCTGCTGCTCGTGCCGTGCGCGATTCTCGGCGACGCGACCTCGTACTACATCGGGCGCCGCGTCGGGCCCAAGCTCTTCGCGCGCCCCGAGTCGCGCCTCTTCCGACCGGCGTACGTCGAGCAGGCGCGCGCGTTCTACGAGCGCCACGGCGGCAAGGCGATCATCATCGCGCGCTTCGTGCCGATCATCCGCACCTTCGTTCCGGTCATCGCGGGCGTCGCGCAGATGCCGTACCGCCGCTTCGCGCTCTACAACATCGCGGGCGGCATCGGCTGGATCATCTCGATGACCACCGTCGGTTACTTCCTCGGCGACCTTTGTGCCCGCGCGGGCTTCCCGCTGCAAAAGCACCTCGAGAAGGTGATCATCCTGGCGGTGTTCCTCTCGATCCTGCCCGCGCTCGTCGCGTGGAGGCGAGAGCGGCGGCGAACGCAAGCTGCGCACAAGGCAGCGTAGCGTGAGTGGCGCGCCCGGGAGCCCGATCGACTCGGTACTGAGAGAGGCGCGGCGCTTCCCACCGTCCGACGAGTTCCGTGCCGGCGCGCGGCTCGGCAGCGACGAACTCGAGCGGCTCTATGCGCAGGCCGAGCGCGATCCCGACGGATTCTGGGCCGACCGCGCACGCGAGCTCCACTGGTTCACGCCGTGGCAGCAGGTGCTCGACTGGCAGCCGCCCTGGGCGCGCTGGTTCGTCGGCGCGACGACCAACCTCGCGTGGAACTGCCTCGACCGTCACCTCGACACGCGCCTTGGTGCGCGCCTTGGTGCGCGCGGCGACAAGGCCGCGATCGTCTGGGAAGGCGAGCCGGGCGACCGGCGCACGCTCAGCTACCGCGAGCTCCACGCCGAGGTCTGCCGGTTCGCCAACGGGCTTGCGTCGCTCGGCGTCACAAGCGGCGACTGCGTGATGATCTACCTGCCGCTCGTCCCCGAGGCGGCGATCGCGATGCTCGCCTGCGCCCGGCTCGGCGCGACACACTCGGTGGTCTTCGGCGGCTTCTCCGCCGAGGCGCTGCGCGACCGCGCGCTCGACGCCGGCGCTCGCCTCGTGATCACCGCCGACGGCGGCTGGCGGCGCGGAAAGATCGTGCCGCTCAAGGAGAACGTCGACCGCGCCGTGGCAGGCGCGCCGGGGATCGAGCGCGTGGTGGTGCTGCGTCGCACCGGCCACGAGATCGCGTTCGCACCGGAGCGCGACGTCTGGTGGCACGACCTCGTCGCCGGCGCGAGCGAGCAGCACGACGCGCCCGCGCTCGACGCGGAGCACCCGCTCTTCATCCTCTACACCAGCGGCACCACCGGGAAGCCGAAGGGGATCGTTCACACCACCGGCGGCTACATGGTCGGTGTGCACGCGACCACGCGCTGGGTGTTCGACCTTCGCGAGGACGACGTCTACTGGTGCACCGCCGATGTCGGCTGGGTCACCGGGCACTCCTACGTCGTCTACGGCCCGCTGCTCGCTGGCGCGACGACGGTGATGTACGAGGGCGCGCCCGACTTTCCCGAGCCGGACCGGCTCTGGCGCGTCGTCGCCGAGCATGGCGTGACCATCTTCTACACTGCGCCGACCGCGATCCGCGCCTTCGTAAAGTGGGGCGAGGCGTGGCCCGCGCGGCACAAGCTCTCGTCGCTGCGGCTGCTCGGCAGCGTCGGTGAGCCGATCAACCCCGAGGCGTGGATCTGGTACCACCGCGTGATCGGCGGCGGGCGCTGCCCGGTGGTCGACACCTGGTGGCAGACCGAGACCGGCTCGATCCTGATCGCGCCGCTGCCCGGCGTGACCACGCTCAAGCCCGGCTCCTGCACGCGCGCCTTGCCGGGCATCGCCGCCGATGTGGTGCACAAGGACGGCACGTCGTGCGGCCCGGATCAGGGCGGCTACCTCGTCATCCGACGGCCGTGGCCGAGCATGCTGCGCACCGTGCACGGCGATCCCGAGCGCTACGTGTCGCAGTACTGGTCCGAGATCGACGGCGTCTACTTTGCCGGCGACGGCGCGCGACGCGATGCGGACGGCTACTTCTGGGTGATGGGGCGCGTCGACGACGTGATCAACGTCGCCGGGCACCGGCTCGGCACCATGGAGATCGAGAGCGCGCTGGTGTCGCATCCCGCCGTCGCCGAGGCGGCAGTGGTCGGTCGCCCCGACGAGCTGAAGGGGCAGGGGATCGTCGCGTTCGTCACCGTGAAGAGCGGCGTGGTGAGCTCGCCCGCGCTCGGCGCGGAGCTGCGCGCGCATGTCACGCAGGAGATCGGCGCGCTCGCACGGCCCGACGAGATTCGCTTCGCCGACGCGCTGCCCAAGACGCGCTCGGGGAAAATCATGCGGCGCTTGCTCAAGGAGCTGGCCGCGACCGGCGCGGTGACCGGCGACGTCACGACGCTCGAGGATCTCGCGGTGCTGCTGCGCCTCGGCGGCACCGACGACGAGTAGCGACGACGAGTACGTGCTCCGTTCAGGGGACGGGGTCGATCGACGGCGCGTCGTCCATCGGCTCGTTCTCTTCGACGATCGCGAGGTCGTCGTCCATCGGCTCGGTCGCTTCGTCCTCTGGACTCAGCGGCTCGTCCTCTGGACTCAGCGGCTCGTCCGCTGGACTCGGCGGCTCGTCCTCGAGATCGTGTGCGACGGTTGTCGCTGCGGTCGGTGGCGTGGTCGTCGGCGCAGCCGGTCGCGTCGCCGGCAGCACAGCGTCGCGGATCGGTGTTGCCCCGGGCGGCAGACCCTGGGCGAGGCGTCGGTCGCGGACGAAGCGGTAGATCACATCCACGAGCTCGGCCTGGCCGGAGCGGACCTGCTGTTTGCGCCGGTTGCGAAATCCGTTGGTGAGCACCGCGAAGCAGACGCTGTCGTCGCCGCCGACCGAGACGAAGCCCGACAGCGCCGCGACGCCGGTCAGCGTGCCGGTCTTGCCGCGGAACCAGCCGACCGACTCGCGCCCGGCGAAGCGCTGCTTGAGCGTGCCGTCCTTGCCCGCCACCGAGAGCGACGCGACGAAGTCGGGGCCCATGCGGAAGTCGTCCGCGCCGGCGGTGAGCACGCGGACGAGCTGCGCGGCGGAGAGGTGATTCGAATACGAGAGGCCGCTGCCGTTGTCGAGCCGGTAGCTGCCGGCCTTGACGCCGAGGCGCGCGAGCCACTCGGTCATCGCGCGCAGCCCTTTCGCGTTCGTCGGCGCGCCGCCGTAGAGATCGGCGCCGGCGGCCCAGAGCACGCGGTCGGCGAGGAAGTTGTTGCTCGGCTTGTTGACCAGCGCCGCGAGCGCGCCGAGAGGGAGCGACTCACGCGCCGCGAGTTCGACGGCGGTGTCGGGCGGCTCGGGCGCGCGACGAAGGTTGCCCGATACGGTGATCCCCGCGGCTTCGAGGCGGGCACGGAGCGCGTGACCGGCGAGTAGTGCGGGCGACGGCACGGCGCGGACCACCCGTACGGCATCTCTCGGGCGCAGCTTGCCGGCGACCTTCACGACGACGCGGTCGTCCTTGCCGTGCACGAGCTTCACCGTCACCGTCGGTCGCGCCGGCTTGTGGCGCCCCTTGCGACCGCGCTTGGGCGGCGGCGCCGTGATCGTGCGCGCCGCGTTGTCGACGGTGAAGTAGCCGCAGTCAGGCGAGAGCGTGACCCGCGCGGGCTCGCCGTTCGTGGTGCCGGCGGCGACCGTCACGCGCACCTCGGCGCTGCCGAAGCCGTCGCGCAGCTCGCCGGTGCCGACCACGAGGTCGCCGTCGATGCGGCGGACGCCGCGCAGCAGCAGCGCGTCGACCAGCGCTGTGAGGTGCTCGGCGCGGAAGGTCGGGTCGCCCGCGCCGACGAGGAACAGGCCGCCGCTGATCACGCCAGCCTCGTCCGGCTCGGCGCCGACGAGCCGCGTGCGAAAGCGATGCTCGGGGCCGAGCGCGGCGAGCGCGGTCGCGGTCGAGACCAGCTTTACGTTGGACGCCGGGTTGAGCTGGCGATCCGCCGAGTGCGAGTAGAGGACGCGCCCGGTCTTCCGGTCGACCACGACGAGACCGTTCTGTGCCGGCGCGAGCGACGGCGCATCGAGCACGCGCGCGATCTCTTCCTGCAGCCGACGCTCGAGCTCCGAGGCGCCCTTGGGCGCGGCGTTCATCGCGAGCGCGCCACTCGCGGGCTTCGCCTTCGCCTTCGCCGTCGCTTTGGTCTTCGTCGCCGGCTTCGCCTTCGTCGCCGGCTTGGCCTTCGTCGCGGTCTTCGCGCGCCCCTTTGCGACCGCACCGTTTTTCGCCTTCACGGTGCCCGCTCGGGCCTGCGCCGGTATGGGCGCGCCGACGAGGCAGGCGAGAATCACGGCGAGCAGACGCAGTCGCAAGGTCATCTCAGCTCCGCAGCAGCACGTAGACTGCGCCCGCGCCGCCCTCGTCGGGACGCGCGCTCGAAAACGCCAGCACTGCCCGCGCGACCGGCCCGCGCGACAACCACTCGCACACCGCCTGCTTGAGCACCGGCGCGTGCTCCGGCGAGTGCAGCCCGCGCCCATGAATGATCAGCACGCAGCGTCGCCCGGCGCGCCGGCTCTCCGCGATGAACCGCGTCACCCGCTCACGCGCTGTCTCACGCACGAGGCCATGCAGGTCGAGCTCGGCCTGCACCGCATAGCCCCCGTCGCGGAGCCGGACCAGCAGGCGTTTATCGATGCCGGCGGCGATCCCCTCGACGCGCGCATCGCCGTCGGTCATGTCAAACCCGCCGGTCCCGCCGGTGATGTCGAACCCGCCGGTCCCGTCGCACAGGTCGGCGAGCGCGGCGAGCGACTCGTCATCTTCGCTCACGCGTGGGCGCGGCGGCGGCGCGGGCGGCGCTGCGACGCGCTTGCTTGCGCGCGCGACGAGCGGCTGCACGCCGGCCACGGCCTGCCGAAACAGCTCCGCGTCGCTCTCGTCCCGAACCGCTGCCCGCGGCGGGGCCAGAGGGCGGGCGAGACTCGGCTTCGCCACCGCCGCCACCGCCTTTGGAGCGACCAGCCTGGCGAGCGCGGCGAACGGGCGATTGATGCCCGGCTCCGGCTCCTTC
>SHYZ01000038.1 GCA_009692535.1 Myxococcales bacterium
CGTGCTCGGCCGTCCTCCCCCCTCCGCTCCCCTCTCCTCCCCTCCCCCCCTGCCCCCTCTCTCCCCTCTCCGCCCCCAACATTCCTTGCCGTGACATCACGCTACATGTATGGTCACACACATTCATGGAAGTCCTCGGGATCACACCCTCGTTCGCCAAGCTCCGCCGCTTGGCCAACACTTTCGACCGGGTCGCCACGACCCGCCGCCTCCCTTCCCGCTCCGGCACCGCACTCCGAATCGTCCGTGAACTAGGCGGCATCGCCTTCCCACTCCTCGAGCGCAAGCTCCGCGACGACGACGACGCCCAGTCCACCTGGGCCTACGATCTCCTCCGCCGCGCCGGCGGCGATCGCGCCGCACGCGCCGCACGTGCCCTCGCCATCGACCCCGGTGCGCCCGACTCGCGCAAGGCAGTCGCACTCGCACTCCTCGTCGAGCTCGGCGCTCCGCTCCCCGACGTCGACCTCGCCGATCCCGCCGCAATCGCCGACCGCTCGCTGCGCGATCTCGTCGGTGCGGTCGGCTCGCCCGCCGACGCCGCCCGCGCGACCGAGCTGGTCGTCGCGCAAGTCACCGACCTCGAAGACTTCGCACGCCGCGTAGTCGACAGCGCCGGCAGCGGCGCAGCAGCACTGCTCGACGAGCTGCTCGTACGCGACGACGTCCCCTCCGGCGTCCGCGACACCATCGTCGAGCTGCGCGCCACGCTGCCGATCCACCGACCCGCGCCGCGCCCCGCACGCGACCACTTCCGCGCCGTCCACGCCGACGGCCGCCGAGTCTTCCTCGCACTCGCACCGGGCGAAGACGGCCGCGTGCGCGCACTCACCGTCGAGCTCGACGCCACCGGCGCGCTCATCGGTGGTCGCTACGCCGACGAACTCTCCGCACGCGCCGCAGATCGCCGCTTCGTCGACCCGCTGCGTGCCGCAGGCTTCACGCTCACGCGCGTGCGCGCAGTCGTCGCCGCAGGCGCAGTCGCCGACGGAGCGCGCGCGACCCGCGCCGCAAGTCGCCACCTGCCGCGCGCCTACTTCCTCGGCCGCGATCTGCTCGGCCTCCACGACGAGCACCTCTCCGGCAGCGGCCCAAAAGGTCCGCTCGCCCGCGCCCGCCATCTCGCCAATCACGGCCATGCCGACACCGCGCGCTGCGAGCTCGAGCGCCACATCGTCATCTACCCAGCCGACGCCGAGGCGCGCGCCGAGCTCGCCGCGTGCCTCGACCTACTCGGTGACAGCGACGGCGCCACGACCCAGTTCGGCATCGCCGCGCGACTCGAGCCCGACTCCATCGCGCGCCATCACGCCCACGCACGCGCGGCCCACTCGGCCTGCCGCCACGGTGCCGCCTATCTCGCCTACGCCGAGCTACTCCGCCTCGACGCCGTCCCCGGCATCGCCGTCCCCGGCATCGCCCTCGCCCAGATCCCTCTCGACGTCGCTCAGACCGCGCGGGCCTTCATGGCGCACTTCGAAACCATCGCTGCAACCGAGCACCCCGGCAGTGATCCCCGCCGACTCGCGCGCGCAGAAGATCTCTTCGTCCGCGCCTGTGCGCACGTCGACCACGGCCGCTCCGAAGAAGCGATCGCCTACTTCGAGGCGGTGCTCGAGCTGGTGCCGACGCACTACGCCTCGTGGGGCAACCTCGGCGCCGCACACCTCTCGCTGCGACAGCTCGACGACGCCGAGCGCTGTCTACTCCGCGCACTCGAGCAGCGACCCGACTACGACGTCGCGCTCAAGAACCTCGCGCTCCTCAGCCGCTAGCCGCCCGCCGCAGCACCGCCCGCCTACAGCGTCGGCGCGAGTGCAATCGGCAGCGTGACGCGAGCGGCACCCGCACCCGGCGGCACCGGAAATCGCCAGCCCCGTGCGCGCCCGCTCACACAGCTCGCCACCGCTGCTAGCGACTCGGGACCAGTCACCACCGCGCGCTCCACCAGCCCGACGTCGCTCAGCGCGAGATCCAGCACGATCGTGCCGCGCAGCTCGCGCTCCGTCTGCAGTGCGCGCACGTAGCAGACACGCACCTCCCCGAGCCGCGCCTGAGTCACACGCCCCGCCACGTCGAGTGTCAGCGCGCCTGGCCCGGTGCTCGGCAGCACCAACGCGCCGGCAGCCCGCTTCACCGCCGCCGCCTCGTCGCGCCCCGGCACAGCGACCACCGCCGCATAGAGCCGCCGCGCCGCCGCGCGATAGCGCTCATCACCGGTACCGAAATAGGTGCGAGCCAACTCACCCGCAAGCTCGAGCAACGCCGTCAACAGCGCCTCCTTGCGCGGCGACCCAATCGCCGAACCGTCGCTGCTCGCGGCGGTCCACGCGGCGAGCGCAGCATCGGCCGCGCCCGTCGGCTCACCGAGCAACGCCCGCAGCGCCGCGCGCCGCGACTCAACCTCCACCGTGAGCGCGGCGTCGACAGCCGTGATCGCCGCGACCAACTCCAGCGCACCGTCGAGTTCGCCCCCATCGCGGAACGCATCCGCGGCCGCAAGCAGCACCAGGTTCACGTCGGTCCCCTCGCGCCGCGCCGCATCGCCTAGCACCTGCGCCGCGTGCGCCGGCGCCGCGCCCGCGTACGCCAGCAGCAACGTGAGCTCGGCGCGAATCACCGGAGTCGCCGCCTTGTCGGTCCACGCGAGCGCTGCGGCCTCCATCGCGCGCAACGCTTCATCAGCACGCCCGTCGCGCAGCGCGATCCACACTGCGACGTAGATTGTCTCGGCGGGCGTCTTCTCATCCCACACGATCGGCGGCACGGTGCCGGTACCTCTGCCAAGCGCGTTGAACGATGCCCGCGCGCGCGCCTCTGACGCGACCTTGCTCGTCGGAAATCGTGTCGCGAGCTCGGTCCACGCGGCCTCGGCGCGGACCGAGTCGCCGAGCGTCTGCTCCACGACCGCGAGTCGATGCACGATCGACTCTGGCGCCACACCACCCTCGCCCACGGCCTCGCGCAGCGTCTTGCGTGCGCCTTCGCGATCACCCTCGGGCGCCGGCAACCACCAGAGCGCCATCGCCAGCGTCTCCGCCGCCTTGGCCTTCGCGGCCGGCTTGGCCTTCGCGAGCTGCGCGGACAGCGCGACGAGCTTCCCCTTCGGCGGCTTGTCGCCACCGGGCATCGTCGGCGCAGCGAGCGCGCGTGGCACATACACGACACCGCCGAGCTCCACCTTCGCGAGGTCGACGTGACGCGGGGGCGCCGCCGCCGCCGCTGCGCTAGCGACCGGCGCGGGCTTCGTCGCGACCGCCGCGGTCTTCGCCGGCTTCGCCGCGACCGCCGCCAACGCCGCACGGTCTCCGCAAACACCGACGACGAGGAGCCACGAAAGGAGCGTCGAGCCGCGCGCGATCATGGACCGATCCTACGGCGAAACATTTCTGACCGCGACCGTGCCGGTGAGCTCAAAGCTTACCGGCTCGTCGACCGGTGGCCCAGCGTCGGACGCACAGCGCCTGATGCCAGCGACTCGCCCGGCGAGCGTCAGGTTGAACCCGGGCCCGGCGCCGTCCGCACAGAGCCCATCAAACGCAACCGTCCCCTCGGGCGTCGCGTCGAAATCGAGTTGGTAATCGCAGCCGGCCACGTGCGCGCTGAGATCGACCAAATCGATCCGCGCCGCGTCGTCGAGCGGCACCGGCGCGCTCCCCGCACTCGCGGGATCGATCACGCAGAGCGTGAGCGGGTAACCGCTCCCTTCCTGCCGCCCCCCCACCGAGATGCTCGCGCGTCCGCAGTCTCCCGCGAGCAACGAGCGGAACTCGCCGAAGCGGAGCGGCAGACCGTCCACCGTAACCAACGCCGCGACCGCGCCCGCATCGACCGCCGCGCCGCAGACCTCGTCGCCACAAGCTGCGAGTGCTAACGCAAGCACGCTCACACGCGCGCCCGTCGTCCACCGGCACTTGCACCGCCACTCACTCATCGAGCGGCACCCAGAGCCCGACCTGCGCGGCCCACGCATTGCCAAAGGCGGTCTCCTGAACGATCCGCTCCACCACCACGTCGACCCGCATCTCGCCGATGCGCCCCGTCGCACCGAACCGCGCGAGCGCGATCTCGAGCTGCCCGCGCAGCGCGTGCGTCCGATGCGCCGACAGCTTCTCGTCGTCGACCACGAAGCCGCGCCCCGCGAGCGCCGCGTCGACCTCTTCCTGGCTGTACTGGTCCGCGAAGAAGTCGGCCGCCCCCTGCGAGTGAAACCGATAGCTCGCGCGCAGCTCCAGCCCATGCGCGAGCTCCTGCGAGATGCGCAGCTGCGGCGTGTGCGCGACGATGCCCCAGTCGTCGACGTAAAAACGGTAGCCGACCGCTAGCACGCTGCGGGTCGCCGGAACATACGCGCGCAGCCCCGCATGCAGCGCGTGACGCAGCCGCAGCTCGGGCACCGTCTCGTGCGCGCGCGTCTCGCCCACGCGCACGACGCGGTAGATGTTCGCCTGAAAGCCATGCAGGTCGATGAAGTCGTAGGTGAGCGTGCCGATCAGCCGCCGCCCGAGCAGCTGCGTCACGCCGATCGACGTGAGCCCGGTCGACAGCGCCTCGGTCTGCCGCGGCGTCCCGATCGCGCCCTCGCCGGTGGCCACGCCGTTCGTGATCTCGTCGAAGCCGCGCCCCACGACCAGCACGACGGTGGTGTTCCGCTCCGCGAACTCGAGCTCCCCATGCGCCGCGCCGAAGAACGACGAGTAGTCCCCCTCCTGCGACACCTTGGTCGACAAGCCCGCACGCGCGCGCCGTCCCACCTCGGTGAGCCAGGCGAGCCCGAGCTCCCAGCGCCGCTCGGTGAACTCGATCATGCTGCCGGTCGACGCTGAGGCCGACGTGATCGTGTCGACCAGCAGGTGCGCGTCGATCGCCGAGCCAGCGGTCGGCTCGAGGTGCGCGTCGAGCATCGGCTGCACCACCCGCGTTGCCCGCTCCTTGTAGTACGCACCGCGCAGCGCGAGCCACGGCTCAGCCACCGCCGGTCGCGTCGCGCACAGCGTCGCGCACAGCGTCGCGCACAGCGTCGCACCCATGACGACGCTTGCGACGCCGACGCGCGAGCCCCCGCCCGCACGCTCCCGCATCAGTTGCACCCGCAGCCCCCGCCCGCACGCTCCCGCATCAGTTGCACCCGCAGCCCCCGCCCGCACGCTCCCGCATCAGTTGCACCCGCAGCCCCCGCCCGGCGCGCCGCTGCCGCCGTCGGCGCCTTCACGCGAGCCGCGCTCGTGCTGGTGCAGCCGCGCTTCGCCTGACGACTCGTCACTCACCATCTGGCGCCGCGCGAGGTCTTCGCGCTGCCACGGCTTCACGCGCGCACAGCCGGCCACGCCCGCGAGCGCGACGAGCAGCGCGCCCAGCCCCGCTACGCGCAACCCCCGCCGCACGCCTAGCGCCCTTCCACCGCACGCGCGAAGTCGACCCACGGCGCGAGCGCTCGCCGCGCCAGCGTGCGCAGCGCCTCCGACGGTGCGACCACCGCCGCGAGCCCCGGCCCGAGCGTGTAGTAGCTCTCGACGAACAGCTCGCCGATTGCCTGGTTGCGCAAGAAGCGATCGCGAAACCGCCGCAGCCCCGCAACCTCGAGTGCCAGCGGCGAGCCCCACGCTGCCGTCGCGACGAAGCAGCCATCGACCTCCATCACCGGGACCCGCGCCGTCGCCACCGAAAGAATCGCCGGCGGCCCGGGATTGAGGCAGCTGTCGGCCGCGCGCACGCCGACCCAGTAGCGCGTGTCGGGCGAAAGTCCCTCGAGCATGAACTCCTGTAGCGCGCCCGGCTCGAGCACCGGCATCCCCTGCGCCGCCAGCGTCCCGTCGGTGAAGTTCTCCACGGTGAGCGGCGCGCCGGCGAGATAGCGAACTTCGTACTGCACCACCGCGCCCTCGGCGTCGCCCGGTGCGGCGAACGAAAATGCCGCGCGGTCGTGCAGCACCTCGCCCGCCGCAAGCGCGCCCGGCGCAGCGGGCGGCGTGTCGTCCGCCGACGGCCGCGTGGTCACGAGCAGGCGGTACGCCCCCTCGGGACCGTTCGCGACCAGCAGCCGGCCCGCCCCCGAGCCCTCCACGTCGCTGGTGATCGTTGCGTCGGGCGAAAAGAGCGTGCCCGAGAGCCCGTCGGGATCACCGTAGCCTGCGTACTCGAGCACGTGGGCCGTCGCGCCCTCGCGCGTGACGCTGAACGGAACGCGCCAGACCACCGACGGCTGTCCGCGATACGGCTCGCCGTACTCCGACCACGGAATCCCCACCGGCGACGGGTACGCGTAGCTCTCGTTCTGATCGAACTCGCGCGACGCCTCGACCAGCGCGACGTACTCACCGTCGGGCAGCTCGTCGGGCAGCGCCCAGCGGATCACGTGCGGCATCCCTGGCGACGGCGTCGCCTGCGACACCGCGTCGAGGTCGTTCAGCACCGCGAACCGCGCGACGTCGGCGTGATCGATCATCGCCGTCGGCGCGAGATCGCTGCGCGGCGGATAGAGCGACGTCAGCCCGCCCGGCGCGAACATCCCCTTGTCGGTGAACGCCGGCGTCGCGCAGGTGCCGGCATCGACCGACCGATTCCAGGTCACCTCCCCCTCGCGCAACGGGCGGCAGTAGTAGGGGTCGAGCGATGAGTGCGCGATCGAGTGCGAGAGGTTCCGATCGTCCGAGTCCTGGAACACCAGCATCGGGTAGGTGACGCCGCGTTCGTGCGCCCAGACCGGAAAGACCGACTCGCGCCGCCCGTACGGCCACATCCACTCGCTGTTGAAATCGAGGATGCCCGGCCGGTTGCCGAGCCCATAGCTGCCGGTCGCGGCAGTGATGAAGAGCGTCTCGACAAACGTGCCGCTCGCGTCCTCGAGCCAGACCACGAGCTGCAGCCCCTCCGACGGTGTGAACTCGACCTCCAGCAGCCGACAGGCGGCGGCGGCCGGGCGCGGCGCGTGGGCCGCGAGCACGCCGAAGAGCGCGAAGGCGACCGCGAGCCCGAACCGAGTGGAGGCACGGCCCGCGCGGGGCCGGAGGCGACGAAGCATCCCGCGCAGTCTAATACGGCCGTGGCCGGCACCGGCAAGGCAAGACCGTCGCCAAGCGGTGGCCGTCACCCCCCACGGGAGTGGTGCTGTCAGCCCCCCCTGCTACGGTGACTTCATGACGTACCGCGGCCCTGTCGGAGCAAGCGCACCATGCCGCTGAGCTACCTCATCATGGACATCGAGACGGTGCCCGACGCCGCGCTCTACACCCCGCCCGAGACGCAGAACGGGGTCGAGCGCCCGTTCCCACCGCTCTACGCGCACCGGCCGGTCGCGATCGGCGCGCTCTGGCTCGACCACGAGTACCGCTTCAAGCGCATCGGCTGCATCGGCGAGGCGCGCATCGGCGCCTGCGTCGACGAGAACGAAAACGAGAAGGGGATGCTCGAGGACTTCAGCGCGTTCGTCGGCAAGTACCGCCCCGAGCTCGTGACCTACAACGGTCGCGGCTTCGACCTGCCGGTGCTCGCGCTCCGCTCACTGCGGCATGGCGTGTCGATGGGCTGGTACTATCAGGGGCGCACGCGCCACCGCTACTCCGAGGACGGCCACCTCGACCTGTGCGACATGCTGACCGACCACGGCGCAGCGCGCGCCATGTCGCTCGACGCGATGGCGCGGCTGATCGGTCTGCCCGGCAAGATCGGCGTCGACGGCTCGCAGGTCGAGGGCCTCTATCGCGCCGGCAAGATCGACCTCGTGCGCAACTACTGCCTCGCCGACGTGGCGCAGACCGCGCTGCTGTTCCTGCGCTTCCGCGTGCTCCAGGGCGTGCTCGACCGCGACCGTTACCGCGCGGCGGCGGCAGAGCTGATGGACGCGCTACGGGCCGACCCACGCCTCGACACGCTGACCAGCGCGATTGACGGCGAGCGACTGCTGCTCGCCGCGGCGTGAGCGGGTCGCGCCCGCGCATGAAGGTCCACCACCTCGCCGTCGTCGTCACCGACCTCGACGCCGCCGAGCATTTCTACGCCGGCCTGCTCGGCCTCCCCGTCATCACCCGCCACACCGACGCCGCCGGCCAGCCACGCGCCCTCTGGTGCGGCCTCGACGACGGCGCCTTTCTCGCGCTCGAGCGCGCCCCTATCGACAGCCCGCGCCGCGCCGACGCCGGCCCCGGCTGGCACTGCGTCGCGCTCGCCATCCCGCTCGCTGAGCGCGACGCCTGGCGCGCCCGCGTCGCCGCCGCCGGCCACCCGGTGGAGCGAGCGAGCGACTACACGCTCTACCTGCGCGACCCCGACGGCAACCTCGTCGGACTCAGCCACCACCCAGTTCCTGTCGGCGGTGCGCCCGCCTGAGCTGCCCGGCGCACGCTTCCTGGCAGCTCAACTACCGGCTCCGACCGTCCGCAACGTCGATCACCCACTGCTGGGTCGACTGCTTGATCCCGCCGAGCTCACGCGCTCGGTGAACCCCGGCGCGGCCGCGTCGGGGCTCGAACAAGCATGACCAGTATCGAGCTTGCCAGGTGCTCCCGCACTTCAAGTGGGTAGCTCGACTCGCGCCAGCCGCCTCGCTATCGCTGCCTCGTGGCACCGCCCGCGACCGCCCGCGACCGCCCGCGACCGCCCGCGACCGCCCGCGACCGCCCGCGACCGCCCGCGGCCCGCTGCGCGCAGCTTCCTTGCGACTCACTCACGGCAACGCGATAATCGCACGTTGCCGTCGGTCACATTTCAGCCCGAGAACATGCGCGTCGAGTGCCACGCTGGCGAGACGCTGTACCAGATCGCCTGGCGGTCTGGCGCTGCGCTCGCGACGGCGTGTGGCGCGAAGGCGACCTGTGGGCTCTGCCGCGTGAAGGTGCTCGTGGGCGGGGAGTGCCTCACGCCGATCACCGACGCCGAGAAGAAGCACCTCGGCAACGTCTACTTCCTCACGCGCGTGCGACTCGGTTGCCAGACGCGCGTGGAGGGGGACGTCGAGGTGGAGGCGGTCCGGCGCTGACGGTGGGTGTGCGGCGCGACTGAACGACGGTGCATGTTACCGTCCGCGCCATGCATCGTTCCTTTCCGTTCCCCGGCGCACGCCCACGCTTCGCTCCCGATCGTGTCGTCGATGTCGAGCACATCAAGCTCGACCTGACGCTCGACGTACCGCGCAAGAAGGTCTCGGGCAGCTGCACCACGACGCTCACGCCGATCCTCGACGGCGTGCGCCATGTCGAGCTCGATGCCGTCGACCTCGAGATCCTCGCGGTCACGCTCGACGGCAAGCCGCTGCGCCACACGCACGATGGCGCGAAGCTGCGGGTCGACCTCGGCAAGCCGCGCAAGGCCGGGCACAAGCTCGACGTGGTCGTAAAATACCGGGCCACGCCACGCCGCGGCCTCTACTTCGTCGGCCCCGACGAAGCCTGTCCGACGCGCCCGCTGCAGGTCTGGTCGCAGGGGCAGGACGAGGACTCGCGCCACTGGTTCCCCTGCTTCGACGCGCCGCACGAGAAGGCGACCAGCGAGGTCGTCGTCACGGTTCCTGAAAAGTTCTTCGCGCTGTCGAACGGCACGCTGGTGTCGACGCGCGCGAGCGCCGCACGAAAGACCCGCACGTTCCACTGGCGCCTCGACGTGCCGCACTCCTGCTACCTCGTGACGCTCGCCGCCGGCGAACTGGTCGAGCAGCGCGACGACTGGAACGGCGTGGCGGTCACCTACTACGCCGAGCCGGGGCGCGAGGCCGACGTGCGGCGCACGCTCGGACGCACGCCCGAGATGCTCGAGCTCTTCTCGAAAAAGTTCGGCGTGCGCTACCCGTACGAGAAGTATGCGCAGGTGTTCGTCGCCGACTTCATCTTCGGCGGCATGGAGAACACCACCGCCACCACGCTCACCGACGGCCAGATCCTCGATGAGCGCGCCGCGCTCGACTACGACGCGGAGTCGCTGGTCGCGCACGAGCTCGCGCACCAGTGGTTCGGCGATCTCATCACCTGCCGCGACTGGGGGCAGGCGTGGCTCAATGAGGGCTTCGCGACCTACAGCGAATACATCTGGTCCGAGCACGCGCACGGCGCCGACGAAGCGGCCTTGCACGTCGCCGACTTTGCGGCGGGCTACTTTGGCGAGGACGCCGACCGCTACCGCCGCGCGATCGCGACCAACGTGTACGACGAGCCGATCGACCTCTTCGACCGCCACCTGTACGAGAAGGGCGCGCTGGTGCTGCACATGCTGCGGCGCGAGCTCGGCGAGGCTTCCTTCTGGAAGGCGCTCACGCACTACCTCGAGAAGCACAAGTACTCCTCCGTCGAGACCCGCGACCTGGTGCGTGCGATCGAGGCGGCGACCGGGCGCAACCTCGACTGGTTCTTCGATCAGTGGGTGCTCAAGGCGGGACACCCCGAGCTCGACGTCTCACTCTCGTGGGACGAGTCGGCGAAGGTGGCGCGCGTCATCGTGCGGCAGACGCAGAAGGTGGTCGGCGAGACGCCGCTCTTCCGCCTGCCGACGCAGGTGCGCTTTCGTGTGGGCGCGGCCGACGTCGACTTCGCGCTCGAGGTGAAGGACCCGCACCAGGCGTTCGCCTTCGCGCTCGCCGCTGCGCCGACGCAGGCGATCTTTGATCCCGGCAAGCACCTGCTGGCCAAGGTGAAGACCGAGAAGGCGCGCCCGCTCTGGCTCGCCGAGCTCGCCGGCGCGACGGTCGCCGCGGATCGCTCCGCCGCCGCCGCCGCGCTCACCGCGCACGCGACGACCGAGGTCACCGCGGCCCTCGCCCGCGCCGTCGACAAGGATGCCTTCTGGGGCGTGAGTGCCGCCGCCGCGAGCGCGCTCGCCGAGCTCAAGTCGCCGTCGGCCCGAGACGCGCTGATCAAGGCGCTCGGTCGCGTGCGGCACCTCAAGACGCGCCGCGCCGTGGTGCGCGCACTCGGCCAGTTCCGTGGCGACGAGCTGGCCGCCGCCGCGCTCGAGCCGCTCGTCACCGCCGGTGAGAAGAGCTGCTTCGTCGAAGCCGAGGCCTGCCTCGCGCTCGGCAAGACCCGCTCGCCGCGCGCTGCTGCTGCGCTACGGCTCGCCGCCACGCGCGACAGCTTCATGGACGTCGTGCGATCGCACGCGTGGAAGGGCCTCGCCGCCGCGCGCGACGACGCCGCGCTCCCGCTGCTGCTCGATGGCTCTCGCTACGGGCAGCCGTCGTTCGGTCGCCGCGCCGCGATCCAGGCCCTCGCCAGTCTTACGGCGGGCCGGCGCGATCGCGAGGCGCGCGACGTGCGCGAGCGGCTCGAGGAGCTGCTCGCCGATCCCGACTTCCGCGTGCAGATGGCCACGGTCGAGGGGCTCGCCACGCTCGGTGATCCCGCTGCGGGGCCCGCGCTCGCACGAGCAGCCGACACCGCGCTCGACGGCCGCATGAAGCGCCGCGCTAAAGAGACGCTGCGCGATTTCTCGGAGGCACGCGGGCAGGCCGACGCGGTGCGCGGGCTGCGCGAGGACGTCGACCGGCTGCGCCGCGAGCTCGCCTCAGTGCGCGAGCGGGTTGCGGTCGCCGAGGGTCGCGGTCGCCGACCGGCCAAGTAGCGCGAGCGCACCAGCAGCCGCCGCGGGCGCGCCCTTGGCTCTCCGCCGAACCAGATCGGTTCCACTTCGACGCGAGCCTATCGCCGCGCTTGAATGAGCTGGCAAGAAACCCATGGCCGGCAGGGTTCGGCCAACTCGAGCCAGAGTCGCAGCCACTGCGCGAAAAAGCGAAGACGGTCTAGCCGCCTAGCTCGGCGCGAATCTCGCTCGCGATCTTGCGCGCTCGATCGACCTCGCCGGCCCCGAGTGAGATCGCGCCGACCACCGGGTGCCCGCCGCCGCCGTAGCGCTCGCAGATCCGCGCGATGTCGTGCATCCGCGGCGTGCGTGGCCACGGGTTCGAGCCGACCGAGATCTTCATGCGCGCGGCGGTGCGCGTGACGCCCACGACGTAGCGGCAGTCGGGAAAGAGCATGTACGCGATGAACTTGTTGTGCGCGTCGATGCCGGTGTCGACGAGGTCGAAGTACACCACCCCCTCGCTCTGAGTCGCGCGCGCCCGGATCGTCTCGACGTTCTTCCGGTGCGCCTCGAGCAGCGGCACGAGCGACCGCTGCACATAATCCTCGCCGGCGAGCTCGGCCAGCGTGCGCCGCTCGAGGTCGTCGATGAAGCGCCGGGTCAGCGCGAAGTCCTTGTTGTTCTCGATCCAGGTCATCAACTGCAGCGCCGGGTGCTCGAGGGCGACTGCAGTCGCCGCGTCGGCAAACTGCGCCCCGTCGATGATGTCGGCCCACTCGACGAGCTCGCGCCACGGCGTCGCATCCCAGCCGAACTTTTCCCCGAGCACGCCCGCGGCGAACTTGGTGCACGACCTGGCCGCCGGATCGTAGAACTTGTGGCCCCCAACATCGGCCAAAAAGTGATCGCGGTCTTCAGGCGTCGGAAAGCCGCTCACATGGTGGTCGAACCACCAGTCGAGCCGCGGCGAGCGCGAGTAGCGGAAGTCGACGCAGGCGTTCACGTCGCCGTCGAACGCGTCGGGCCCGAAGGCGTCGCCGGGGCGATGCTGAACGCCCTGCACCCGCACCTCAGCGCTCGGATCGATCTGGTCGCGATAGAACCGCGAGAAGATCGCCGCCGAGGCCGCGCCGTCAAAACAGTTGTCGTGGAAGAGGATCTTGAGGTTCACGTCGCGGGCCGCGCTCAGGGCGCGCCCACTCTACTCGATCGGCAGCGTCGGACAAGCCCATCGCGCGGCGAGCGAGTGCACGATCGGCGTGGTCTCGCGGTCGATCGAGATCAACCGCACGATCAGCTGCAGGTAACGTCCGTCGGGCACCGGCCCCGGCGGGGCCTGCAGGTTGGCCGGCGGGATCGTCCACGGCCCGATCATCGGCTGCGCGTCGAGCGTGACGAGGTCGTTGCCGACGCGCACCCAGATCTCCACGGCCGTTCCCGGCGGCGCGGTCGCCGTGTAGTCGACGCGGTCCCAGTGCGCGGGCTCGCCGCCGCCGCAGCCCTCGAACACGACGGTGTAGTCGCCGGTCGGGCGCGTCACGGTGCGCAGGCCGAAGCCGGTGAAGTCGGAGTAGGTGTACGGCGCGGCCCCGACCGGGAAGGTGTCGACGGTGTTGCCGGTGCCCGGGTGCGCGGCCGGCTCGTGCGTAATCGGATCGATGAACAGGCGCGACGCGTTGGCGGTGTTCTGGTTCACCGTCCAGATGTTGCCGTCGAAGTCGACCGCCGCACCGACCGGCACGCCCTCCGACGTCGCCGGCGTGCTGAGCCCGTTCAAGTCAAAGGTCGAGACCGCGAAGGTCGTCGTGTTCACGCGACCGAGCGCACCGGCGTTGCTGAACGAGTGCGGGTGGAGCGCCAGCCAGATGTTCCCCTCGCCGTCAGCGCCGACGCCACGCGCACCCCAACCGGCACCGAAGTAGCCCGGTACCGGCACCTGCGTCCAGACCGTGGTCACCGGATCGAACATGTGCCCCGCCGCGCACGGCCAGCCGCCGAGCCAGACCTTGTCGTTGGTGTCGACGGTGATCCCGTACGAGCCGCCACAGCCCCACGTCGGCTGCTCCCAACTGCCGACCACGGTGCTCGTCGCAGTGTCGATCTTGGTGATGCGGTTGCGCCCGCAGCAACCGTTCGGCGCGTAGAGGTAACCCATCGAGTCGATCGCCGCGCCGTAGGCCGTCACGCCGGCATCGACGAACGACTTGAGCGCGCCGGTCGCGCCGTCGAGTTGGTAGAAGCGCTGCTGGTTGAAGATGCCGATCCACGCGTCGCCTGGATCGCCCGCCACGTCGCCGGCGTCGATCGCCGCGGCGCGTGCCCAGCCGTTGTAGCTACCGACGATGACGGTGAAGCGGATGCACTCGTCGTCCTCGCCGAAAAACTCGGGCATCGCCAGCGAGATCACGCCGTCGCCATCGACGTCGGTTGACGTCTGGATCACGCCGTCGCCATTGCGATCGATGCAGTCGGCGACGTCGTTCATGATCTTTGTCGCCGACGGCTGGTAGTCGAACGCGCGGTTCGCGACCCAGACGTTGCCGAAGAAGTCGACCGCGGTACGCGACGGTGAATTCCCGCCACCACACGCCGGCACGCCGCCTGAGCCGCCACCCATGTGATCCACGACCGACGCGTGGGTGACCGAGCAGTAGCGCCCGACCTCGCGCCCGGTGATGGTGTCGAGCTTGGAGACCGTCCCCGCGCCAGAGTTCGCGACCCAGAGGAAGTGGTACTCGATGTTGGTTTCGTCGAGGACGAGGTCGCCCATCGGATCGAGTCCGACGCCGTCGGCCTCAACCTCGATGGTGCCGGGCGGCGGGAGCGCGGGCGGGAACGGGAACGGCGTCGTGTCGCCCCAGCCGTCCTTGTCGCAGCCTGGGGTGCAGTCGCCGCACATCGAGAGCACGCCATCGTCGATCTCAGCGTCGCAGTCGTTGTCGAGCCCGTCGCAGCGCTCTTCGCCCGGCGCGACCTCTCCTTCGCAGACGCCCCAGCTATGCAGCCGCTCGCTGCAGGTCATGCTCCCCTTGCGGCACGGCGGCGTGGCCGCCTGCTCGGGAGTGCCGCTAAAGCAGGTCGTCACCGGCGTCGCGGCGGGATCGCACGGGCATCCCGGCGCCGCTTCGCCGACGACACAGCCACACCCGATCTGGATCGCCGCATCGCCGTCGTCGCAGTCAGGCCCGTTCATGCAGCCGACGCCGTAGCCGTCGTGGTCGAGGTCGATCCCCTCGGGGCAGGTGCCGACCGGGCCGCCGTCCACGACCGCGCCGTCCATGGGCCCGCCACACGCTCCGGCCGCGAGCAAGCCGACACCAATCAACGCACAGAGCTGCCTCGCGGACATACGGAACCTCCAGTCTGCAAAGTAGCACCTTCCTCCACCACCTGCGCCGTCGGCTCCGCCGCGCTTGCTCCGCTCTGCGCGCGCTGCGATCCTCGCCACACATGTCGCTGCCGCTCCTCGCCGCCTGTGTGCTGATCGCGCTCGTCTGCGGCTACCGGTTTTACGGCGCGTTCATCGCACGACGGCTCGGCCTCGACCCCGCGCTGATCACACCGGCGGTCGCGAAGAACGACGGGCAGGACTTTGTCCCGACGCGCCCGTTCTACCTCATGGGGCAGCACTTCTCGGCCATCGCCGCCGCGGGGCCGATCGCCGGGCCGATCCTCGCCTGTCAGCAGTTCGGCTGGCTCCCCGCCATCCTCTGGATCGTGCTCGGCGTGATCTTCGTCGGCGCCGTCCACGATCTCGCGACGCTCTTCGCCTCGGTGCGCCACGGCGCGCGCTCCATCGCCGATGTCGTGCGCGACCAACTCGGCCGCCGCGCCTGGCTCGCGATCCTCGCGTTCATCTGGCTCGCCCTCGTCTACGTGATCGTCGCGTTCACCGACCTCACCGCCTCCACCTTCGTCTCGGGCGACGCCGACCTCGCCGGCCTCGCCACCCGCTACAACCCCGGCGGCGCCGTCGCTGCCGCCGCGCTGCTCTACCTGCTCGTCGCCGTCGTGATGGGCGTCGTCGAGCGCCTGCTCCACCCGCCCCTCTGGCTGCAGACCGTCATTTTCGTGCCGGCCACTTTCGGCGCGGTCTGGCTCGGCACCGAGCTCTCCACCTGGCTCGTGCTGCCGCACACGACCTGGGTAATCGCGATCCTCGCCTACTGCTTCGTCGCCTCGCTCACGCCGGTCTGGGCGCTGCTCCAACCGCGCGGCTACCTCGGCGGCTTCGTGCTCTACGCCGCGCTGCTCGTCGGCACGATCGGCATCTTCTTCGGCGGACACGAAATCCAACAACCCGCATGGCGCGGCTTTCACAACCAAGCCGGCTGGCCGCTCTTCCCGTTCCTCTTCGTGACCATCGCGTGCGGCGCCTGCTCGGGCTTCCACGGCCTGGTCTGCTCGGGCACCACCTCCAAGCAGATCTCAAGCGAAGCCCACTGCCGCCCGGTCGGCTACGGCGCGATGCTGCTCGAGGCGTTCGTCGCGCTGATCGCGCTCGGCACCGTGATGATCGTGGCGCAGACCGCCGGCAAGAAGCCCGGCCTCCTCTACGGCGAAGGGCTCGGCGGCTTCCTCACCGTGATCATCGGCGAGGAGCACCGCACGCTCGCGGTCACGTTCGGCGCGATGGCCTTCTCCACCTTCGTGTTCGACACGCTCGACGTCGCGACGCGACTCGGACGCTACATCCTGCAAGAACTCACCGGCACCACCTCGCGCGCCGCCGCGCTCGTCGCCACGCTCGTCACCTGCGTCGTGCCGCTGCTGCTCCTAATCGCCGCCGGCGCCGGCTCCTATCTCAAATTCTGGACCCTCTTTGGCACCTCGAACCAGCTGCTCGCCGCGCTCTCGCTGCTCGGCATCTCGGTCTGGCTCAAGCGCGCCGGTCGCCCCTACTGGTTCACCTTCGTACCGATGCTCTTCCTCTTCGCGCTCACCCTCTACGCCCTCGTGCTGCAAGCGCAGGACGCCTTTGCCCGCGCACGCTCGCTCGACGTCGCGTTCGCCAACGGCGTCGTGTCGGTGCTGCTGCTCGGCCTCGCCGTCGCGCTCTGCCTGATCGGCGGCCGCGCCCTGCTCGCGACGCCCGGGAAGACTGCCCCGCCGCCTCCCACCGAGGAGTGAGGAAGCGGGCCTTCGCCGGGGGCTTGCGTCAGCGGCTGCTGGGCACACCGTGAGCCACGCCGACGTTCGCAGCTCCGTCGACAAGATTCTCGGGCGTTGAGAATCGACTACCGCCGGGACTCCGATCGCTTGCTCGTGGTCCGCGTGTATTACCAAGCGCGACGACCGCTCGCGACGTAGCACAACGGCGGCGTCTCGGTGCTGCGGCTCGGCCTCGGCACCGTCGCCGTCGCTCACCCGTTTGCCACAGCCACATCGGCGACGTACGGTGCGCGCATGAACCGCACGCTCGACCTCCTGATGTCGCTCCACTTCCTCGGCATCGTGCTGCTCGGGGGCGGTCTACTCGGCGGCGCGCGGCTGCTCGTGCTCGCCACCGCCGCGGCCGTACCGGTCGGGCTGGAGCTCGCCCAAGCAGCGCGCCGGCTCTTGATCCTTGGCGACATCGGCCTCACGCTGGCGCTCGTGGGCGGTATCGGCGCGATCCTTCACCGCCCCGACCGCGTACTCGCGCAGCCGTACATGCACGTCAAGCTCACGCTCGTCGCCACGCTCGTCGGCCTGCACGTCTTTACCCGCATCCGCGCCAAGCGCGCCGCCGCCGGCCAGGCCGCCTACCCCGCCGCGCTGTTCGTCGCCGCGCTGCTCCTCTTCGCCGCCATCATCGCGGTCGTCGTCTTCAAGGTGCCGTTCAAGTCGCCCCAGTCGTGACCGTCGACGCCGTCCCCGCCAACCGCGTCGTCCACGCCGACAACCTCACCCTGCTCGCGTCGCTCCCCGACGCCTGCCTCGATCTCGTCTACCTCGATCCACCGTTCGCGACCGGCGCCCGCCGCCGCAGCACCGCCGGCCACGCCTTCGACGACCCCGGCGACCTCGCCACCTTCGTCGCGTGGCTCCGTCCCCGCCTCGAGGGCGTGCACCGCGCGCTCACCCCGCACGGCTCGCTCTTCGTCCACCTCGACTACCGCGCCGCGCACTACGTCAAAGTCGAGCTCGACCGCATCTTCGGCGCGCGCCGGTTCGTGAACGAGCTCATCTGGTGCTACTCGATCGGCGGCCGCAACCGCCGCGCATTCGGGCGCAAGCACGACAGCATCCTCTGGTACGCACGCGGCCCCGACTGGCACTTCGACGCCGACGCCGTGAAGGTCCCGCGCCGCGCCGGCTCGCACATGCGGGTCGAGCGTGATGACGACGGCGCCGAGGTGCAGGTCAAGCGCGACCGAAAGACCGGCAAGGAGTACCGCTACCCCCTCGCCGCCGGAAAGGTCCCCGAGGACTGGTGGACCGACATCGAAGCGCTCAACCGAAGCGACCGCGAGCGCACCGGCTGGCCGACGCAGAAGCCCGAGGCGCTGCTCGAACGGATCATCCGCGCCACCTCACGCCCCGACGACCTCGTGGCCGACCTCTTCTGCGGCTCGGGCACCACCGCCGTCGTCGCCCGCCGCCTCGGCCGCCGGTGGCTCGCGGTCGACGCGAGCGCCGACGCCGTACGCATCACCCGCCGCCGCCTCGCCGCCAGCACTCCCTGACCCGCCGCTCGCCCCACACGCAATCGGCTACGACGGCCGCGCAGTTCACACGCAGAACGCATGGCTACGGGGAGTGCCGACGAACTCGACGGCGAGCGGCAGCGCACCCGGGTGCTGCGCCTCGTCACGGCCGGCGGCTACCTCTACCCGGCGTTCTACCTGCTCGACCTGCTCGTCGTGTAGGTGAGCTCGCCGCAGTCGTCCCACGCTTGGTTCTTCGCGTGGCGCTCAACGGGGCTCTGGGCCGCCCTCGTGACCTACCGCCTCCTGCGACGGCCGGGGTGGACGCTCGCGCAGACCCAGACCATCAGCACCGGTCTCTTCCTCTGGACGAGCCAGGGTCGAGCCACGTCCGCGACCGGCTCATGCTGCGCGACTCATGATGCAACCACCCACAATCACAGGCGGAATCCAAGCCCGTCCCTGTGACAGTCCCATGGTCGCCACAGGGAACAGGGACCGTGCCCGCTAGGCGAGCCGCGCCTCGAGTTCCTGGAGGATCGCGTCCCCCACCTTCGACATCGGCGCCGCGCGCTCCTCGCCGGCGAGGTCGTAGGTCAGCGGCTCGCCCCGCTCGAGCACCGCCCGCACCGCCAGCTCGAGCTGGTCCGACGCGGCGACCAGCGGCGCGTTCCCCTTCCGCCCACCGACCCACCGGAGCCCCTCGCGCACCGCGAGGATCATCGCGATCGGGTTCACCTTGTCCTTGCCGGCGTGCTTGGGTGCCGAGCCGTGGATCGGCTCGAACATGGCGTGGTGGTCGCCGGTGTTGCAGCCGACCGCCATCCCCATCCCGCCCTGCAGCACGCTCGCGAGGTCGGTGACGATGTCGCCGAACATGTTGGTCGTCACCAGCACGTCGTAAAACTCGGGCTGGCCGATCAGCCACTGGGTGAAGGCGTCCACGATCGCGACGTCCTTCTCGATGTCGGGGTACTCGGTGCCGATCTGGAGGAAGACGTCGCGGAAGAGCTGGCAGCCGCGCAGCACGTTGTCCTTTACGATCGCGGTGACCCGCTTTTTCCCGTCCTTGGGCGCCCCGTTCCGCGTGCGCGCCAGCTCGAACGCACGCCGAATCACCCGCTCCGACGCCTCGCGCGTGATCACCCGGACGTCGGTCGCCACGTGCGGCTTCCCGCCGGGCGCGAGAATCCCGCCCGACCCGCTGTAGAGCCCCTCGGTGTTCTCGCGGATGAACACCATGTCGACCTTTTCGTGCTCCCAGACCCGCATCCGCTTGCCGTGGATCCGGTGCGAGACGCCGGGGTAGAGCTTCACCGGCCGGATGTTGGCGTAGAGGTCGAGCTGGAGCCGGTTGCCGATCACCGGCGAGTAGCCGGCCATCTTTCCGTCCTTCATCGTGACCAGTTTGCCGTCGGGGTGGTTCCAGCCGACCGCGCCGAGAAACACCACGTCGGCCGCCGCGCAGCGCTCCTGAGCGCCCTCCGGCCAGTCGCGCGAGCCGTGCTTGAGGAAGAACTTCCCGCCGCACTCGATCTCCTCGATCTCGAGCTCGGTGCCGGTGGCGGCGCAGGCCGCGCGCAGCATTCGGACGCCCTGGACCATCACCTCGGGACCGGTTCCGTCGCCCGGAAGCGTGACAACATGAAGCTTCGATGACATGGCTAACCTCTCAAATTACTGAAATGACACGATATGTTGGGGCTTGATCGAGGGACGGGCAAAACCTACTATCCACGGTCCATGCTTGCAAAACTCTTCCTGCAGTACCTGCTCGCGGTGACGTTCGGGGTCGGAGTCGACGAAGGCTTCGCCACACTCTACGGCACCCCAGGCGACATCTGGGCAGGCGGCGACATGGCCTGCTTTCACCGACCGGTGCCGCAGGACGAGCCGCTCTGCGCTCACCGCTGGCTGCCGTGCGGCACGCGGGTCTCGGTGACCAACCTCGAGCGCAGCGCCTCGACCACCTGCGTGGTCGCCGACCGCGGCCCGTTCGGGATCGACCGCGACTCGGGCCGATGGCGCGGTATCCTCGACCTCACGCCGTTCGCCGCGAAGAAGGCCCGCCTCGACGGCCGGGACTTTGTGCGCCTCATCTACCGGCTGCCCGACCCGGGCCACAAGACCTACCGCGAGACCCGGTTCCTCCGCGCCGACCGCAACCGCGCCTTCGGGCCGATCATGTAGCGCACTCTTGCGCCTGGTTGTGCCCCGCATGTTCCCCGGTTGTCCCTACGGGCCGCCGGTCGCGGGTTCCTGACAGGGCGGGGGCGGCGGGTCTTCGTCGACCTCTTCGCAGGTCAGCGAGTCGATGCAGCCCGTAGCCGGGGCCGCGCCGCAGACCGCGGCCTTGCCGAACGCCTTGGCGCCTTCGAAGGTCCGGCTGCAGACGCGTGCGGTCTTTTCGGCGGCGCCACCACCGGGCTCGCCGGTGCAGGTCCAGGAGGTCCCGGTCGGGCCCGCGCCGGCATCGGGTTCGACCGCGCGGAAGGCGCCGAGATCGATCCGCTTGGACTTTTGAGCGACGGCCCCGCCGGCCGCCCCGGCTGTGGCGGCCACCGGCTTGCCGTCCCACGGGAACGACTGGTAGATCGGACGGCCGTCGCGCCAGTTCACGAGGCCGGTCGAAATGGTCGGGACGTACATGATCACCGCCAGCGCGAAGCAGGTGATCCCGAGGGTCGGCAGCACGGCGCGGGTCACCTGCAGGAACGGCTTCTTGAAGACCGCCGCCGCCACGAACAGGTTGGTCGCGACCGGCGGCATCAGGTAGCCGATCTCCATGTTGACCACGAAGATCACGCCAAAGTGGAGCGGGTCGAGGCCGTAGAGCTTGGCCGCGATCGGCGCGAGCATCGGCGCGAAGATCAGCGTGCAGCTGATCGAGTCCATGAGCGCGCCGATCACGATGAGCGCGCCGTTGACCAGCAGCAGGAAGCCGATCGGGCCGAGGTCCATCGCCTGGATTGCGGCCATGAGCTGCTCCTCGACCTTGATCGTGGCGAGGTACTTGTTGAGCCCGAACGCGAGCAGGATGATCAGGATCAGCGACCCCATCAGGATCGCCGAGTCGACCATCGTCTCGTAGAGCTTCCGCCAGGTGAGCTCGCGGTAGATCAGCATGGTGACTACGAGCGCGTAGGCCGACGCGATCGCGCCGGCTTCGAAGGCGTTGTAGAGGCCGCCGTAGATGCCGCCGAGCACGATGAACGGCAGCAGCAGCGCCCAGATGCCGTCGAACGCCGCGCGGCCGAACTTGCGGAGGTCGAACTTTTCGCGCGCGCCGGGGATTTTGAGGCCGACCCACACCGAGTAGGCCGCCAGCAGGAACGCGATGAAGAACGCCGGGGCCATGCCGGCGAGGAAGAGGTCCTTGGGATCGACCTTCGCCTCCGACGAGCCGCTGACGGTGATGGCGTAGATCAGCATCGAGATCGACGGCGGCACCAGGCAGCCGAGCGAGCCGGCGGTGGTGACGATGCCGATGCCGAAGTTCTCGGGGTAGCCCGCGGCGATCATCGCCGGGAACATGATCGAGCCGACGGCGATCAGCGTGACCGGCGAGGAGCCGGAGATGGCCGCGAAGAACATGCAGGCAATGACCGACGCGACCGCGATGCCGCCGGGCAGCCAGCCGAGCCCGGCGCGCGCGACGCCGACCAGCCGGGTGGCGATGCCGCCCGCGGTCATGATCGCGCCCGACACCATGAAGAGCGGGATCGCGAGGAACTCCTTCTTGGTGACGAGCTGCTCCATGCTCTGGACGATCTGGAGCATGTCGTTGGTGTTCGCGAGGTCGGCTGAGAGCACCGTGAAGCAGAGCAGCGTCGCGGCGCCGATGATGGCGAAGAGCGGCGCGCCGATCAGCGCGAGCGCGAGCAGGATGCCGATGAAGAGCCAGGTCACTGGGCGGCCGCTACGTCAGGACGTGCGTCGGGAAGTGCGTCGGGCGGCGGGATGGGGGCCGGGCCGCCCTCGACGGCGGCGAACGCCTGGGCGAGCAGGCGCAGCGCCATGACGAGGAAGGCGTAGGGGAAGATCGCGAAGACCGCCCACATCGGGATCGGCGTCTCCTGCCCCGAGAGGCGCTCGGCGTCGGGCACCGGCTTGTCGGCGGAGAACGGCGAGAACCAGTCGAGGAAGTGCTGGTAGCCCGACTTCCACGCGAGGTAGAGCAGCACCACGCAGACGAAGGCGGCCGCGACCAGCGAGAGCGCGCGGACGTGGTGTGCGATCACGCGGGGCCAGATCTTTTCGCCCATCTCGACCGCGAGGTGGCGCTTCTCGTAGGTCGCGAGCGACGAGCCGAGGAAGCTCACCCAGAGCACGCAGGCCATCGCCACATCGGGCGCCCAGACCAGGCCGTGGGGGAATATCCGGTGGAGCAGCGCGAGCAGGGCAGCAAGGCCGAGCGTGAGCAGCGCGGCGAGCGCGAGCGCGCGCAGGCGCGGCGTGGGGCCACCAGCGCGCGTCATGGTGCGGAGTGCGCCGTAGCACAAGAGCCACGCGAGCAGCACGTTGATCACGAGGCCAGCAGAGCTCTGCGACGCGAGCGTGAACCCCTCGCCGGGATCTTTGCCGACGGCGGCGAGCAGATTGCGCACCAGCACCGC
>SHYZ01000039.1 GCA_009692535.1 Myxococcales bacterium
CGACCCGGTCGACCCGCCCGTCACCGGCACCTATCACCACTATGTCGGCAACACGCTGCTGCTGCCGAGCAACGCATCGCAGGCCACGATGTACGGCCTCGACCTCGACGGTGACGCGCAGATGCGCCCGGACAACAAGCTCGGCGGCATCCTCGGCATGCTCGGCGGCTTCGGCGTCGAGCTTCAGCCGCAGGTCGACGAGGCGATCATGAAGGGCGACATCGTTCTGCTCCACGCGGTGCACGCCGAGACGCTCACCAACTCGAACGCGAGCTGGCAGGTCTACCTCGGCGAGTCAGCGACGCCGCCCACGTTCGACGGCACCGACGTGTTCACCATCCCGACCGACGGCCCGCAGGACGCGCTGCTCGCCGGTCGCATCTCGGGCGGCTCCTTCGCCGGCGGCCCGGGCACCGTGCAGCTCAAGCTCGCGTTCGTCGACGGCGCCGAGCCGCTCACGCTGAACCTCATCGCCTCACGCATCGAGGGCACGCTCGACGAGACCAGCTGCGACGCGCGACTCGGCGGCGCACTCACCAAGGACGACATCGACAACACGCTGATCCCCGCCGTCGCGGGCCTGGTAAACACCTCGCTCGCCGACGATCCGGTCGACTGCGACTGCGCCACCGGCAGCATGAACCCCTGCCCCGACACCTCCTGCACCATCAAGGGCCTGTTCGATGCGGGCATCAGCTGCGACGCCCCCGAGGATTGCCCGGCACCGGCCGACGCCTGCACCGAGGGCAAGTGCGCCTGCACCGCCGGCGACTGCATGGGACTGCTCGCCAACGACAACCAGATCTCGGTCGCCGAGGTGCAGAACAACGCGATCATCAAGACCGCGCTCGGCCCCGACATCGACCTGCTCGACGCGTCGGGCATGTTTCAGGAGGACCCGGCGGACCGCGACGGCATGATCGACTCGGTCTCGCTCGGCGTAAAGTTCAGCTGCGTGAACGCGGTCTTCACCTCGACCGTCGAGCAGTAGCCACCCGCCACGGCTCCACCCGCTCGGGCGACCCTCGCTCGGGCTTGCCCCCCGTCGCCGGGTAGATCAGACACTCGGCGCGGGGATCGAGCTCCACCTCCAACACTTCGAAGGTGAGCGGCACCACCGTCGTGACCAGCGGCTGCATGTCGAGCCCGAGGTCGAACGGCACGTCGGTGAACTCGGTCGCGCCGACGAGGCGGACCGAAAAGGCACAGCCGCGCGCCACGTCGTCTAGCGTGCTGGTCGCGACGCTGATCTCGGTGCCGCTCGCCACGGTCGCGAGGGTCACGCGCGCGCGCGGCCAGCGTGGGCGACCGGTGCCGTGGACCCAGCCGGCGAAGTAGCCGTCGAGGTCGACACCGATCGCGTCCTCTAGTGCCTGCTCCACCTCGACCACGCTGAGCGCGCGCGGCGCTGCGCCACCGATCAGCGAGCGGAGCGCGGTCATCACCGGCGCGCGTCCGTGCCGCGCCTCGAGTTGGCGAAAGAGCACCATCGGCCCCGGGCCGTAGACGTCGCCGTAGTAGTCGAGCAGCGCCGGCTCGCCGGTGGGGACGAGGTGGAAGCGTGAGTAGAGCGCCCACGCCTTCCACGCGGCGGCGGTCTGCGCGGCGACGGCCGTGCCGAGGTGCTCGTCCTCGTAGACGTAGGTGAGGTACTCGGCCATCGCCTCCTTCCAGACGAAGTCGTAGGTGCCGGCGAGCGTGGTGTGGTTGCCAGCCCACTGGTGCGCGAGCTCGTGCATCGTCACGTGCGTGAGCCCGTCGGCGTACGCGCTCGCGCCGGTGGCGAGCTCGTCGGAGAGCACGATGTTCCCCGGATGCTCAAAACCCGCCCAGTAGGTCGGCGCGGTCACGAAGCGCAGCTCGTCACCGTAGGCGTACGGGCCGAACTCGGAGCTCAGCCACGAGAACATGCCGGACAGCGCGCCGCGATCGAACGCAGCGGCGATGCCGGTCTCGGCGTGATCGTACAGCGTGGCGCTCACGCCGCCCCAGTCACCGAGCGGCACCTCGTCCCACACGTCGCCCGCCATGAGCGCGAACGTGCTGTAGGTCGGCCCGCCGGCATGCGCAAAGTCGCAGACGGTGCGCGTCGGCGTGCGGGTGATCGTGCCCGGGCAAAAGACCTGCCGCCCTTCGGCGTGATCGACGGTGAAGCGGTAGGTCGCGAAGCGCGACGGCTCCGAATCGCACGGGCCGTGGCGGTCACAGCCGCCGACCCAGCTGACGAGGTAGTCGAACGCGCGCCCCGCCCCGTCGGTCCAGGTGGAGAAGCCGACCTGGCTGTCGGCCCAGACCGCGCGTGGCAGCTCGTGCGACACCGCGAGCACGACCTCGGCACCGACGGGGAAGCCGGTGCCGCTGCAGGCCACGAGGCGTCCGTCCGCGACGACGACGTCGCGCGCCGGGAGCTCGCCGAGCAGCACCTCGTCGGCAGCGGCGGGGCGAAACGGGATCGACAGGCAGTTGCCGGCGCTGGTGATCGCGAGCGTCACGTCGACGCGGGCGTGGAGCGTCGCGAGGTCGACCGCGACGTCGTAGTGGCGCGCGGTGAACCCGAGCGCGCCGCCGATGAACCGCGCGTCGGCTGGGGTGGCGTCGGGCGGCGGGGCGTCCTCGTCACCACAGGCACCTGCGAGCAGGAGCAGCGAGACGATGCGGAGCGGGCGTGGGGTCATCGCGCTGCGATGATACCGGGCCACGGGCAGCTTGAATTGCCCGCCGAGCGTGGCGAAGATGCCGCTGTGCGCCACGTCGTCATCCTCGCCGGCGGCGGCGGCACACGCCTCTGGCCGGCGTCGCGTCCTTGGCGCCCGAAGCAGCTCCTCGCGCTCGGTCCGCAGCGGGCGCAAGGAACGCCCGGCGGGACGGCGCATGGGACGCCCGGCGAGACCCTGCTCGGCGCGACGCTGCGCCGGGTCGCCGGCCTCGACACGCTGATCGTGACCGCGCGCGAGTTCGCCGCCGAGACCGCGCTCGTCGCCCCCGGTGCGCGCCTCCTGTGCGAGCCGGCCGCGCGCAACACCGCGGCTGCCGTCGGCTGGGCAGCGACCGTGCTGGCGGCGCAGGATCCCGACGCAGTGCTCGCCGTGCTGCCGGCCGACCACCACGTCGCCGACGAGGCCGGCTTTCGCGCCACCGTCGACCGCGCGCTCGCGCTGGCCGAGCAGAGCGACGCCATCGTGACGGTCGGCATCCGACCGACGCGCCCTGAGACCGGCTTCGGCTGGCTCGAGCTGGGCGAGATCGTGCGCGATGGTGGCGCTCGTGACGTCGTGCGCTTCGTCGAGAAGCCCGACCTCGCCACCGCACAAGCGTTCGCCGCGTCGGGCCGGCACCTCTGGAACGCCGGCATGTTCTTCTTCCGCGCCGCACGCATCCTCGCCGAGCTCGAGCGCTGCCTGCCCGCGCTCGCCGCGGGACTTCGCGAGCTCGCCGCCGGTGCCAGCCCCGACACCGTCTATCCGACGCTGCCGTCGATCTCGCTCGACCATGGCGTGATGGAGCGAACGCCCGGCCTGCTCACGCTCACGGGCGATTTCGGCTGGAGCGACGTCGGCGCCTGGCCACAGCTCGCCGAGCTGCACGCCGCCGACGAACAGGGCAACGTCGTCGCTGCGGGCCGCCTGATGGCACTCGACGCCCGGGACAACCTCGTCTACACCGACGACGGGACGCTGATCGCGCTGATCGGCGTCGCGGGGCTCGTCGTCGTGCGCTCAGGCGACGCAGTGCTGGTGGTGCCGCGCGTGCGCGCCCAAGACGTCAAGGAGCTGGTCCGGCTCCTCGACGCTGCCGATCCAAGAGGACAGCCCGCCAAGGAGCCCCGATGAACCCGAGAGTGTTTCGCGAGTACGACATCCGCGGCGTCGCCGACCGCGACCTGCCCGACGACTTCGCGCGCGAGCTCGGCCGCGCGATCGGCACGCACCTCGTGCGCAGCGGCGCGCGCCGGATCGCGCTCGGGCGCGACTGTCGTGTGAGCTCGCCGCGGCTCCACGAGGCGCTGCTCGACGGGCTGCTCCGCACGCCGCTGCACGTCATCGACATCGGCATCGTGCCGACGCCGGTCCTCTACTACGCGCCGTTCGCGTGGGACCTCGACGGCGGCATCCAGCTCACCGGCAGCCACAATCCCGCGCCCGACAACGGCTTCAAGGTGATGAAGGGGCGCTCCACGATCCACGGCGCCGAGATCCAGCACCTGCGCACGCTCGTCGAGAACCAAGACTACGTCTCGGGCGCCGGCTCGATCGAGTCACGCGACGTGGTCCCCGAGTACCTCGAGCACGCCCGCGGCTGCCTCGACCTCGGCGCACGCAGGCCGACCGTCGTGCTCGACGCTGGCAACGGCGTCGGCGGGCCGGTCGCGCTGCCGCTCTACCGCTCGCTCGGCTTTACCACCCACGCGCTCTACTGCGAGCCCGACGGCCGCTTCCCCAACCACCACCCCGATCCCACCGTCGCGGAGAACGTCGCCGACCTTGCGCGCACGCTCACCGAGACCAGCTCCGAGGTCGGCATCGCGCTCGACGGCGACGCGGACCGCATCGGCGTGGTCGACGCGCGCGGCCGGATCGTCTGGGGCGATCAGCTGATGATCCTCTTCGCCCGCGCGATCCTCGCCGAGTCGCCCGGCGCGACGTTCGTGAGCGAGGTGAAGTGCTCACAGAAGCTCTACGAGGAGATCGAGCGCGCCGGTGGCCGCGCCGTGATGTGGAAGGTCGGCCACTCGCTCATCAAGACCAAGATGAAGGAACTCGGCGCCGCGCTCGCCGGGGAAATGAGCGGACACATCTTCTTCGCCCACCGCTACCTCGGCTTCGACGACGCGATCTACGCCGGCGCGCGGCTGCTCGAGCTGCTCTCACACGGGGACCAGACTCTCGCCGACCTCGTCGACACCCTCCCGGTCACCGTCGCCACCCCCGAGCTGCGCGTCGAGGTGCCCGACGACGTGAAGTTCGAGGTCGTCCGCCGCGTGACCGAAAAGCTGCGCGCGCTGCACGAGGTCATCGACCTCGACGGCGTCCGCGTGAAGCTCGACGGTGGCTGGGGCCTCGTCCGCGCCTCGAACACGCAGGCCGCGCTGGTGATGCGCTTCGAAGCCGACACCGCAGCGCGCCTCGCCGAGATCCGCACATTCGTCGAGACCGTCGTCGACGAAGCGCGCGTCGGGCTCGGCTAGCGCGCCGCACGGAGCGCCAGGCCGTCAGTCAGGCGCGCCGACGACGCCGGTCACGAGCAGGTAGTGCTTGCCGGTCACGAACACCTGGCGGCCGTGCTGCTGCAAGTAGCGCCTGAAGAACGCGACGTCCTTGACCAGCAACCCGAGCTCAGGCTGGCGAAAGTTCCTCATGCGCGCGCCCTGCTCGACCTCGCCGTCGACGTAGCGGCAGTTCGGGAAGCCAAAGATCACCGCGCCGCGCGGGGTCAGGTGATCGCGCACGATCTGGCGGAGCAGCGCGCTGCCGTCGATGCCCGGACTCTGGAGCGTGCCGATCGAGAGCACGAGGTCGAAGCGCCCGAGGCCGAGCGAGCCGAGCGTGGCGACGTCGGCGTGGTGGAGCTCGACGCGCGGCTCGGGAAAACGCGCACGACAGACCGCCAGCGCCGACGCGCTGTGATCGACGCCGACTAGCGTGGCGTCGGCCAGCACCGGCGCAAGCGCGCGCAGCAGGACAAACTCGTCACCGGTGTTGATGCCGAGGTCGAGCACCCGCGCCCCCGACGGCAGCAGAGCGCGTTCGAGCGCGTCGGCGAGATCGAGCACGAAGCCCGGGTCCTCGAGCTTGGAGACCCGCGCGAAAGGAGAGTCAGCACCGTAGCGCTCGCTGCGCGAGGGGGCGTCGTCGGCGCGCAGCAACGCACCGAGCTCGAGGCTGCGGTCGAGCGGCTCGAAGGTGAGTTCAATCAACGGCGCCGCTCGAACCCGAGGCGTGAGCAGCCGCAGCCCGCGTCGCTCCGCGAGATCGACCCACACCCGAAATGGTCGGTGGAGGTAGCGCTGCCCGTCGTACTCGACCCACTCGCCGGCACAGCGGCCGCGGCCAAACTCGGGATCGAGCACCTCGAGCGAGATCGACGTCGCGCCCGCAGCCAGCCGCTCGTCGAGCAGCGCGAGGATCTCGAGCAGCGAGGCGTGCGCGAGCCGGACCGTCGGGGCGAGCGTCATCGCGCGCCGCCCTACAGCGCGTCGAGCGCGCCGCCGACCACCGGCACTTCACGCGACACGCGGCCCTCGGCGTCAGTGCCCTCGAGCCTGCGGATGCCGTTGCGATCGAGCACCAGTCGGCGGGCCTGCACCGAGGTGCTGCCGCCGCGGCGCGGCTCTTGAAAACGGAACACGAGGTCGACGTGGTAGACCTTCGCCGCGCTGAGCACGCCGAGCTTGCGGGTGGCGAGGTCCATCCAGTCGAGCTCGAGATCGGGCTCGTCCATGCCGTGCAGGAGGAACCCGACATGGAAGCGGACGATGTCGGCGAGACCGCCGCTGCCGCGCAGTTCCGAGAGAGCGCGCGCGTCGAGCATGATCTCCTTGCGGTAGTGGATCACCGACTCGTGGAGCTCGGCCTCGGCGTGGCGCAGCGCGGGATCCCTCTCGGCGAGCCGCGCGGCGCGCACGTGGGCCGGGACGTCGCGCGCACGGACGTACTCGACCTTCTCGCGACAGACGCCGACCGCGGTCCCCGCAGCGTCCTCGATGACCGTGCGCCGATCGTAGAGGTGCCGCTCGAGTACGCGCGTGAAGAAGCCGCGCGCGCCGTCCTTGATGCGGTCCTTGAGCATGTAGGCCACGACCAGCACGAGGAATAGGCGCAGGCCGACGTCGGCGTACGCGCTCTGGGCCCAGAACGCGATCAGCGTGGCGAACGCCATCGCGAGCCCGGCGGCGGCCGCGAAGGCGACCTCGAGCCAGCGGCGCTGCGCGGCGAAGCGGCGAAGCTCGAGGAAGAGCGCGCTCTGGCAGTATTTCTTGAGCAGCCCGGCGCGGTGGACGTACGCCTCGTTGTCAGTGCCAGGATCGAGCACCGACGGGTAGCCGCGAGCGCGCCGATAGCGCTCCTCGACGAGGAGCGCGTCCAGCGCTCGGGTCGCGACGACGCAGCCCGGCCGCTCGCGCTCGAGCGCGACCACCGCGCGCTTGAGCTCACGCTCGATGGCGAGGCTGGCCATCTCGTCGGCCAGCCTCAGCGCGATCGCCACTCGCTCGGGCGCACGCGGGCCCTCGGCGCGCACGCCGAGCGCACGGAACGCGGTCTGCGCGCGCCCGGCACCCGCGAGCGTCTCGTCGAGCAACGCGCCGGCGACCGCCGCGTCCGCAGCGACCCGCTCGATCGCCTGCGTGGCGTCGCGCAGCGTCGCGCGAAACACGGTGCCAAAGAGCTTGCACTCGTGCACGAAGCGTCGCACCTCGCCACCGCGCAGCGCGCCGTCGAGCTCGACCTCGGCCCGGACCAGCGGCGAGTCGGCGCGGGTCGAGAGCTCGTGCCACGAGAGCTCCGGCGTCTTGAGGCGCACGTAGTTGTGGAGGTCGGAGTAGACGCGCTCGCGCGGCACCCGATCGGGCACCACGTTGAGGCTCGCCGGCGCGAAGAGATAGAAGTCGACGGCGTACTGACTCCGCCCCCAGCGAGCCCCCTCGCCGGGCATCAACTCGAGCTTGAGCTCCAGTTGGTGACGATCATGGACGCTGATCCGCTGCTCGAGCGCCTCGACCTTCGCCACGCGGCGGGCCGCCCCCTTGGCCGCGCGCGCCGTCACGGCTTGAGCCCGTGGAGCAGCGCCTCCGCGTCGGCGATGGCGGCCATGATCGCGGCGTTCTCCGGTTCCGCGCTCTGGGCCAGCTTGAGCTGCACCAGCGCCCCGCGCGCGTCCCCCACCTCGAGCGCAGCGAGAGCGCGGTCGTAAAAACGCCGCGCGTGCGGGTTGGGCACGGCCTCGACCTGCTGCTTCACCGTCGGCTCCCAGCGGAGCGTTCCGGCGGCGAGCAACCGGTCGTACTCCACGCGCTTCTCGGGATCGCGCAGCACGCGGTACGCCTCGGCGATCCGCGCGTAGACCGTGGTCAACATGCGCTGCGTCGCATCGTCGAAACGACCGACGTTGCGATCGGGGTGGAGCCGCGCCGCGAGCTTGTAGTACGAGTCGCGCACCTGTGCGGCGGGGGCCCGCCGCGAGACCGCGAGCAGCGTGTAGTAGGAGCACTTGGCGAGCGCGCGGTGCTGCTGCTCGACCCAGTGGCGGAGTGCCTCGGTCTCCGCTGCGCCGGTCGTCAACGCGCCACCGACTGAGCGCGGCCTCTTGTCACCGCTTGGCCGCCTTGGCCGCCTTCGCCGCCTTCGCCGCCTTCGCCGCTTCCGCCGCTGCCGCCTTTGCCGCCACAGCCGCCGCTGCTGCCGCCGCCTTCGCGGCCTGCTCTGCCGCGACCTTCTCGGCCTTGCCGGGCTTCGTGGACTTTTCGCCGTTCGCCGACTTTGCCACCGACTTCAGCACCGGCGCGTCGGCCCCGACCGCACCGGCTGCTGCGCCGCTCGCATCCCCCGCCGGCGCTCCACCGTCGGGCGCGCCGACGATCTGAATGTTGGCCTGCTGCTCCGAGCCGGTCTTCACGTCGCGCGCTCGCACCTGCAGGATGCCATCCGCGTCGATGATAAACGTCACCTCGATCTCGGCCTCCCCGCGCGGCCGAGCCGGAATTCCCTCGAGCAACAGCGTGCCGAGCAGCGCATTCCCCGAGAACTGTCGCGCCTCGCCCTGGAAAATCTGCAGCCGCACCATCGTCTGGTTGTCGTGCGACGTGACGAACGTGCGCGTCCGCTCGGCCGGCACCGGGGTGTTCCGCTCGATGATCGTCTCGGCAAAACCGCCTGCCACCGCGATGCCGAGACCGCGCGGCGCGACGTCGAGCAGCAGCGAGAAGAACTCCGCGGGGCTCTCCGCGCCCGAGGTGAGCGCGGCGGCCTGCAGCGCGGCGCCGACCGCGACCGTCTCGTCGGGATTCAGCCGCGACTGCGGCTCGCGCTCGAACTGCTGCGCAAGCCGCCGCCGCACCAGCGGTGTGCGCGTCGACCCGCCAACGAGGATCAGGTCGGTGAGATCAGACGCATCGAGCCCGCTCGCCGCCAGCACTTCTTCGCACGCGAGCAGCGAGCGCTCTACGTACGGAGCGAGCATGTTCTCCACCTGCGTGCGCTCGAGCTCGAAGTCGAGCGACCGCGTCGTCCCATTCGGCAGCCGCGCCAGGTCGTGGATCGTTCCCGCCACGATCGTCTCGACCGAGAGCTGGCATTTGATCTGCTCGGCCGCGATCGACAGCCGCGCCCACCCCTCGGGGCTGGTGCGAAGATCGATCCCCGCCGACTCGTGGAAGCGCGCCGAGAGGTACTGCACCAGCACACGGTCGAAGTCGTCGCCGCCGAGGAACGAGTCGCCACCGGTGGCGAGTACCTCGAAAATCTTGTCGCGGATCTGCAGCACCGTCACATCGAAGGTGCCGCCGCCGAGGTCGTAGATCGCGACGCGCGCGTCGAGCGCCTTGCCGAACCCGTAGGCCAACGCCGCAGCGGTCGGCTCGTTGAGGATGCGCAGCACCTTCAACCCCGCGAGCTCGCCGGTGGTCTTGGTCGCCTGCCGCTGGGCATCGGTGAAATTGGCCGGCACCGTCAGCACCGCCCGGGTCACCGCGACGCCGAGGAAATTCTCGGCGCACTCCTTGAGGTGCCGCAGCACATGCGCCTGCACCTCCGGCACCGTGTAGTGCCGCCCACGCGCAACGATCATCGGCTGCTCGTTCGGCCCCTCTTCGACCTGGTACGGCAGGTGCTCGAGCGCGAGCTGGACCTGCGGGTTCCGCAGCGACTGACCGATCAGCCGCTTCGCCGAGAAAATCGTGTTCCGGGGATCGATGTGACGACGCGCCCGCGCCTGGTGTGAGACGAGCACCTCCCCTGACGCAGTGAACGAGACGACCGTCGGGTGCAGCCGCCGTCCCTGAGAGTCGGGGATGACCTCGACCTTCTTCCCCTTGAGCGTCGCGACCACCGAGTTGGTCGTGCCAAGATCGATGCCGACGACGGGATCCACGCGGAGCGTTATAGCAACGCCTGCCGTCGGGTCACAAGTTGCCGCGCTGGTGCTGTCTCCTCGACGCCATCGCCACGACGATTCGCGCTATCGTGTCGCTGTCACCGCGGAGGATTTGATGCGCCGTTCGCTTACCGTTGTCGCCGCCGCATTCCTGGTGCTCGGCGGCGACGCCGCCGCCGACTCGGTGGGTGCGTTCCACTTCGTCATGCCGACCGGCTGGGCTGTCTGCCCAACGCAGGATTTCGTCGGGTACCACGTGCTTTGTCCCGCGACCGGAGCGGCACGCATCGGCATCCGCTCGCCGGTCGCAGGTCCCGACGCCGCGACCCTTGCACGCAGCGAGGTGGTGGGCGAGGTCCTCAAGGACAGCGAAGTCGCCTTCGTCGGTGAGGTCGGCCATTTGGTCGTGTCGCAGAACGAACGGGGCATCGCGGTCGCCGCCGCGAGCACAGCGGGCGGCGGCGTGGTGGTGGTGCTGATCGCCTCCGCGGCCGAGGCCCCCGCGACGGTCCATGTCTGGGGCGCGCTCGTCGATGGTGCCACCCTGGGCGACGACGAGGCTGACGACGAGGCCGACGACGAGGCCGACGACGAGGCCGACGACGAGGCCGACGACGGGCCTGCCGTCGAGCCGGAGGTCGTCGCCAGCAAGGTCACGCTGCGGCTGACCAACATCGCCGCCGACTGTGAGGCGACGGTCTACGTGGACGGAGTCGCCATCGCGATTCCACCCGGCGGCGCACGCGACCTCGAGATCACCGCCGGCAGCCATGTCTTCGAGTGGCAGGACTCGGCCGGCGTCCAGCGCAGCGCACGCGCAGAGGCGCCTCCGGTCGCATCGCTCGGCGGCGGCTGCACGGCTGGTGTTGCAACGCCCGAGCAGCCGCAGCCGACAGTTCAACCCAAGGCCGCGCCGCTGCCCGAAAACGCCGAACGGCGCGCCATCATCGACGGCGCGCGCGCTGCAGTGCAGTTCTACCGCGGCTGCTGGAGCCTTATCAGCGGCGGGGAGCTCGAGCCGCCGCCCAGGAGCCTCGACCGCCTCGCGCTGAAGCTGGTCGCGCGCAAACCACAGGGAGCGCGGGGACAGCTCGTCGTTTACACGCGCGCACTCGCCGCGCTTACGGATGCCGCACAACGCACAGCCGGCGTCCCCGACGCGCGCCGCCAGCTGCGTCACGCCGCGTTGCTGTTCCTGGCCTCCGCCGCGCAGATGCCGACCGCGCCCGTGGCCTGCAGAGCAGCGAGCGCCACCCCGTCCCACGACGAAAAGCTCGTGGCACTCGACTGCATGCTGCGTTACGTCGAGTCGCGCCCCCCGGTCGAGAATGTCGACGGCATGAACACAGCGTTCCTGCGGCTCGCCACCGCGGACCCACCGAGCCCGAAGCTGCTCTCGAGGCTCCCGAGCATCGAGTCAGGGTGGGGGCCATGACTGCACGCGCTGCGTCGGTCGCGCTGCTCCTCGCAGCTGTCACTGGCGCCGGCTGCCGCACTGCTGCACCGCCTGTGGGTAACGCCACGCTTGGCGGCGACGGCGCAGCGCGGACCGCCTCGCCGGTCGCAGCGAGTGGTGCCAGCTGTGGACTGAAGCGGGCCGATGGTGCGCGGATCGCCATCGCAGAGCCAGCCAAGAGCACCGCGCTCACCGACGTGCTCGCGACCGAGTGCGCCGCGGCCGCCGCGCTCGGAGAGAACACCCCCGCGGTGGCCGTAAGCGCACCGGTGGCTGCGCCGGGCTTTGAAGACAAGGGCGACTTCGTGCTGGTCAGTGCGCCCGGTGGCGGCGACAACCCGCTGCGCATCGGCAGCACCGTCCTGTTCGAGCAGCTCCTGCCCGAGTTGAACGCGAGGCTGAAACTGCCACGCGACATTCCGGTCGTGCTCACGCAATGCGGCACACCCAACGCCTACTGGCACCCCGGCCGCGGCGAGATCCTGATGTGCGACGAGTGGCCGGCGATGCTGTTCGACCTCTACGGCAGCTACAAGCCGACCGAGGAGGACGCGCTGACCGCCACGATGGCGGCGACGATGTTCACGTTCCTCCACGAGGTCGGCCACTGCCTCATCGACCAGTACGAGCTGCCGTCGACGGGGCGTGAGGAGGACGCGGCGGACCAGTTGGCCACGCTGCTGGTCGTGTCGGACGACAAGGCCAGCACCGACATCGCCGTGAGTGGCGCAGAGAGCTGGCTGGCGATTCAGGTGCTCCGCGGCGACAACAAGGGCGACTACTGGGACGAGCACTCGCTCGACGAGGTGCGCTTCTACAACATCATGTGCTTGGTCTACGGGTCGGACCCGAAGGCACATGCGGACCTCGTGGCGGACGGCGACCTGCCACGCGCGCGCGCGGTGCGCTGCGAGAAGGAATTCCAGAAGACCAAGGCCTCGTGGGAACGGCTGCTCGCCCCGTTCGAGCAGGACCGGGCGAAGCGTGCCTACTCGCCGCCGATCAGCCAGGGGAGCAGACCGATGGCGACGACGCGCTCGAGGAAGAGATAGGCGAGCGCGGCCGCGACGAGGAACGGGCCGAACGGCAACTCGACGTGACGCAGCGGCACCGTGTCGTCGGTGAGCCCCGGGAGGACGGCGGGGTCGGTGAGCTCGGCAGGCGCGATCGGTTCAGGGCTCGCGAGTGCCGGCTTGCCGCGACGAGCCCAGAGGATCGCGCTCACGCCGATCACGCTGCCCGCCACGGAGCCGCCAAAGAGCGTGAAGAGCACGCCCTGCCAGCCGCACAGCCCGCCGACGATCGCGAGCAGCTTGCCGTCGCCGTAGCCGAGTCCCTCGCGCCCGGTGAGCCTATAGTAGCCATCGGAGACGAGGCGGACGACGCCGTAGCCGACGGCCGCGCCGATCAGCGCCTCGGGCAACGTACGCAGACCGGTGAGCCATGCAGCCACGATGAAGAGCGGGATCGCGGGATAGCTGATGCGATCGAGAATCAGGCGCGTGTCGAGATCGATGAAGGCGATCACCACGAGCACGAGCACGAAGAGCGCGCGCACCGCGAAGCGCGCCAGGAGCAACTCGGGCGCGACGTCGAGGCCGTGAACGAACTCCACCCAGAGCAGCGCGGCGAAGAGCGCAGCGAGTCCGACCTCGAGGAAGAGCGCGCGGGCCGAGAAGCGGACGCCGCACGACCGGCAGCGGCCCCGGAGCAGCAGGTAGCTCACGATCGGCAGGTTGTCGTGCCACGCGACGGGCGCCGAGCAGTCAAAGCAGTACGAGCCGGGGTACACGATGGAGCGGCCGCGCGGAATGCGGGCGATGCAGACGCCGGCGAAGCTGCCCAGGAGCGCGCCGAGCAGCGCGACCGTCGCGAGGGCCCACGCCCACGGGATGCCGCAGAGATCGAACGGGTCGGCAGGCATCGCGAGTGGAGGCTAGAACGGAACCAACCGGCCCGCCAAGTTGGCGCGGCGGGACCGGCGCCACCGTCGGCCCCGTGGTATGACGCGCGCGTGTTCCGGTCGAGCCGGCTGATGCTGTCGTGCGCAGTGTTGCTCGCCGCTTCAGCCTGCGACATGGCGCGAGGCGGGGACCGCGCGGCGCACGACTCGCCGCTGCTCCACTCCACGGCGTACGACCAGCCCGCGCCGATCGACGTCGCGCGCGCGGCCACCGACCCGACGGAGCTCGTGCGAGCGCTCGTGGCACGACACGCCGATGCCACGCGCGGTCTCGGCGCGCACGCGGTCGTGACCCAGGCCACGCTGCGGGTCCATGACGTGAATGCGGCGGCGGGAACGGAGCCGACTGGGGAGCCGACTGGGGAGCCGACTGGGGAGCCGACTGGGGAGCCGCTCGAGTCCCTCGATGAAGCGGCGCGCCTCGAGGTCGCCGCAGGCGGCGCGTTCCACGCGAGCACCACGAACAGCCGCGACGACGGCCGCGACACCTTCTTTCAGGACGGCACGCTCTGGCTGCGGCCGCGTTCCGGCAAGTACCACCGTCGGGAACCGGCCTCGCGTGAGGAGCCCGCGCGCATCCTTGACGACGCGTGGGGCGGGTTCGGCGCGCAGGTCGAAGTGATCGCAGCGAGCATCGCGGTCGCGGACCAGGGCGCGGCTTCGGTCGACGGACGCGCAGCGCGGCGGATCGCGTTGCGGCTCGGGACGGCACGGGCGCGTGCAACCGAGGCGCTGCCGCAGCGCGCCTGGCGCGACGGTCTTCGGGTGCTGGCGCTCACCGGCGAGGTGCTGCTCGACGCCAAGACCGGTGTGCTGCTCCGCGGAACGCTCTCTGCCCGCGTCGCGTTTGAGCGCGACGGCCGCTCGCTCGAGCTCGCCCTCGGGTGCAAACAGGAGCTCACCGGCGTCGGCACCGCCATCACGATCACGCCACCGACCGACGAGGACTCGGTGACCACGCCCGGCCGCTCGGGCGAGGTCGCCGAACGCGCCCGCCTGCTCGACGGCATCGCCGCGCCGGCACGAGGACGCAGGTGAGCGCGACGCCGGCCCACCTCCTCGGCCAACGGCGCACGCTGCTCGCGAGCACGTTGCTCGCGAGCGCCGTCGGGAGAATCCCGCCAGCGCGACTCGGTCGGCTGCTCGCCACCACGGTGCGGCAGAGCGCGGTGCGGCGGCTGGCGCGAGCCCATCGGGTCGACCTCGACGCCGACGCCGTGCGCGAGCTCGCGACTGCGGGACCCGGCGCGCGCACCGCCAAAGACTTTGCGCGGGCGACGCTGGTCGACCACTACCTCCAACGGCGCCACGAGGGGGCCGCGCTGGACGAGGCCGGCGCGCGCGCGGTGCGTGAGGCGATCGAGGGCGCGCTCTTGAGCACGCACGGCCTCGCCGCGCGGATGGCGGGGCGTGCGCTCACGCACGCGGCCCGCGGCGCGGCCCAAAGCTCGCTGCGCCTCGCAGACCGGCTCGGCGCGGGCGCGCTCGTGCGCCTGCTCGCCCCCGAGAAATCCGCAATGGACGCCGAGTCGATCGACGACCTCGTCGCGGCGCAGAGCGAAAAGGGTCCGCTCGCGCGCGCCGCCCGTGCCGCGGCCGACGAGCTCGACGCGGTCGGTGGCGCGTGGATCGAGGATCTCGTCACCGCCTTCGACACCCGCCTTGCTGCAGGAGCCGTGCGTGGCCGACGCTGAGTCCACGGTCGACGCTGCTGCCCTCCGCGCGCGTCTGCTCGGCGTGCGTCGTGTCGTGGTCAAGGTTGGCAGCCGCCTGCTGCGCGAGAGCCCCGTCGGTCGTCCCGCCGCGATCGCCGACGAGCTGGCCGCGCTTCGCGCCGAGCGTGGCCTCGAGGTGGTGGTGGTTTCGTCGGGCGCCATCGCGCTCGGCATGAAGGTGCTCGGGCTGGCCACGCGCCCCACCGAGGTGCCGATGCTGCAGGCCTGCGCCGCCGTCGGCCAGGGGCACCTCATGCAGAACTGGGAGCGCGCCTTCGCCGCCCACGGCATGCCGGTCGGTCAGGTGCTGCTCACGCACGACGACGTGAACCACCGTGGTCGCTTCCTCGCCGCGCGCCACGCCCTCGCCGCGCTGCTCGCGCATCCGGTGGTGCCGATCGTCAACGAGAACGACACGGTCGCGTTTGAGGAGATCCGCTTCGGCGACAACGATCGGCTCGCCGCGCTGGCGGTGAACCTCGTCGGTGCCGACGCGCTCGTGATCCTCACCGACGTGAACGGCCTCCACGACGCCGACCCCGCTGCCGGTGGTCGCCGCATTCCGCTGGTGCGTGACGTCGCCGCCGAGGCCACACCGTTCGCCGGCGGCGCAGCGGCAAGCGGCGTCGGCACCGGCGGCATGGCCTCGAAGGTGCTCGCCGCGCGCATCGCCGGACGGAGCGGCATCCCGACGGTGGTCGCGCCGGGACGCGAGCCGAACATCCTGCGCGCCGTGCTCGGTGGTGAAGATGTCGGCACGCTCTTCCTGCCACCGACCGATCAGCGACTCGGCAGCCGCAAGCACTGGCTCGCCTACGCCACGCGCCCCGGCGGCGCGATCACCATCGACGACGGCGCCCGCCGCGCACTCGCGGACCAGCAGAAGAGCCTGCTGCCTTCCGGCGTGCGCGAGGTGCGCGGGCGCTTCGACGCCGGCGACGTGGTCAGTCTGCTCGACGAGACCGGGCGCGAGCTCGGCCGCGGGCTCTCGAGCTACTCCTCCGAGGAGGTGGAGCGGATCCGTGGACGCCGGAGTGCCGACATCGAGGGGATCTTGGGCTATAAATACCTCGATGAGGTGATCCACCGGGACGACCTCGTCTGGCTCGCTGAGGAGCAGAACCCATAGGCGACTTTGAACAGATGGCTGCGCGGCTCGCGGGGGACGCAAAGCGCGCGGCGCGGGTGGTGGCCAAGGCCTCGTCGTCCGTGCGGGAGCAGGCGATGCGCGCGGTCGCGGACCGCATCACCGTCGACGCGGAGCTGATCCTCGCGGCCAACCGCGCCGACGTCGACGCCGCACGCACGGCGGGACTCTCGGCGCCGATGCTCGACCGCCTCACGCTCGATGCGGCGCGGCTTGCCGGCGTCGCCGCCGCCGTCCGCCAGGTCGCCGAGCTGCCCGATCCGGTCGGCAAGATCGAGTCGATGGCGCGGCGCCCCAACGGACTCCTCGTCGGACGGATGCGGATCCCGCTCGGCGTCGTGCTGATGATCTACGAGGCGCGACCCAACGTCACCACCGACGCCTTCGCGCTCTGTCTGCGCAGTGGCAACGCGGTGATCCTGCGCGGCGGCTCCGAGGCAGCACGCACCAACCGCGCGCTCGGCAACGCAATCGCCGCCGGCCTCGAGCAAGCTGGGCTGCCGGCCGCCGCGGCGCAGGTCGTGCCCGACACCGACCGGCGTCTGCTCGAGGCGCTGCTGCTGCGCGACGAGGAGATAGACCTCGCGATCCCGCGCGGCGGTGAGGGGCTCATCCGCTTCGTTGCGGAGCGGGCCCGCATCCCGGTGATCCGCCACTACAAGGGCGTCTGCCACGTGTTCGTCGACGCCTCGGCCGAGCTCGAGACCGCGCTCGCGATCTGCGAGAACGCCAAGGTCTCCCGCCCAGGCGTCTGCAACGCGTGCGAGACGATCCTCGTGCACGAGGACGCCGCGCCGCGCATCGTGCCCGCGCTCGTCGCCCGCCTCGCAAGTCGCGGCGTTGAGGTCCGCGGCGACGCACGCACGGTCGCGCTCGGGGGACCGTCCGTCGTGGCAGCGACGGAAGCCGACTGGTCGGAGGAGTACCTCGCGCTCATCGTGACGCTCGGCGTGGTCCCGTCGCTCGACGCAGCGATTTCGCACATCGAGCGCTACGGCTCGCAGCACACCGAGGTGATCGTCACGCGCGACCACGCAGCCGCGCAGCGCTTCGTCGCCGAGGTCGGCAGCTCGACCGTGATGGTGAACGCCTCGACCCGTTTTGCCGACGGCGGTGAGCTCGGACTCGGCGCGGAGATCGGGATCTCGACGAGCAAGCTCCACGCCTATGGCCCGATGGGCGCCGAGGAGCTGACCACACGGAAGTTCATCGTGTTCGGCGCGGGCCAGGTGCGGACTTGACGGCTAGCCGGGTAACCGGGTAGCGAAGGGGCGAAAATGCCGCGAAGCCAGAAGACCAACGTGACGACCAAGCCGACCGTGAAGCTGTCCGCAAGGAAAGTTGAGAAAGACGCTGCGCGGAAGGCCGCCAAGAAGGTCGATCGGGCCACGAAGCCCCCGAAGCCCCCGAAGGTCCGCGTCGTCAAGGCGCGCGATCCGGTCACGCTCGAGCGCGCGATGCGTGCGGTCGGCGCCGCGATCGACAAGAAGGCGCTCGAGCCGGTGCTCAGCTACATCGGGGAGCTGACCTCCTACGCCGACTACGTGCTGATCGTGAGCGGGCGCTCCGACCGGCAGGTGCAGGCGATCGCCGAGGGCATCGCGCTCGCATCGAAGCAGGCGGGCGTCGTGCCGCTCGGTGTCGAGAGCACCAAGGACGGCCGCTGGACGCTCATCGATCTCGGCGACGTGATCGTCCATGTCTTCCACCACCCGGTGCGCGACTACTACGACCTCGAGGGGCTCTGGGGCGACGCGCCGCGGGTGAAGCTCACCATCCCCGCCGACTGCCGCGCGCGTCCCGAAGACGCGTACACGACGTAGCGCGACGGTACGCGACGCAACTCGACCCGATCCGCCCGACCCGCGCGCCGTGAAACTCCACGTCCTCTGCGTCGGTCGCCTGAAGGAGAGCTACTTTCAGGCTGCCGAGGACGAGTACCTCAAGCGCCTGCGCAGGTACGTCGACGCCAAGGTCGTCGAGGTCAAGGACGACGCCGCGCTGATAGCCGCGCTCCCCGCACGCGCGCGCCTCATCGCGCTCGACTCACGCGGCGAGACCTGGTCCTCCGAGGAGCTCGCAAAAAAGCTCGTCGCCGAGGAGGAGCTGCGCGGCGGCGGCGCGCCGATCGCCTTTCTCATTGGCGGCGCCGACGGACTGCCGACCGAGCTGCTCGCGCGCGCGCAGCTCAAGCTGTCGTTCGGCCGCATCACCCTGCCCCACCGGCTCGCGCGCATCGTGCTCATCGAGCAGCTCTACCGCGCCTACACCATCCTCCGCGGCGAGCCGTACCACCGCTGACAACGCGCGCCGTCGCCACGCCGATAGCGCGGGCATGGGACTCCTCGACCTCTTCCTCCCCGAGCGCTGCGCCGCCTGCGACGCGCTCTCTGGCGGCGCGCCCGGGCTCTGCACGTCGTGCGCGCTCTCGCTCTACCCGCTCGGCGCAGCCTGCCCCGTCTGCGGCGAGCCCGGCGAGCGCGCCGAGCGTTGCCGACGCTGCGCCGCCACGCCGCCACCGTTTTACCGACTCGACGCGCCCTACCGCTACGGCGGTGAGCTCGCCACCGCGCTCTGCCGGCTCAAGTACGGCGGAGCCCAAAGCGCCGGCCGCTTCGAGCTCGCCCGCCCACTCGGCGCCCTGCTCGCGCCCGCACTCGCCGTGCTGCTCACGCCCGCACTCGGCGTGCTGCTCACGCCCGGACTCGCCGCAGGCAAGCCCGACCTGCTCGTCCCGGTGCCGCTCCACCCCGCACGGCTCCGCGCCCGCGGCTTCTCGCAGGCCCACGCGCTCTGCGCTGCCGCCCGCGCCACCCTCGGCGCACACGCGCCGCCCCTCGCGGCCGTCCTCGAGCGCCATCGCGCCACTTCCGCGCAGGCCGGCCTCAATCGCGCCGGCCGCGCGCGCAACGTCAACGGCGCCTTCGCTGTCGCCCCGCGGGCCGTACCGCGCATCGCCGGCCGCGCTGTGCTGCTCATCGACGACGTCGTGACCACCGGCGCCACCGCCGCCGCCTGCGCCACCGCGCTGCTCGCCGCCGGCGCCGCGCGCGTCAGCGTGCTCGCGCTCGCTCGCGCCGAGGCGTGAACGAGCACGGCCGCTGTGGATTTGTACGCCGGTTCTCCGTCGGGCATCATCCGCGCGTGGCGCGGCAGAAGGACGACGAGCGCAAGGTGCTCGCGCGCAACCGCCGCGCCCGGCACGACTACGCCATCGAGGAGGTCTGGGAGACCGGCCTCGTGCTCACCGGCAGCGAGGTGAAGTCGCTCCGGGCCGGGCACGCGTCACTCGCCGAGGCCTTCGCCATCGTGCGCAAGGACGAGGTCTGGCTGATCGCCTGCGACATCCCGGTCTACCCGTGGGCGCACCAGCAGAACCACGAACCGAAACGCGAGCGCAAGCTGCTGCTCCACCGCGCCGAAATCCGCAAGCTCGCCGCGCACACCCGCAGCACCGGCTATACGCTCGTGCCACTCGAGCTCTACCTCAAGGACGGGCGCATCAAGCTCGAGCTCGGGCTCGGTCGCGGCAAGCGCCACTACGAGAAGCGCGACGCCGAGCGCACCCGCGAGGCCGAGCGGGAGATCTCAGCGGCGACCGTCCGCCGCCGCCGCGCGGAGTGACCCGCTACGGATTTTTCGCGCGCTTGATCGCGAAGTCGACGCGGTCGTTGAGGTCGCGCGAGCCGCCGGGATCGACCGGATTCGCTGAACCGACCGCACGGACCACCACGCGCTCGACATCCACCCCGAGTCGGTCGAGGTGCGTCTTGATCGCATCGCCGCGCCGCTGCGCGAGCGCCACGTCCTCGGCGGGGCTGCGCCGGACGTCAACCCGCACCACGATCTCGAGCCGCTCGATGTCGAACGTCACTCGCAGGTGCGCCCCGACCTGCGCCAAGACGCCGAGCGACCCCGGCGTCAGCTTGGCACCATCGTTGACGAAGACGATCGGCTCGAGCAGCTCAAGCTGATCGGCGAGCACGAGGACCAAGCTCTCCCCTTCGTCGGCGCAGCCGTCTTCGTCCTGGTTGCCGTTGATCGTCTCAGGCTCGAGCACACAGGCGTCGATCACGTCCAGAATCCCGTCGGAGTCGTTGTCCGGATCGTCACAGCCGTCGTTGTCGAGGTAGCCGTCGAGATCCTCGGCGCTGTCGGCACAACGATCCAGCCCGTCGCTCACGCCATCACCGTCGGCGTCGCCGGAGCCATCTCCTTCGGGACAGCCGTCGTCGTCCTCTAGGCCGTCGAGATCCTCTGCCTCGCGCGGGCAGCGATCGATGCCGTCGGCGAGCCCGTCGCCGTCGTCGTCTTCGTCGAGGCAGCCATCGTCGTCCTGGTGGCCGTCCTGGTCCTCGACCTGCGCGGGGCAGCGGTCCAGCCGATCGAACACCCCGTCACCATCGCCGTCGATGTCGGGCTTCGGCACCACGTCGCCGCCGCTGCCGTCGCCTACCGACAGGATTCGCGCTGGCGCTTGCTGTCCCGGGCTCCACGCGACCCCCAAAAATACGCGCAAGGCCGGCGCGCCGATCCCCTCGCCGATGCCGCGCCCGACGCCAGCCAGTAGCGCCACTGGACCGCCGGAGCGGTAGCGCGCACCGGCAAGCGCCTCCATCGGCGAGACCACCCCGCGATTGCCGTCGACGAGACCGAGCGCGCCGACGAGCTCCACGATCGCGTCGAACCGGCCAGCCACACGGGCTCCGGCGCCGAGTCCCCACGTGAGCTCGTCCTTCTGTCGCACGCCAGCAAGCGAGGCCTCCTGCGTGCGCAGGCGGTACCCGAGGTTGGCCGACACGGTGAGCCCGCCGAGCGCGAGCCCGCCCATCGCACGGAGGTGAGTCGTAGGCCCGTCGGCGCCCGCAAAGTTTTGCTCGTCGCCAGTTGGCAACGTGAGGCTGGCCGACACGCCGGCGCGGAGCGGCCCGCGGTCGAGGAGCACGAAGCGTCCATGGAACGCGGCATCACCGAGACCGGACCCGTTCGCGGCGGCGATGCCCGACATCTGCGCTTCACCGCTCTGCTGCAGCATCGGCAGCACGATGCCGACCTGCACGCGTGGCGCAAGCACGTAGCCGGCGACGAGCTGCAGCGCACTGCGCGCACCGACCACGCGGTCTCCCGCCGCGCCGCCGATCGCCGGACGCGCGACCAGCAGATCGGTGGCGTGGTCGAGCAGCATCTCGAGGGTCAGCGCCCCGGGCCGCGCCAGTGCCGCCTGCTCGACAGTGAAGAACGTCGCCTCCGCGCCGCCGGGCACGGGACGGAAGGTGCCGGTGTCGAGCGCGCGCCCCTGTGCGTGGGCGACGGTCGCGCCGACGAGGGTGGCGCCATGGACCACGATGGCGAGCACGGCGGCGAGCAGGGCAGCTCGCGCGGCACGTCGGCGAGCAACCAGCAGGAGCGCGCCGAGCAGCAGCACGCCGAAGGTTGCGCCCTCGCTGCCGGACGAGCGGGGGCTCCCGGCGATCGCACAGCCGCCGCCGGAGAGCAGCACGTCGATGCCCAGACCGTTGAGCGCGACGGCCGCCACCGGCTCGGGATCGATGCCGGCGAACACCAGCAGGTAGCCGTCGCTCCGACCGGTCGCAATCGGCGCGAATTCCACGTCGACCTCGTGCGACTCACCCGGCGCGAGCACGATGTTCGCGAGCTCGCCGACGAGCCGGAACGGGCTCCCCTCCGCACACGAGGTCGACGACGCGGTGTTGCCGATGCAGATCAGCCGCAGCCCGAGCGCGTCGGCGAGGCTCGCGTTGACGATTCGCACCGGCGTGTCGCTGCGCCGCGCCGCGCCCACGGCGACCGCGCCGTAATCGATGGCGCCGGGATTGAGCGTCATCGGCGGCAGGATGCCGACGCCCGACACCGCCACGCGCGCCATCGGCCGGTCGTCGTCGTCGTTGTTGAGCACGAGCGTGGCCGAGTCAAGACCCTCGGAGGTCGGCAGGAACTCGACGGTGATCGAGATGTTCTCACGGGGAGCGATGGCGGTCGGCGGTGCGCCGACGAGGCGGAACGCGCCCGACTCCGACGAGAGCACCGACGAGAGCGAGAGCACCGCTTCACCGGTGTTCGAGACTCTCAACTCCATCGCCACGGCGCGTGGCGCGTGCCGCACCACCTGGGGGAAACCGAGTGCGAGGTTAACCGCGATGTGGCGGTCGAGCCCGCGGCCCGTGAGCGGGATCTCGACCGGCGCCAGACCGGGGGCCGAGGTCGGGAGCCGCAGCGACGCAGGCGCCTCGCCGCCCGACTCGAGCGTCGGGTTGTAGCTCACCGTCACGTCGGCGAACGCGCCGACTGCGAG
>SHYZ01000040.1 GCA_009692535.1 Myxococcales bacterium
GTTGTCGGCGCTGGTATCGGTGCAGCGCGTGCCGGTGCCGGCAGCGTCGCAGACGATCGTACCTTCGTGGCAGAGGTCGGCGTCAGGACCGTCGCAGCTCGACGTGAGTCCCGGGAAGCCGTCGTCGACGACGCCGTCACAGTCGTCGTCGAACGCGTTGCAGAGCTCCACGCTGGTCGCGGTCGCGTCGCTGCAGACCTCGCCACCAGCGAGGTCGCAAGCGAAGGAGCCCTCGGCGCAGAAGTCGCCGTCGTCGCCATCGCACGGGAGGCCGGTGTGGAAGCCGTCGTCGATGGTCATGTTGCAGTCGTCGTCGATCGCGTTGCAGAGTTCAGTCTCCGGCCCGTGTTCGTCGGGGGAGCAGAGCCAGTGGCTCCGGTCGTAGTGGGCGTGGGTCACCGTCTGGTCGCAGCCGATGACGACGCCTTGCACGCAGGGGCTGGGCAGTCCGTGGCACGGCAGTCCGAGCTCGTCGCGGTGAAGCGTTGCGCCGGAGGGATCGTCCGCGCGCCCGTCGCAGTCGAGGTCGGCGCCCGCGTTGTCGCAGCGCTCGAAGTCCTGCGGCTGCCGCGCACCGAAGCAGCGCGGCGAGACGATGGCGTTGGACTCGCCTGGGCAGAGCGCACGCAGGCCGCCCGGATCCATCCGGCCGTCTGACGGCGTCGGACCGCAGACGCAGCGACCGAACCCCGTGCCGCACTCACCGTCGTCGTCGAACGTGCAGCTCGCGCCGACGAGCGTCGTGCCGCGCTCGCCGCCCGGGTTCCCCTCGTCGATCACGCCGTCGCAGTCCTCGTCGCGTCCGTCGCAGCGCTCGACCTGGCCGGGGTGCACCTCGGGATCACGGTCGTCGCAGTCCGCGCCGGCGGCGTACCCGTCGCCGTCACGATCCTCGCTACAGGGGAGATCGATCGAGCAGTTTTGCGCTAGGCCGTCGCCACACACGTCCGGCGCGCCCGGGTGGAACGCGGCGCCGATCTGTGCAGAGTCGTCGCAGTCGGCCGCGCCCGGCGGTGGCGGGGTGGAGCAGTCGGCGCGGGCGTAGCCGTCGCCGTCGAGGTCGCACGCGGGCGCGGGGCACCCCTCGTTGGCGACGCCGTCGCAGTCCTCGTCGCGCGCCGGCAGCGCGCAGGTGCCGCGCGCAGCGCATGCGGGTGCGCCCTCGTCGCCGCCACAGTCGAGCGTGGCGCCGGGGTGGACGCCGCGATTCGCGTCGTCGCAGTCGACCAGCTCCGGCGGCGCGTCGCAGCCGCGCTCCGCATGGTGTCCCGGTGCGCCGTCGCCGTCCTCGTCGCACGGCGCGCAGCCACCATCGACCACGCCGTCGCAGTCCTGATCGATCCCGTCCCCGCACAGCTCCATCGCATGCCGCCCGATCGCCGCGTCGAGATCGTCACAGTCAGTCCCGCCGACCTCCGCCATCGGCCAACCGCCGTCGCAGTCGGCGTCGGTGTGACACGTGGGGTCCGCGCCATCGCAGTCGTGATCGATACCGTCGTCACAGCGCGGCTCGCTGCTGTCGCAGGTGGTGGCGGTCTCGCGCTGCCCGGGGAACACCTCGGCGTTGTCGTCGTCGCAGTCGCCGCCGGTGCCCTCGGCGAAGCCGTCGCCGTCGAGGTCCTCGCACGCGCGGTCGACGCCGGCGCCCTCGGGCGTGCCACCGCCGCAGTCCTCGTCGAGTCCGTTGCCGCACACGTCCACAGCGAAGGGGTTGGTGCCGGGATCAGCGTCGTCGCAGTCGAGCAGACAGTTGGGCACCGCAAGCGGGCAGACGCCCGGCCAGCCGTCGCCATCGCCGTCGGAGAGCACGACGAGCTGCGCGCTCACCTGCGTCTCACCATCGACCGTCAGCCAGTCGGCCCATGCTTGCGTCGGCACGCCGAGCGCCGCGTCGACGATGTGCACCCCCCACTCGCCGTTGGCCGCGAGCCGCAACGCGATGCGATAGGCGTCGGCGGGGTCGGTGAGGTCGCGCCCCAGCCCCGACGGGTCGACGTCGAACTCACGCACGAACGCGGGCGTGCGCCCCGGCGCTTTCACCGCGACGCGCAGTCGCTCGGCGTCGCGCTCCGCGGTCACGTCGAGCACGAGGACCGGCTCGCTCGCGCACGCGCAGGCGAGCGCGGTGCCGGCGGCGAGGGCTACCGGCACCACGAGCGCCACGAGTTGCCGGGCAACCACCTTCACGCCGAGCCAGTCCAGAGTTCTCGACACGCAGCGAGCTTACCCGAGCGCGAGGGGCGCTGCATTGACGCCCCCCGTAGCCGACGCTAGAGTCCGCGAACTTTTTTCGCGCCGGTTGTCGACGAGACTGGAGATCGCCTTGATTCGTATTGGCCGCATCGGTTCGGTCCCGCTCCGCTGGTTCGGCCTCGCCATCTTGGCGCTCGTCCCCGCGCTCTGTCCCGCGATTGCGCATGCCCAGCTGCCGCCCGCCGGTCCGCCCGGCGGCGGGTTCGGCGAAGCGGACGACAAGCCCGAAGGCGTCGCAGAGAAGGCCCCGGCCGATCTGTCGAAGCTGATCGTACCGCCGACGCTGGGGCCGTGGCCCGGCGAGCAGCAGAAACGCTTTCAGCGATTCTCGCTCGGCGGGTCGTTCCGCCTCCGCACCGACTGGCTCTCGAACCTGCACCTCGGCTTTCACGATCAGGGCGCCGGCACACCGTTCCCCGAGCCGCTCACCTGCAAAGAAGGCGCGACCGCAGGGAGCTGCGACGAGTCGATCGGCACTGCGAACCTACGCTTGCGTCTCGAGCCGACCTACCACGTCACCGAGCAGGTGCGCGTGATGGCGCAGCTTGATGCGCTCGACAACGTCGTGCTCGGCTCGCTTTCCGACACGACCGACACGACCGGCTCCACCGCCGACGCGATGGTCTGGCGGCGTGCGTGGGCCGAGGTGCAGACGCCGCTCGGCCTGCTCAAGTTCGGCCGCATGCCGGCGCACTTCGGTCTCGGCGTGCAGGATCACTCCGGCGGCGACAATCCGTTCGTCGCGGCCGACGATCCGTTCCACCGCGACACCAAGTTCTGTCTCGACTGCGATCATGGCGACTCGGTCGATCGCGTCGTGTTCAGCCGCGACATCCCCGGCACCGCGCTCTCCGTCGCGGTCGGACTCGACTGGATTTCGGGCGGTCCGTCGGCCGCCTCCACGCCGGTGTGGGCCGACCGCAGCGGCGGGCAGTCGTGGGATCTCACCGATGCCGACGATGCGGCGCAGTGGATCCTCGTCCTCGGCCGCTTCCTCGACGCCGAGGCGTGGCGCGATCGGATCGAGCAGGGGCGCAGCGCGCTCTCGTATGGCGTCTACCTCAAGTACCGCACGCAGGACGCCGACCTCACCGATGACACGGTCGGCGGCGTCGCACCCGAGACGCTGCTCCACGCGCGCGGCCTCACGCTCTACGTGCCCGATGTGTACCTGCGCTACGGGCGCGACGACTTCAACTTCGAGGCGGAGGCGGTCGCGGTGTACGGCAGCTACGCCGATGCCGGCAACCTCACGCCCGACGGTGGCGAGCTCACGCTCGCGCAGTTCGGCGGCGTCGCGCGCGCAAACTGGCTGTTCTCCGACGATGAGCTGAACCTCGGCCTCGAGGTCGGTTTCGCGTCGGGCGACGACTGGGAGGCGACGAACCCCGGTGAGACCCACGTCTCGCGCTTGCCTGCGTTTCCGACGGGCGCTGGCGACGACACGGCCTCGCGGTTCGCGTTCGATTCCGACTTCCAGGTCGACCTCATCCTGTTCCGCGAGCTCCTCGGCGCGGTCACGAATGCGATCTACGTGAAGCCGTCGCTCACCTACGACGTCGCCAAGCTCACGACCGGCACCTTCCGCTTTCGCGGGCAGCTGGTCGGCTCGGCGGCGCACCTGCCGGTGGCGACGCCGGGCAACGAGGACTTCTACGGCATCGAGCTCGACGCGGACGTTGGCTACTACAACGAGGACGACCGGTTCTTCTTCGGCATCTCGTACGGGGCGCTGCTCCCGCTCGCCGCGATGGACCACCCGTCGGGCCTCTTCCCCTCCGAGGAGGTCGGCGAGGCGACGACGGCGCAGACGTTCCAGACGCGGCTCGCGGTCCGGTTCTAGCGGGCGCGCGCCGTCTACCGGGCGCGCTGAGGCAAAATCAGACGAGTACCGCGCGCAGCGCCGCGCGCAGGTCGGCGACGCCGATGATCTCGAGTCCCGCACTGTCGGCCGCCTCGAGCCGTGAGGCGTTTTGGCGCGGCATGATCACGCGGGAAAAGCCGAGCTTCCTGGCCTCGCCGAGCCGTCCCTCGGCGAGCGTCACGCCGCGCACCTCTCCAGCGAGACCCACCTCGCCGAAGACCGCCGTGCCCGACCGAACCGGCGTGCGCCCCTCGGCCGACGCGATCGCGCAGGCGATGCCGAGATCGATCGCCGGCTCCGCGAGCTTCATGCCGCCGGCCACGTTCACGAAGACGTCTTGCGCCAGCGCGTTCACGCCAGCTCGCTCGGCGAGCACCGCGAGCAGCAGCGCTACGCGATTGCTATCGACGCCCGCCGCCGTGCGGCGCCCGAACCCCGTGGCCGCCGGCGCCACGAGCGCCTGCACCTCGACGAGGATCGGCCGCACGCCGTCCGCGCTCGCCACGACCACCGAGCCCGGCGCATCGACCGGCCGCTCAGCAAGGAACAGCGCCGACGGGCTCTCCACCTCGACGAGCCCCCCTTGTCGCATCTCGAACACGCCGATCTCGCTGGTCGCGCCGAAGCGGTTTTTGAGCGCGCGCAGGATCCGGTACGGGTGCGCCCCCTCGCCCTCGAACGAGAGCACGACGTCGACCACATGCTCGAGCGTCTTGGGCCCGGCGATCGCGCCGTCCTTGGTGACATGCCCGACGAGCACGACCGGTGTCCCGGTCGACTTGGCCCAAGTCATCAGGCGACCGGCGCACTCGCGCACCTGCCCGACCGAGCCGGGGATCCCATCGAGCGCCTCGCTGTGTACCGTCTGGATCGAGTCGACCGCGAGCACCGCGGGGCGCAGCCGGTCGGCCTCGCCGAGGATCTGCTCGAGCGAGGTCTCGGCGTGGAGCAGCAGGCCCACAGGCGTCGCCCCGAGTCGGCGCGCGCGGATCGCGGTCTGCGCGACCGACTCCTCGCCGCTCACGTAGAGCACGGTGCCGCCGCGCGAGGCGCGGGTGAGGCCGGCGAGCGCCTGGAGCAGCAGCGTCGACTTGCCGATGCCCGGGTCGCCGCCGATCAGCACGAACGATCCGGCGACGAGCCCGCCGCCGAGCACGCGGTCGAGCTCGCCGATGCCGCACGCGAGCCGCGCGTCATTCTCCTCGAGCGCGACGTCGGCGGCGGCGACGGGACGCCGAGCTCCCGTCGGTGCGCGCGCCGCGGAGAGACCGCGCACGCCGGCGCCGACCTCCTCGACGAGCGAGTTCCACTCGCTGCACGCGGGGCAGCGCCCGAGCCACTTGGGCTCGGCATGCCCGCAGCTTTGGCAGCGGTGCAGTGAACGCGCGGCGGAGCGGGGCGGCACCGGTGGAAGCTACTTCGCGGGTGTGACAGCTCCGGCGGGCGCGGGTGCTGCTTTCGTGTCGGCCGGCTTCGCGTTCTTCGCGGCCGGCTTCGCGTTCTCAACTGCCGGCTTCGCGTTCTCAACTGCCGGCTTCGCGTTCTCAACTGCCGGCTTCGCGTTCTCAACTGCCGGTTTCGTGTTCTTCGCGGCCGGCTTCGCGTTCTCAACTGCCGGCTTCGCGTTCTTCGCGGCCGGCTTCGCGTTCTCAACGGCCGGCTTCGCGTTCTCAACGGCCGGCTTCGCGTTCTCAACGGCCGGCTTCGCGTTCTCAACGGCCGGCTTCGTGTTCTCAACTGCTGGCTTCGCGTTCTCAACTGCCGGCTTCGCGTTCTTCGCGGCCCGCTTCGCCTTGGCGTCGGCCTTGGCCTTCGCTCTCGCCTCGGCCCGCTTCGCCTTGGCGTCCGCCTTGGCCTTCGCTCTCGCCTCGGCGCGCTCCGCCTTCGTCGCCTGCTTCACCGGCGCGACCGGCGCACCCGGCGCACCCGGCGCACCCGGCGCACCCGGCGCACCCGGCGCACCCGGCGCACCCGGCGCACCCGGCGCACCCGCGCCGCCACCACCGCCGAGCGTGGCGATCTCCTGCTCGAGTTTCGCGTCGCCCTTCGGATCACGCCCGCGGGTCAGCGCGAGGAACTTTCCGAACGCCTCCGCCGCTGCGTCGTTCTCCTTCGCGCCGCGGAGCAGCACGCCGAGGTCGTACCAAGCGTCGGAGTGCTCGGGGCGCAGCCGTACCACCTCGCGGTACTCGATCAGCGCCTCGGCGGTGAGCAGCTTGCGCCGATAGCCGACCGCGAGGTTGAAGCGATGATCCGCGCTGGCCGGCTCAAGCTTCACGGCCGCTTGAAATGCGCGCACCGCGTCGTCGTCGCGCTTCGCGTGCCGGTACGCGACCCCGAGGTTCGACCAGCTCGCGGCCGCCGTCGGCGCGAGCTTGACCGCGCGCTCGAGGTGACCGACGGCGCCGGCGACATCCCCCTGCTTGCGCTTGAGTGCGCCGAGGTTCGACTGCACCTCAGCGTCGTCGGGGGCGAGTCGCGCCGCCGCTTCGAGCGCAGCGATCGCCTCGACCGGTTGGCCGGCACGATAGCGGGCCATGCCGAGGTTCGCCTGCACCGTCGCGTCCTTCGGCATGAGCAGCGCGGCCTTGCCGAACGCCGCCACCGCATCGGTGAAGCGATCCTTCTTCTTGTAGAGGATGCCGAGCGAGTTCCAGGCCACACCGTGGGTCGCGTTTTTCGCCACCTCGCCCTCGAGCTCGACGATCGCCTCGTCGAGCTTCCCCTGCGCCTTGAGCGCCATCGCGCGCTTGTACGCGCTGTCCGTGGCGTCGGCACGCGCGGGCGCGGGCACGCACAGCAGAGCAGCGAGAAAAATGACGACTGCAAGGGCGGCGACGCGGCGCATGGCCGACGAGTGTACGTCTCGCCCTGCGACGCGGCCACCGTGCGACCGCGCTGGGTGTTACTCTCTCGCCATGTCGTCCGGTCATGCGCTGCTCCGGCTCCCGCCGCGAGCGGTGCTCGATGGGGCGATGGGGACCGAGCTGATCGCGCGCGGCCTGCGACTCGGTGAGGACTGCCCAGAGTCGTGGAACGACGAGCATCCCGACGAGGTGCGCGCCGTCTACCAAGCGTATTTCGCCGCTGGCTGTGACGCGGTGCAGACCAACACGTTTGGCGGTTCGCGGCTTCGCCTCGGCGCGTATGGCCGCTCGGCGATGGTGCGCACGCTCAACGTCGCGGCGGGGCTGCTCGCGCGCGAGGCGCGGCCGACGCACGGTTTCGTAATCGGCGTGGTCGGGCCGACCGGCTCGATCCCGCCGCCCGAGGGGAACGCCGACCTCATCGAGCTCGAGGACTGCTTCGCCGAGCAGGCGGCCGCGCTCGCCGAGGGCGGCGTCGACCTCGTACACGTCGAGACCATGTACCACCCGAAGGAGGCGCGGGCCGCGGTGCGCGGGATTCGCGCCGGCGCGCCCGGCTTGCCGATCGTGGGGAGCATGACCTGCCGGCTGAGTGGCGGCAGCTACCTGACTCCGCTCGGCTTCGCGCCGGAGCGGATGCTTGCGGCGTTTCTCGAGGAAGAGGTCGATGGGGTCGGCGCCAACTGCACGCTCTCGCCGGTGGACATGGTGGAGCTCGTGCGCGCGATCCGTGCGCGCACCGACCGGCCGATTTTCGCCAAGCCGACGGCGGCACCGTCGGGACGCTCGGTGCTGATGCCCGAAGATCTCGGCAGCGGCGCCCGCGCGCTCTTCGCGGCCGGGGCTACGGCGGTGGGCGGCTGTTGTGGCGCCGGACCCGCGCACCTCGCCGCGATCCGCAGCGCGGCCGATGCCGAAGGTCGATGAACCCGGGCGGCCCCCCCGAATGGAGCGGCCCGTTCGCGTTTGACGACGTCGGGCTCAAGGACGCTGATACGGTGCCGATGTCTCCTCCCGTGGCTCTCGATAAACTCCCTGCCATCGCTGCTGCCGACGCGCTCTTTGCGCGGATGTTCGAGCGTGGAATTCTCGGCGCCGTGGTGGCGCCCGATGGCGTGTCACACAGCGTCACGCTGGAGCGTGGCGACAAGACCGAGCGGCTCGAGCGCCTGCCGGCCGCGCTGGGTGATGCGGTCGTTGCGCGACTCGCGATCGTGTGCGGCCTCGACCTGCTCACGTCGACCGAGTAGGTCGCTCGCCTCAAGGTAAAGCAGGGCGGCACGGTCGCGGCAGTCGCCGCGGGGACGCGCTACTCGATCGGCACCTGCTCGGCCCAGCGACGGTAGGAGATCACGAGCTCCGACGGCGAGAGCGGGTCGAACGGCATGTTGTAGAAGACGACCGAGTTTGACGACGCGCGAAAGTCCCAGCCCATCGTGCGCGAGCGCGGCACCAGCACGTTGTCGCGCACCACCGCGATCGTCGACGAGATCGGCACGAACTCGAGCACGACCGGCGACGCGCTGCCGACGATGTCGTCGAGGATCGCGTCGATCGTCGGTCCAAGATCAGCCTGGCAGATCGAGCCGAACTGTCCGCCGAGCGCGACGAGCAGATCGATGTAGCCGTAGGAGACCTCGCCGGAGCTCGAGCAGTTCGCGGTCGCCTCGGGGATGCCGATGAGGTGCGCGACGGCGTCGTTGGCCTCGAACTCCATGATGTACGGCTGCATGAACGCAGCGATGTCGGCCTTGTCGGCCATCGACGCGACGACGTTGCTGTCGGGAATGATGCCTGCGTCCTCGATCTCGTCGGGGTGCTCGTCGGTCACGTAGAGCACGACCAGCTTGGCGTCGGGACGGATGCGCGCGGCGTCGGCGGCGTCGCGCGGCAGGTGGCGCATGATCGCGGCGCGACCGTTGGTGAGCCCGTGCTCGCTGCCGCCGTCGGCGCCGTCGGGGCCGGAGGGATCGTTGATGCCGTTTTGGAACATCGCGAGACCGGCCGCCCCGAGCCACCGGTCGCCGGTGGAGCTGCCGCCGTCGCGCGAAGAGAAGCGCCCGCCGTTCGAGTTGTTCATGTCGGTGACGCCCATGCGGAAGTCGAGGCCGGCGAGCACCGCCTTCTCGAAGAAGGAGGTGGCGTTCATCGCGACCTTGGCGCGGTCGTCGTCCATCGAGCCCGACTCGTCGATGACCCAGATGATGTCGGCCTTCGGGACCTCGGCGACGAGGAACTGCTCGCACTCGATCGCCTCGCCGTTGCCCGAGTGCGAGAGCCCGGTGCCGTTGGCGAGATCGTCGGTGAGGAAGCCGGTCGGGCGCGCGGGATCCTCGTAGTGCGAGAGCAACGCGACCGCGCCCATGATGACGACCTGGCCGACGTCGGCGCGATATTCGGTCTGGTAGGTGACCATGAGCTGGACGCCGGCCTCGCCGGTCCAGCCGACCGGCGGCACCGGCACGTCGGCGGCGGGGCGATCGAGCAGCGCGGGGAGGAGCTGCGCGCGCACCGTCGGTGCGTCGGCGGCGGCGGTGACGTTCAGCACCACGACGGTGGAGCGCACGGTGGCGTGCCCGTCGAGTGAGACGCCGGTCGCGCCCGACGCGCGGAGGATTGCGTTCGAGCCGGCGAGCGCGTCGAGCCGCGAGAAGGCGCCCTGCGACTCGAGGAAGGCGTTCGCCTCGCGCGCGGTGCGTGAGATGAGGAAGCCGGCGACCTCGGAGCCGGGCGTGGGGAGGTCGAAGAGGTACGCGCTGTCGAGAGTCGCCGGGTTCGCGAGGGTGACGGCGCCGTGTGAGGCGGCGAGCTCGAGTGCGATTTTCCAGTTGGGTGTGGCGTAGGGGATCGTGTCGACTGAGTCGACGTACTGGATCTGCTTGAGCCCGTCGGGGTGATCCTCGTCGGGCGGGTTGCAGACCCAGGTGCCTTCGAAGCCGTCGGCCGCGCCGTCTCCGTCGGTGTCGGTGGCGTGCGGATCGGTCTCGCCGTCGAGGCACTCCCACGACACGCAGAGGCCGGCGCCGGTGCGGTCGTCGGAGAAGGAGCAGTCGTGCTCGGGCGGGCAGTCGGCGGGCGTGCCGCAGCTGGTCGCGCAGCTGCCGAGCATGCCGTCGCCGTTGCGGTCCTCGTAGCGGTCGTCAACGCCGTCGTTGTCGGAGTCGTCGTCGCGCCAGTCGGGCCGACCGTCGCCATCGGTGTCGCGGCCCGGCGCGGGCAAGCAGCCCTCGAGACCGTTGCCGATGCCGTCGGCGTCGTCGTCGAACGAGGGCTCGCACACAGCGGGCGGCGGCGTGGCGTCGGGCGGGTTGTTGCCGCCAGGGTTCACGCTGCCGGGCGAGCACGCGGCGAGGGCGAGCGCGAGGGCGAGGGCGAGGGCGAGGCCGAGGGGGCGCGTGAGCGCGAGGCGTGAGAAACGAAGGCGAGTCACATGCAGCATGGGGACCATCCTTGGCGGCGTGGTCGCCATGATACCTTCGCCGCCGATGTCCTTCCACGCACACCTTCGGTGCGGGGCCGGTTGTGAGGGGCTGCTAGCGCCCGACGAGCCGGTGCACCTCTGTCCGAGTTGCGGCGGGTTGCTCGAGGTGGTGCACGAGCTCGCTCCGCTGCGCGAGCGGTGCCCGGCCGAGTGGACGCGACTCTTCGACGAGCGCACCCGCCGCACCGCATGGCCGTACGGCTCGGGCGTGTGGGGCAAGAAGGAGTGGGTCGCGCCTTGGGTCGCCGACGAGAACGTGGTGTCGATGGTCGAGGGGGGGACGAGCCTGCTCTGGGCCGAGCGGTACGGGCGCGCGCTGGGGCTCGGGGAGCTCTGGGTCAAGCAGTGCGGCAACTCGCACACCGGGTCGTTCAAGGATCTTGGGATGACGGTGCTGGTCTCGACGGTGAAACAGATGATCGCCGACGGCAAGCCGGTGCGTGCGGTGGCCTGCGCGTCGACCGGCGATACGTCGGCGTCGCTCGCGGCGTACGCGGCGGCGGCGGGGATCCCCGCGATCGTGCTGCTGCCGCGCGGCCAGGTGACGACCGCGCAGCTGGTGCAGCCGCTGGCCAGCGGTGCGACGGTGCTGGCGCTCGACACCGACTTTGACGGCTGCATGGCGGCGGTGCGTCGGCTCGCGGCCGACGCGGGGCTCTACCTCGCGAACAGCATGAACGCGCTGCGCCTCGAGGGGCAGAAGACGGTCGCGATCGAGATCGTGCAGCAGTTCGACTGGCAGGTGCCCGACTGGGTGATCCTCCCCGGCGGCAACCTCGGCAATGTGAGCGCGCTCGGCGCAGGCTTCGAGCTGATGCGCGAGCTCGGCGTCACCACGCGCGAGCCGCGCATCTGCGTGGCGCAGGCTGCGGCGGCGAACCCGCTCTACGAGGCGTACCGGCGCGGCTGGGCGCGCGTCGAGCCACAGGTCGCACGGCCGACCGCGGCGTCGGCGATAAGGATCGGCAACCCGGTCAGCGCGGCGCGGGCGGTGCGCGCGCTTCGGCGCGTGGATGGTCTCGTCGAGCAGGCGAGCGAGGCCGAGTTGGCTGACGCCGCCGCGCGCGCCGATCGCACCGGCTTGTACGCGTGCCCGCACACCGGCGTGGCGTTCGCCGCGCTCGAGAAGTTGGTCGCGCGCGGCGTGATCGGCCCGCGCGATCGGGTCGTGGTCCTGAGCACCGCGAGTGCGTTGAAGTTCACCGAGCTCAAGGTCGGCTACCACGAGGGGACGCTCGCGGACGTGCCGTCACCGCGCCACGCGAACCGACCGATCGAGTTATCCTCCGACCCCGCGGTGATTTCCGACGCGGTGCGCCGAGCGCTCGACACTGCCGCTGCAACTGCCGCTGCAACAGACGCTGCAACAAGAAGGTGACCCTATGAAGCGAACCGTTTTTGCTCCTCGCCGCGTCGTCGTTCTCCTCGCCGCGCTCGCCGCGCTCGCCGCGCTCGCCACCGCCTGCGGCGACGACGCTGCTCTGGCCGTCGATGCCGGCGAGGCTGACGCCGGCCCGCTCCCAGTCGACCACTGCTCCTACGCGCCGCTGCCGCCCACGGGTGGTGCCGGTGGCATGGTCACGGTCGGCGCGGTCACGGCCGGTGCGGCTGAGGGTTTCCTCGATCTTCCTGTCGGCTCGGCGCTCGGTTGCTACACCGCACGCGCGGGCTTCCTCGGCAACACCGGCCGCGTCGACATCCGCCGCGTCGAGTTGTCGGCCAAGTTCAACGCGTCGGTCGGCGTCGAGACCCGGCCGCGCGTCAAGGCACTCGCGCTCACCGCCGGTGACGAGACGGTCGTAATCCTCAAGGCCGATCTCGGGCTCGCGTTCGACGGCATCACGCACGCGGTCGCCGAGCGTCTCGGACCCGAGTACGCGGGCAAGGTGATCTTCGCGACCAGCCACAGCCACTCGGCGCCGGGCCACTTCACCGGCGACTCCAAGCTTGGCGTCGGGCTCGGGCGCTTCCGCAAGCAGCAGTTCGAGGCGGTGGTTGCGCGTCTCACCGACCTCGCGATGCAGGCGCTCGCGGCGCGGCGGCCGGCGCGTGTGGGCGTGCACCTCGAGACGGGCTTCGACCCGATGAACCTCGTGACGCACGATCGGCGCGGCGAGAACAACGTGATCGCCGGCGGGAGCTTCAAGGACGACCGGCTCTGGCTGGTGCGCGTCGACGGCGCCGACGGTGCGCCGATCGCGGCGGTTGCGGTGTTCGGCATCCACGGGACGATCATGGACGCCGACAACCCGATGCAGTCGACCGACGCGCCGGGTGGGATTGAGCGGGGGCTCGAGGAGCTGTTCGACGAGCCGGTGGTGGTGATGCACCTGCAGGGCGCGGCGGGAGACGTGTCGCCGGGCGGCGCGGGCGGCCTCTCTTGTGACAACCGGCCCGAGGGCGAGCCTTGCTACAACTTCGCGCGCGCCGAGAGCGTTGGGCGGATCGCGGCGCCGATGCTGTTCGCGGCGTGGGAGCGCGCGGGCGAGGTGCTCGAGGACTCGCTCGCGATGGAGATGATCACGCGCTCTGTCGAGGTCGGGCCGGATCCTGCGACCTTCACCGTGCGCGAGGGCGCGCTGTCGTACGCGCCGTTCGACTGGGAGCGCGTGGCCGACGGGCAGATCTTCGACGAAGCCGGCGCGATCCTCTCGCCGATCGATGAGTTCAACGCGCCGGGCGGCGCGGGCCTCTGCGGTGAGGTCGGCGATGCGTACTTCCCCGCGGCCGAAATGCCGGGCTCGCACGACGCGTGTCCCGTCGAGGATCACTGCCCGTACCGCTCGTGCGTGCGCCTCGAGGTCGCCGGGCCGATCCTCGGCGAGATCATCGGGCTCGACATCGAGCAGGCGCCGATCTGCGCCACCACGCGCACCACGATCTCGGCGCTGCGCCTCGGCGAGCACCTGCTCGTCACGCTGCCGGGCGAGCCGCTCACGGTGTTCGTCGATTATGTGCGCTCGCTCGCGCCGGACCCCGAGCGCACCATCGTCGTCGGGTATGCGCAGGGGCACCTCGGCTACCTGCTGACCGCCGACGACTGGCTGCTCGGCGGCTACGAGCCGTCGATCAACCTCTGGGGACCGCTCGAGGGGGAGTACATCGCTGAGCGCGTGGCTGAGTTGATGCCGCTTGCGATGAGCGACGAGCGTGAGGACACCGCGACCGACGGTGCGTCGGTGTTTGTCGCGCCCGACCCGGACGACTCGGACATGCGGCCGGCCGATCCGGCGCCGACGCGCGGCACGGTAGTCGACGCTCTGCCCGAGGAGGTCTACGCACGCGGCGGTGCTCCGCTCGCCGGATCGCAGCCTGACGCTCTGCTGCCGCGTCTCAGCTCGGCGCGCTACGCGTGGATCGGTGAGGACCCGCTCGAGGGGACGCCGGTGATCACGCTGCAGCGTCGGAACGTCGGCGGGACGTTTGACGACGTCACACGCCGGAGCGGTCGCGTCATCTCCGATCACGACCTGCTGCTCACCTGGACGCCGATCCCGCTCCGCCGGCAGGACGGCGCGCCGCGCACGCACCACTGGGTCGTCGAGTGGCAGGCCGTGTCGTGGTGGGGCTCCGTCGAGAGCGGACTCGACGCGCGCGCCAGTGTGCCGCTCGGGGTCTACCGCTTTCACGTCGTCGGCACGGGCTACACGCTCGACTCGAACGAGTTCGAGGTGCGGCCCGCTACGCTGCAGCTGGCGGCGAGCCTCAGCGGCGCCGCGCTATCGGTCACCGTGCGCTACGACGCTACCGGCGGTTGGCGCCTGCTCGATCTCCAGGTGGCGTCGAACGGCGTTGTGCCCGCCCGCTCGGGGCCGATCGAGGTCGTGCTGCTTCGCGCCGACGATTCGATCGCCGCAACGCTGACGGCCGCCGCGCCTGATGGCGAGGGACGCTTCGCGGTCGATACGGCTGGCGTCGATCTCGCGGGGGTCACGGCGGTGCGTGTGACCGATCGCTTCGGCAACAGCGGCCGCGCCGGGCTCTGAGCCGCGGCTGGCCGCGCCGGGCGCTGAGCCGCGGCTGGTCGGGCCGGGCTCTGAGCCGAAGTTACGCGCCGCTGTCCGCGCCCGAGAGGAAGCGGCGGCGGCCGGTCGTCTGCCACCAGGCGACCCAGCGCTGCCGGGCCTCCTCGCGCTCGCGGCGCGGCAGATCGTAGTGGTAGCCGAAGTACTCGCCGGTGACGCGCTTGAGCTCCTCGCTCGCAGAGAGGCGGACGTGATCGTCGGAGTGCGCGAGCCCGTCGAGCAGCCACTCGAGGCGCGGCTGTTCGCGGTGCTTCTCCCACCATGCCGCCCACTTCTTTGGCTTGAGTCCGAAGTCCTGCTTGCAGATCGCGACCAGCGCGCGTTGCGCCTCTTCGGCCAGCGCGCTGTCGGCGGTGAGCGCGTCGATGAGATCGGGGATCGCAGCCTCGTCGTGAAGCTCGGCGAGGGCGCGCGCGGCGGCGCGGGCCTGCGCGCTGTCGGCGCCGAGCGCGAGGCGCACCGGCTCGAGGGCTGGCGCGACCACGCGGATCGGGAAGCCCGCGAGTGCGTTGATCGCGGCGCGGCGTACGCCGTAGTCGGAGTCGAAGAGGCGCGCGACGAGGCTGGAGATCACCGCCGGGGCGAGGATTTCTCCGGCGGCCAGCGTGGCGTAGTAGCGCGCATCGCGGTCGTCGCAGGCGAGGCGGTCGACGAGCAGCGGGAGCGCGGTCGGGCCGAGGCGCACGACGAACGCGAGCAGCGGTCCATGCTGTGCGGCCGACAGCGTGCGCGCGGCGGGATCGTGGCGATCGATGGCGAGCCGGCCGGGGAAGCGGCGCGTGAGCTCGGGGAGAAGCTCGGTGGCCACCGTGAGCGCTTCGAGCGCTGCCGCCGCCGCGGCCGCGCTGTCGAGGGACTCGAGGCGATCGAGGAGCGCCCAGGCCGGCGTGTCGGAGCCAGTCCGGCCGACGGCGCCCATGCCGGTCTGCGTGAAGGTGATGCGCGGCCGAGGAGGAATCGTCGGCACGAAGTCGTCGACGGTGGGGCGCGCGGGGGCGGGCGGGACCGGAGCGGCTGCCGTGCGGGGCGGGTGGGATTTGGCGCGCTGAATCGCGCGGATGAGCGCGGCGCTCGCATGCGCGGCCAGCGGGAAGAGCTCTGCGACACCCGACGGTGAGAGCCTGGCGCCGCCCCGATGTGCATAGAGCACCGCGACCACGCGATCACGCACTGTGATCGGCAGGAGCAGCGCGGTGCGCGGGAGCTCGCCGCCGAGTGCTGCGAGTGCAGCGTCGCTGGCGGGGGCGCCTGACGCCACTGGGCCGATGTACGGTGAGCCGACGTCGGCGACATCACCGAGCGGACCGGGCAGGCGTGCGTCGATCGGGATCTTTGTGCCGACGACGTCCCGGTCGACCGCTGAGCTGGAGAGCGCGAGCCGGACCGTCGCCTCGCCCGGCTTGAGCGTGAGCAGCGCCGCGTAGCTCGCACGCGAACGCGCGGCGCGGATGAGCAATCCGAAGACCACGTCGCGATCGTCGGCGACCTCGAGGAGTGCCTCCGCCTCAGCAGGCTCGAGCGGGGTCGGGTCGAGTTCGTCGATCGTCGCGGTCGCGGGGGATGGCGCGGCGTGCGTCGGCTCGTCGTCGAGCTCGCGCAATACAGTTGCCTGGGTCGGCTCATCGTCGAACACGCTCGCCGGCACGCCGAAGTCCCACGTGCCAGGGCTCATGGCCTGCGTCTGCGCATCGTCCGCCGGGGCGGACACCATGCCGTCGTCGTCAGCGTCCCTGAGCGATTCCGTCGACCCGAGCGACTCGAGCTCGAACGGCAACTCGGGCTCGAACGCCTCAATCGCCAGCGACGGCATGCCGGCAAGTGGCGCAAGCGGCGGTGCGGTCGCGAGCGCCGGCGCGAGCTCATGGCCAGCGCGCGCGGCGAGTCGCAAGAAACGCTCTGCAGGCGGTACGCCGAAGAGCTGCTCACGCAGCAGATGGAAGCGGTACTCGGGGACGATGAGCGGCTGGATCGGCACCGCGAGTTCCGTCGCCAGCGTCTCGAGCTCACCGAGGTCGACCGGCTCGGTGACCGCGCAGGTGAGCGCGGAGGTGAGCGCGAGCGGCACGATGTCGTGTCGATCGGCGCGGGTGCGCGGGCAGAACGCTGTGGCGCGCGGGTCGATCGCGCCGGCGACGGAGAGGTCGAGTGCAGGCAGCCCGCTCGCCAGCGTCAGGTAGTGGAGGAGCTCCGCCTCGGAGAGCGCGCTCATCTCGAGCAGAATCGTGTCGAGCGCGCCGCCGAAGATCACCTGCCGCTGAAACGCTTGCTCCATGCGCGCCACGGTCACTAGACCGTCACGCACGAGCAGCGACGAGAGACGGCTCGGGGCTTTCATGCGAGCCCCGCGCTCTTGCTTGCGAGCGCGCTCGCAACAGCGCCAGCAACGACGCGCGCGCGCCGACGCTGGCAGGCGAGCTTGCACACGAGGTACGGCAGCGATGGCAGCAGGAAGAGCGCCGCGGGTCGCGCCACGAACGCTGCGGCCGCGATCGCGACGAGGAGCAGGCCGAGCCACGCCCAGGTCGCGTAGTAGTCGTTGGAATCGAGCGGATAGACCGAGCGGGCGCGGCAGCCGTCGCAGGTGTACTGCGGGAAGCCGAGCGCGGTGCGATTGCGCACGCCGCGGAAGCTGACGGCACAGTGGAGGCAGACGACCGGCGTGGGATGGGGATCGGCCCACACGACGTAGGTCCCGGCGATCCAGTCGTGCAGGCCACGCTTGTCGCGATCAAATCCGATCCAGAGGAAGCCGAGGCCGAAGGTCATTGCCGATGCGATGGTGCCCACGATTCGGGCAGCCGCGCGGATTGGGCTCGGGGCGCGACCGTAGGAATCGATGACGCGCAGCCCGAGCAGGCGCATGCCCGGCGTGCAGCCCATGCCGGCGTGGAAGAAGAAGGCGTAGAGCGTCGCGACGGCGAGCATCACACCGATGACGCCCCCGACGGCCGCGTCGCCCGCGACGGTCTGGTCGATCCAGAAGTCGAGGCCGCCGTGGCGTGGCACCGGGACCGCGACGTTTGCGATGCGTGCGGCGACCAGCGCGACGAAGATCGCAAACGGCACGACGATGGTCGCGTCGAGCAGCGCGGCCTGCATGCGGCGCAGCAGGCCGACGACGTAGACGACCGGGCGCTGCTCGAGCGCGGCCGGGGGGCCGGCCACCGGCACCGTGTCGGCCGTGTCGCCGAGCGCGGCCACACTACCGCCGGGCGCACCCCCACCGTCGCCGGTCGCCAAGCGCGCGCGTGGCGGATCGAGTCCCGTGATGGGCGGGCCGTCCATCTAATCAATCTTATATGTACCCCGACGGAGGCCGCGCAAAGTTTTGGCGGTCTGCCCGGGCAGGCAGGGCGTAGCCAGGCTCGCTAGTCGAGCGCGCCGAGCGCGTAGGCGAGGATCGCCATGCCGGCGATCGCCGCGGTCTCGGCGCGCAGGACCCGAGGGCCGAGACCCACGGCGAGGAAGCCCGCGGTCACCGCGGCGTCGACCTCAGCGTTGGACCACCCCCCCTCGGGGCCGGTCGCGAAGACCACACCGGCGTCGGGCGGCGGTGTGAGCGCGGTGCGCAGCGGGTGCGAGCGGGCGCGCTCGTGCAGCACGAGCCTGAGCGCGTCGGCAGGCGCGGCGGCGGCGAGCGTCGCGACGGCGAGGGTCACCGCGGGATCGATCACCGGGGAATCAGCGCGACCACACTGGCGCGCGGCCTCGCGGGCGACCTTTTCCCAGCGTGCGTGGCGCGAGCGAGCACGCGCTTCATCGAGGCGCACAATCGACCGCTCGCCGCAGATCGGCACGATCCGCGCGACGCCGAGCTCGGTGGCCTTCTGCACCACGAGATCGGTTCGGTCCCCCTTGAGGATCGCGGCGAGCAGGGTGATCGGGGGCAGCGCTCGCTCGTCGTCCGCGGGCCGGTGCGCCTCCTCGACCACAACGTGGACCAGCGCGAGCTCCACGCGGGCGATGCGAGCCCGGGCCTCGCGCCCCGCGCCGTCGAAGAGCACGAGCTCGTCACCCGCGCGCACGCGGAGCACGCGCGCCAGGTAGCGATGATCCTCGCCGCCGAGGGCGAGCGCGCCGGCGGCGAGTGACGCCGGTGGCACGAAGAGCCGACGCGTCATGCGGCAGGTCGGCGCAGCAGCACGGCGCGCCAGTCGGGCTCGTCGTCGAGTGCGACGATCCGTTGGGACACCAGCCCGGTCTCCTCGAAGACCCGCGCGATCGGCTCGGCCTGCGCCGTGAGGAGGCCGGAGAGCAACAGCACGCCGCCGGGCGCCACGCAGGCCGCGAGCGCGTCCCGCAGCTCGGTGAGCACGTCGGCCTGGATGTTGGCGATGACAAGGTCGAGCGCGCCCGTCGCATCGGGCACGCCCCCTTCGCTCACCACGACGCGATCCGTCACTCCGTTGCCAGCGACGTTCTCGAGCGCCGCGCCGACCGCGAGCGGATCTACGTCGGTGGCGAGCCCGTGCGCGTCGGGCCACAGCCTGGCAGCGGCGATCGCGAGGATGCCCGAGCCGGTGCCGACGTCCGCAAAGCGGCGCGGCGTGAACCGCGCAGCGTCGAGTCGGTCGAGCTCGAGCAGGCAGAGCCGCGTCGACGCGTGGGCACCGGTGCCGAAAGCTCGGCCGGGATCGAGCGCGAGCACCACGTCGCCCGGTGCGGGCGCGAACTCCTCCCAGCTCGGCACGATCACGAGGCGTGTGCCGAGTCGCGTGACCCGGAAGTAGCGTTTCCAAGCATCGCGCCATTCATCTTCGGGCACGGCGGCGCGCGCAAAGACTCGCTCGGCCTCGACCGCAAAGCCGCAAGCCGCGAGGTGCGTCACCGCCGTGCGTAGGGCGCGCTCGGTGCGCGCGGCATCGGCGGCGAGGGTCCAGACCACGATCTCCTGGTCACGCACCTCTACGCCGTCGGGTGCCACGTCGTCGTAGCCGGGCAAGAGCGCGGCGATCTCGTCGGCGAGCTCCGCGACCGGCAGCACCAGTTCTACCCATTCCATCGCGCCGCGGAGTCTGTCATGAATTGGGAAGGGGGATCACGGGCGTCGCGCCCCGCGCGCCGTGGCCCGAAAGGAGCCAGATGCCGCACCGCCTCTACGTGAAGGGCACTCCGCAGCCGCTCTGCGAGCTCACCGATGCGCAGGTCGCGTCGCTCGTCGGACTCCTCGAGGAGGAGGACGAGGCGCAGCGCGAGTACTACGTCGACGCCGACGTCCTCGACTACATGGAGGAGGAAGGGGTCGACGCGGTGCTGATCACGATCCTTCGTCAGCAGGTCACCGACGAGGAAGGGATCGAGATCGAGTGGCGCGATGAGCGGGCGTGAATCGGCCGCTCACGGCACGGCTCAGCTCGCGCTACATCGCGCGTAGCGTCGCGCACTGCAGCGCGCAGTGCGTCTGGTGAAGCAAAAGTCAGCGCGCGGTTAGCGCGCCCAAGCCTGTCGTAGGTGCGCGGTCCAGACGGACCACGCGGCTAGCGCGGCGTGACCTTGCGCTTCATCTCGCGACGACGACGCTTGCGTGCCTCGCGCGTCTTGCGCTTCTTTTTGACGCTCGGCTTCTCGTAGAAGCGTCGACGCTTCACCTCTTGCAGGATGCCCTCCTTGGACATGCGCTGCTTGAGGATCTTCATCGCCTTCTCGAGACTGTCGCGAACTTCGACTTCGAGCGGCTTCCCCGTAACGGTATCCAAACCTGCCTCCAGCGTGATTCGAGAGGCGACATAGGTACCTGAGGGGAGGAAACAGGTCAACAGCCGAGTGCGTATCGAATTCCTAATATGAGGAAAAATATATATTGACTGTAACTGCCGCTCGGCTAGCATCGGACTCACACGGAGGCGAGCGTCCGTGCGTGTCGTTTGGAGAGGGAGCAAACATGGACTTTGATGGCGTGAAGGTGTTTTCAGCGACGAAGGCCCGCGAGCGTGAGGAGCTGGGTGAGCACATCACCCGGTGGATTCGCTCCAATCCGGCCTCGGCGGTGATCGACAAGATCGTGACGCAGTCGTCGGATCGTGAGTTTCACTGCCTCACGATCACGATCTTCTACCGCGTCACGCAGGCCGCAGCGGTCGCCTAGGACCGCTTCCGGCGAAGCTGGCGTGGTCGTCGGTGAGGTCGGTAGCCGGGTGCGAGCCGGGTGCGAGCCGGGTGCGACTTGACATCGTGCGCCCCGGGTACCTATAAAGCCCCGCTTTCTCATGGGCTCCACCTCGAAGTTCGCGCTCGCGTTAATGAGCTGCTTGGCTGTCGCCGCCACGAATGGTTGCGCGGCCGACCCGGTCGAGCCTGTCCCTGTCGCCAGGGTGTCGACTGCGCGGCTCCATGGCCTCGCTGCGTTTCCCGCTGCGGTGACGGCGGTGGTCGGGTTCGACGTGCCGGCGCTCGCGTCCTCGCCGCTCGTGCAGCGGCATGTCGGCGAGCTCCTCGCGCGTGAGCCTGAGGCGGCGCGGCTGCTGCGCGAGTTCGCGACCATGTGCGGCCTTACCCCCGAGGTGGACATCGACGAGTTGCTCGTCGGAGTCGAGGCCGATGGTGGGGCGATGCTCGTTGCCCGCGGACGTTTTGAAGAGCTGCGGATCGTTGCGTGCGTGGGCACCGCCGTGGCTGCGAAGGGCGGCACCGTCGAGCCGCGCCCCGGCGAGCCGACCCCGCACTACGTGGTGCACGGTTCGCCCGGCGAGAAGGATCACTTTCTCGGTTTTGCTGCGCCGCGGACGGTCATCGTGTCGGATCGCGAGCTGCTCATGAAGCAAGCGCTCGACGCCAAGGCGCCGCGGCTCATGGCGCAGGCGGGTCTCGCGGCGCAGGTGAAGTCGGTCTCTGCGAGCGGTGCAGCCGCGTGGGGGGCGGGGCTCGTGCCGCCCGGGGTAGGCGAGCGGCTGGTCGCGCTCACCGGCGGGCGGGTGGTGCGACCGCCGACGACGATTGCCGTGCGCGTCGAGCTCACGACCGGCGTGGCGGCGCAACTCGAAGTCGAGCTCGAGTCGCCGGCGGATGCCGAGGCGCTGGCCGCATTTGTGCGCGAGCAGCTTGCGCAGTATGTCGTCATCGCGCACGCCGCCGGTCTCGGCGATGTGGCGGGTAAGGTAACCGTCGAGACGGAGGCGAAGCGGATGTGGATCGCCGGTCGCCTCGACGAACAGGATCTCATCAGGATCGAACCTCGAATCAATGCAGTCGTGCAGCTCTCACGCCCCGATGCGGGCAAGCCCTAGGTCCCTTGGAAGGAGCAGTCTGATGTCGAACAAGTCCCCCCTGAACATCGTGAAAGCGGAGCACGGCGACAAGTCGAAGCTTGTCGACAAAGTCATGGGCCTCGTCGAGCGCGGCGAAGAGGAGACCGACGCGCTGCGCTCGCGGCTCCAGACCGCGTCGAACAAGCAGCTCCTCAGGCTGCTCGGCGTCGCGAAGACGGTGAAGGAGCAGTACGGCACGAGCGCCAAGCTCGCGGCGAGCGTGGCCGCCGCGCTCGGGCGCACCAAGGACGCCGACTACGTGCGCAAGCTGGAGAGCTACACGCCGGCCAAGCTGCTCGACATGGCGCAGTCGTTGGCCAAGCGCGCGCGCGGCACGGCGACGAAGGTGGCAGCCAAGGCCGCGCCCGTGGCCAAGGCCGCGGCGAAGGTCGTGAAGGCCGCGGCGAAGCCCGCCGCCAAGCCGGCACGCGCCAAGAGCTAGCCGTCGTCGGCGGGGGCGGGCGCGCGTCGGGCCGACGGTCAGCGTGTCGGGTCGAGCCGCTCGCGCGTCTTGCCGTCCCAGTGCTCGACCATCATGGTTGGTGCGCCGTCGCCCGGGTCGTAGATCGTGTAGGTCGCCGACGTCCGGGCGTCGGCCAACTCACCGCCAAGCTCGTCGAGCACGAGAAACGCGAGGTCGTGGTGCCGCGCCTGCACTAGCCGCGCGAAAATCCGCTCGAGCCCGAGCCGGCCGGCGTTGGTCTCGCCGTGGTCGTCGCCGTGGTCGTCG
>SHYZ01000041.1 GCA_009692535.1 Myxococcales bacterium
TCCGCTTTCGCGCCCGACGCTGAGGCCGAGGAGGTCGCCGAGGTCGCGGCGCTGATGCTGCCGCTCAAGACCGAAGCGATCCGCCGCTTCGCGATCGAACTCGAACGCCGCCGCCGCTCGTAGCTCGTAGCGTCGAGCAGCCCGACTCGGTCACTCCCAGCCGCCCCCGAGTGGGTCGTGGTAGCGTGAACTCGGCGCATGAGCTTCACGGTCCACAGAGGGTGCGTCCGCCTGCTCGTCGGGGCCGCGCTGCTCTGTGCGCTGCTGTTCGGCGTGCTGGCCCACCAGCCTGACGTAGCGCACGACTCGGGGCACGACGAGGGCGGCGACTGCGCGGCCTGCGTGGTCGGCCACGCTGCGTCTGCACCGCCGGTCGCCCCAACGCTCGCGGCCCCACGAGCCGCGCTGCTCACTGCGCCACTCGCGCCCCCGCCGCTCGCCCCCGCTTCGCCCCGCGCGCGCTACACGCTCGCGCCCAAGACCTCGCCGCCGCGCGCGTAGTCGCACGCGTCTGGTCGCTTCAACTTGGGTCGAGTCGAGGTCGGATCGCGTACGCGCGGTCCTTCGCGCGAGGTAGTTCATGGATCTCCTGTCACTTCTTGGCGTCCGCGTGGGCTACCACCGGCGTCCGCTGCTCCCACCGGTGGACCTCGTGGTCCGTCGGGGCACCTCGCTCGGCATCGTCGGACCGAACGGCTCCGGCAAGAGCACGCTGCTCCGCACGATGCTCGATCTGCTGCCGCCGGTCGCCGGCAGCCTCGTGTATCCACTCGGTCGACCGCCGCGCTTCGGCTACGTGCCGCAGCGGGCCGAGGCCGACCGCTCCTTCCCGATGACCGCGCTCGATCTCGTCGTGATGGGGCGACTCCGCCCCGGGCGCCTCGGTCCCGGCAGCGTGCGCGCCGATCGCGCAGCGGCTCGCGACGCACTCGCGCGCGTGGGCCTCATCGACCACGCGCTGCTTCCGCTCGCCACGCTCTCGGGCGGCCAGCGGCAGCGCGCACTGCTCGCCCGCGCGATCGTCACCGAGCCGGATGTCCTCGTGCTCGACGAGCCGACGACCGGCATGGACCTCGTCGCCGAGCGCGCGCTCCTCGATCTCGTTGAGCAGCTTCGTGTCGAGCTCGACCTCGCGATCGTCATCGTGACGCACCACCTCGCGCTGGTCGCGAACAGCGTCTCCGAGGTGCTGCTCGTCGACCGCGAGCGTCAGCTCGTCGATCACGGCCCGGTCGATCAGGTCGTGACCAGCGAGCGGCTCAGCGCGCTCTACGGCATGGGCGTGGTCGTCGGCGAGCTGCTCGGTCGGCGCGTGGTGTTCGTCGATCGCCGCAAGGAGCAGCGCCCATGAGCTTTTGGGACGCCTACGACTTCTGGCGCGACGCCGTCGCCGGCACGCTGATCGCTGCGGCGATGCTCGGCTACCTCGGCGTACACGTCCTGCTTCGGCGCGTGGTCTTCGTCGGTGCCGCGCTCACGCAGGTCTCCGGCGTCGGCATCGCCGCGTCGTTCTGGCTCGCATCGTTCCTCGCTCTCCCCGACGCGCACCAGCCCGACCACCCGCTCTGGCTCTCACCGCAACTCTTCGCCCTCGCGTTCGCGCTCGGCGCCGCGCTGCTCTTCTCACTCGTGCGCGAGGGGCGTCGACTCTCCGTCGAGGCGGTCGTCGGACTCGGCTGGGTGCTGGCGTCGGCCGCGCTGCTGCTCGTGCTCTCGTCGGGGCGCATCGTGCAGGAGGCCCACGAGGTCGATGATCTGCTCTACGGCAACGCGGTGCTCATCAGTCCCGCGCAAGTAAGGCTCCTCGCCGGCGTCGCCAGCGCGGTGCTCGCGGTCCACCTGCTCTTCTTCCGCCAGTTCATGTTCGTGAGCTACGACGCCGAGATGGCCCGCACGCTCGGGCACCGCACGCGCCTCATCGACCTCGCGCTCTTCGCGACGCTCGGCGTGGGCATCTCCTTCGCTGTCCGCGTCCTCGGCGCGCTGCCCGCGTTCGGCTTCCTCGTCGTCCCCGCTGCATCGGCGCTGCTGCTCGTGCGCCGCGCACACCACGCCTTCCCGCTCGCCGCACTCTTCGGCGCTGCCGGCGGTGCGCTCGGCTACTACCTCGCGTTCACGCAGAACTACCCGACCGGCGCGGCCATGGTGGCTGCGTCGTCCCTCTTTCTGCTGCCGGGCGCCCTGCTCCGGCTCGTGAGGCGCTCATGACTTCCGTCCTGCTCCTGCCGTGGCTGATCACCGCCCAAGTCGCTGCCGCGACGCCTGCTTCGCCACCCGCTGCTCCCGCCGCTCCCGCCGCCGCCCCCGCAGACCCCCTCGCCGCCGCCCCCGCAGACCCCCTCGCCGCCGACCTCGCACTCACCCTCGCCGCCGACACCCCCGCGGCCCCTGCCCACTTTGCCGCCGCTGCACCGCTCCTCGAGGTCGGCCTGTTCGCGACCTTCGTCGTCGCCGCGACCCGCTCCGGCGACGCGCCCGCGTTCGTCGCCGGCGACGATCCGCAGGGCGGGGGCCTGCGCGCGCAGGAACTCGAGCTCACGTTCGCCGCCGACGTGGATCCCTACTTCACGATGAGCGTGTTCCTCGCGATCCCCGACGGCGAGGGAGTCGAGGTCGAGGAGGCGATCCTCACGACCACCGCGCTGCCATTCCAGCTGCAGCTAGCGGCCGGTGTGCTGCGCAGTTCACTCGGTCGCAACAATGAGCAGCACCTCCACCAGCAACACTTCGCGATGCGCCCGCGCCTCACCGCGCTCCTCGGGGACGACGGACTGCGCGGTCCCGGCGCCCAGCTCTCGGCGCTGCTGCCGCTCCCCTGGTATGCCGTCGTCTGGGCCGAAGCGCTCGCGCTCGAGGGCGCCACGACCGCGGCCCACACCACCGCCGCGTTCGGCCTCGAGCAGTTCTTCCCGCTCTCGCGACGCTGGTCACTCCTCCTCGGCATCTCCGCCGCACGCGCACGCCGCACCGTCGAGGACCCAACCCCTGCACACCGTGAGTGGCTCGCCGCCGCCGACGTCTACGTCAAGTGGCGCCCCGAAGATCGTCCCGGCGATCCCCGCTTCGTCTCGCTCACCGTCGAGGGCGTGGTCGTTCGGTCGGCCGACAACCCGACCTCCGGCGCCAGCTACGCCGAGCTCGTATTTCAGTTCGCCCGTCGCTTCCGCGCGGCAACGCGCGTCGACGTCACCACCGTCCCACCCGGAGTGCACCGTCGCGAACTCGCCGCAGCCGCCTCGCTCACCTTCTCGCCGAGCGAGTTCTCGCGCGTACGTCTAACCGCGCAACACCAGCGCCTCGCCGGGTTCACCGACGACGTGCTGCTCCTCCAGTTCGAAGCTGCGATCGGCGCGCACGCCGCCCACCCATTCTAGGAGTCCCGATGCGACCCGATCTCCGACAATTCCTGCTCCGCCTCTGCTTCGCCGCCGCCACCGTCACCGCGCTGCTCGGCCTCGCGCGCCCCGCTGCGGCCGCGCGCGTGAAGGTCGTCACCACGATCCAGACGCTCCGCGTGCTCGTCGACGAGGTCGGCGGCCCGCACGTCCTGGCGGTCGCGCTCGTCGGCGAGCACGTCGATCCCCACCGGCTCGACCCGCGCCCGTCGTACGCCGTCACGCTCTCCACCGCCGACCTGCTGATCCACGTGGGGCTCGAGCTCGAGAAATCCTGGCTGCCCCCGCTCGTCGCGCAGGCACGCAACCCGCGCATCCGCACCGGCGCCGCCGGCAACCTCGATGCGTCCACCGCGGGCATCGCCATCAAGACCGACGGACCGGCCACACGCGCGTCGGGCGACATCCACCCGCTCGGCAATCCGCACTACTGGCTCACGCCCGATCACGCACTCCGCATCGCGCACGCAATCGCCGCCCGCCTCGCGGCGATCGATCCCGCACACGCTGCCGACTACCAGCGCCGCGCGAGCGACCTCACCGCACGCGTGACCGCACGCCGCGCAGCCTGGACCGAGATCGCGCGCCCACTCGCCGGCGCCGGCGTCGTCAGCTACCACCGCAGCTGGAGCTACCTCACCGAGTGGCTCGGCCTCGTCGAGGTCGGCGCCATCGAGCCGAAGCCGGGGGTGCCGCCCGATCCGCGCCACCTCGCCGAGCTCGTCCGCACCGCGAAGGCGCGCGGCGCACGGCTCGTCCTCGTCGAGTCCTACTTCCCGCGCAACACCGCGCAGCGGATCGCAGAGCTGGGCGGGATGCGCCTCGTCGTGCTGCCGTCGGACGCGAGCGCTACGACGCGAAGCTACGTCGAGCTCGTCGACCAGCAGCTCGGGCTACTCGCCGGCGCGCGCTAACGCACGGCGCGACGCCGCACGACCGTGCCGCGCCAGCAGAGCGCGACGAGCACACCGGCCGCGAGGCCACCGATGTGCGCCAGGTAGGCCACGCCCCCGCCGCCCGCGCCCTCCACCGACCCGACGCTGGCGTAGCCGCTCACGAGCTGCATCGCCGCCCAGAATCCGAGCACGACGAACGCGGGCACTTCCCAGACGAAGTAGAACATCAGCACGCGCACGCGCTTCTTCGGGAACAGGACGAGGTACGCACCCAGCACACCGCTCACCGCGCCCGACGCGCCGATCATCGGCACCAGCGAGTCCGGGCTCGCAATGATCTGCGCACCGGCCGCAGCGAGGCCGGCCGCTACGTAGAACACGACGAACGCGCCGCGCCCGAGCCGATCCTCGACGTTGTCGCCGAAGACCCAGAGGTAGAGCATGTTGCCGAGCAGGTGTCCCCAGCCGGCATGCAGGAACATCGAGCTGACGAGCGTGACAAAGAACGGCAGCTCGATCGTCGGCGCCAGATCACGCGCATCTGCGAACTCGCGCGGGACAACGCCCCACGTGTGGACGAACTGCGCGAGCTGCTGCCCGTCCGCCTCGCCGAGCGAGAGCTCATAGAAGAACGCCACAACGTTCGCCGCGACAAAGAGCGCGGTCACGATCGGCCACCGCTGGCGGTCGTGGTTGTCGTCGCCAATCGGGAGCATCCCGACGATGATAGCCTATACTCTGGGGCCGCATGCAGGCCGACGCTGGAGCCCATGCGCGCAAGGTGCCGCGCGCGACATTTCTCCTCGGCGCGCTCATCGGGCTCGCCGCGCCGCCACTCGTCGGCGTCGCGCTGCTGCTACTAGCGCGCACGGTCGGCATAGGCGACGCCGCATCGACCGCCGAACGTAACGCCCACTTCGCGCTGCTCTTCGCCGGCCTCCCCGCCCTGCTCTCGGGCGGCGGCGTGGCGCGCCTCGTCGCGCACCGACTCGCGGAGCGCGCTGGCCCCCCACGGCTGCGAACCGCGCTCGCACTCGGCGTGTCGGCGATGGCCCTCGCCAGCATCGGTCTCGCCATCCTGACCGCAGTGCCGCTCGGCGAGCTCCCCGAGGAGCCGCTCGGCTTCGCGCCGATCGCCGCCGCCGGGCTCGTGGCCGGTATGCTTCCCGGCGCGACGATCGGACTCATCACCCTGCTGCGCCAGCGCCGGCACCAGGCCCTGCGCGCCGCGCCCCCCTCGGAGACGCCCCCATGACGATGCAGCTCGGCAACGCGACGCTCACGATGGTGAACGGCGGGGACTTTCGCCTCGACGGCGGCGCCATGCACGGCGTCGTGCCCAAGACCATCTGGTCGCGCCTGGTCTCGTGCGACGAGCACAACCGCGTCACCTACGCGACCAACTGCCTGCTCGTCGAGATCGGCGGTCGCCGCGTGCTCGTCGAGACCGGCAACGGCGACAAGTTCCCCGCCAAGGAGCGCGAAATCTACGGCATCGACCACGACCGCTCAGCGGCCGCCGCGCTGCGCGAGCTCGGCGTGCCGCCCGAGTCGATCGACGTCGTGCTCATGACCCACCTCCACTTCGATCACTCCGGCGGCGCCACACGGCGCACAGCGTCGGGCGCGCTCGAGCCGGTCTTCCCACGTGCCCGCCACGTCGTGCAGCGGCGCGAGCTCGACGCCGCGCTCCACCCGCACGAACGGAACCGCGCCAGCTACCTCGCAGAGAACCTCCAGCCGCTCGAGGCCGCCGGCCTGCTCGAGGTCGTCGACGGCGAAGCCGACATCCTCCCCGGCATCCGCGTACTCCCCACACCCGGCCACACGCCCGGTCACCAGTCGATCCTCGTCGACGGCGGCGGCCCGAAGGCACTCTTCCTCGGCGACGTGATCCCAACCAGCGTGCATGTGCGGCTCCCGTTCGTCATGGCCTACGATCTCGACGTCACCGGGACCATCGAGTCAAAGCGCCGGCTGCTCGACGACGCGATCAAGGACGACTGGCTCGTCCTCTTCGGCCACGATCGGCGCCACGGCGCTCGTCTTGGCCGCGACGCCAAGGGCCAGGCGCAGGTGAGCGAGCTGGTCGACCTGTAGCGCGCGTCGTCGCGTCGGAGCTATGCTGCCCGACGGTGCCGCAGCCCGACCTCCCCGAGCAGGACGAACCCGTGCGCTCCGCAACCGCCGGCGACTCCCCCGCCGTCGCAGCAGCGCACGGCAACCGACTGCTCCTGCTCGCGCTCTTCACCAGCGCAATCCTCTGGAACGTCCCCTACGGCAACTACGTCCTCTACCCGTTCAAGCTGCTCGCGACCTGGCTGCACGAGGGCTCACACGGCCTCGCCATGCTCATCACCGGCGCCGGGTTCGATCGCATGGAGGTCTACCGCGACACCAGCGGGCTCGCCTTCGCCAAGGCCGGCATCGGGACCGCCGGTCGCTCACTCATCGCCAGCGCCGGCTACGTCGGCACCGCGCTGTTCGGCGCGCTGCTGCTCGTGCAGGGCCGCACCGTGCGCGGCTCGCGCGTCGTACTCATCGCGGTCGGCGCGCTGCTCGTCCTCTCGGTCGCGCTCTTCGTGCGCAACGGTTTCGGCGCCGCGGCACTCGGCCTGCTCGGCGTCACCATCGGGCTGATCGGCTGGAAGGCCTCCGAGAGCGTCGCCGGCTTCATCGTGAACCTGTTCGCCGCACAGTCCTGCATCAATGCGGTGCTGGACATCCGCGTACTCTTCAGTTCGACTCTCCTCGTCAATGGCAAGCCGACCGGTTCTTCCGATGCCCACACCCTCTCGAGCCTGCTCGGCGGACCGCCGTGGCTCTGGGCCTCGCTCTGGCTCGCTTTGTCGTTCGCGGCCTTCTACCTCGCGCTCCGCTACACCCGCCTGCGCGCCGACGCCCCCGCCGTCACCAGGGACTGAGCGATGACCATCCCCGTCTGGGTCCAGTGGACCGTCTTCATCGTCCTCGTCGTAGCCATGCTCGGCGGCGACCTCTTCGTGATGAAGCGCCTCGGCCGCGCGCTACGCAAACGCGAGGCGCTGCTCATCACCGGTATCTACGTCGCCATCGCGATGCTCTTCGGCGTCTTCGTCTACTTCGCCCGCGGCGGCCAGAGCGCGCTCGAGTTCTACACCGGCTACCTGCTCGAAGAGTCGCTCTCGATCGACAACCTCTTCGTCTTCGTCATCATCTTCCGCCAATTCAAGGTGCCGAAGGAGCTCGAGCACAAGGTGCTCATGTGGGGCATCGTCGGCGCGTTCATCCTTCGCCTCCTCTTCATCGTGCTCGGCGTCGCCCTCATCACGCGCTTTGCCTGGCTCTTCTACGTCTTCGGCGCGTTCCTCATCTACACCGGTATCAAGCTGCTCTGGGAGCAGGAGCACACTGCCGACGTCACCGAGCTGCGGCTGGTCCGCTGGCTCCGCAAGCTCTTCCCCGTCACCGACAGCTACCGCGGCGATCGCCTCTTCGTGGTCGAAGCGGGGCGCCGCATGGCCACGCCGCTCTTTGTGGTGATCCTCGTGATCGAGGCCTCCGACGTCATGTTCGCGCTCGACTCGATCCCGGCCATCTTCTCCATCACCACCGACACGTTCATCATCTACACCTCGAACATCTTCGCCATCCTCGGCCTGCGCGCGCTCTACGCGGTGCTCGGCGCGCTGGTGGAGCGCTTCCACCACCTGCGCATCGGAATCGCCGGCATCCTCATTTTCGTCGGCGTGAAGCTCGGCCTCGCCAACCACTACCACATGCCGACCGTGCTCTCGCTCGGCATCATCGCCGGCGCGCTCATCGCCGCGGTCGTCGCGTCGCTCCTGCTGCCACCGAAACCGACCACCGACGCGTAGCGCTCGCCCTTCGCGAAACGCAGGCCGCTACGGCGTGACAACGGCAGGCGCTAGGTCAGGGCGGGGCTGCAACTCAGCCGTAGCCGTGGGGCCACGGAGAGCCGGCGGCGCGAGCGGCATCGGCGGTGGCGGCATAGAGCTGGTCCGGATCGAAGGCGGGCGTGGGCTGCGCGGAGCCTTTCGCTCCGAGGGTGCCTCCCAATACGCGTGCGAGCTTGAAGACCCGGAAGTCTTGCGGCTCGACGTCGAATGCGCAGAGCTACAGCGCGGCCGCGCGTTCGCGTAACTGCAGGGCGACAACGGTGCGCACCCTCGGCACGGCGTCGCGACGACCGGTATGAAGGAGGCGAGGAGGTATTCACTCTATCGCTCGGAACGAACTCGCTACGGCGAGGTGACGGCGGGTGCGAGGTCGGTGCGCTCGCCCCACGGCCGCACCTCGATGTGGAAGTGGTTGTGGTGGTCGGGGTCGTAGTCGGGCGTGAGGATGTGCTTGAACGTCCCCGACCGATCCATGCGGCAGAACACCGTGCGCAGCGCGCTGCCGCCACCGGTCAGCGGTTGACCGAGGCAGTCGTAGCCGTCACCGAGTCCCTGCTCCCAGTCATCCTCGACGGTGAGCTTCTCGAAGGTCGGCCCGCGGAACCAATGCGCGTCGATCGCCAGCCCGTAGCTGTGGCTCGACGGCCGGCTGGTGCCACGAATGTTGCGGCGCTGGTGTGCCGACGAATAGAACACCTCGGTGACGCCGGCCTCGACAAAGTAACGTCCCGCGCGCGCCAACGCCTCGACCAGCGAGCAGTCGAGCACCAGCGCGCGTGTGCCCCAGGTGCGCCAGACAACGCCGCCGAGCGTGCCGGTCACTTCGATCGGTTGGACGATCCCCTTCGTCTTCGGCCCTGTCCGATGGGGCACGTCGAGCGCAGCGAGCGCGTCGAGACAAGCGTGCGCCGCACGCGCCGCCACCGGCGCACACAACACGACCGTTGCCGCCAGCGCGGCCAGGGTTCGACGCACGGCGTGATCGTGCCGCCGCCGAGCAGCGCAGCGCAACTAATCGCGCGCCGTCGGAAGAGCGGGATGCTCGCTCGCTTGGCGGCCGCGGACGTCGCTGAGATAGCTGAGCTGCGCAGACCCCGCCCGCCCCGGAAACGGCCGCCGAAGCGAACGTGAGTTCGAGCGCGCGCTGCCGCTCAGTCCACGATCCGCGCCGAGCCGAGGATGCGCGGCACGAGTGGCGCCATGAGCGCGTGACGGGACTCCGGGTAGAGCAGCACCACGACGATCCCGTCGTCGCCTACGGCCTGCACGAGGAAGACGCGCCGATACCACGCGTGGCCCCACGGCATCGCGAACGAGATCCGCAGCGCAGCCGCGCTCCATCCAGCGGGCAGCGCCATGGCGGCGTCGATCTCGGCGACCTCACGCACCTCCTTGGACTGCTCGAAGAACGCGCGATGCTGCGTCCTGAGTGCTGCGGCTGTCGCGGTGGGGGACTCCGCTCCGAGCGGTCCGGCGATCACCACCAGTACCGGTCCGCGCACGAAGGTCGGGTCGAGCAGCTCTCCGTCGGAAACGCCGCGCGGCTTAGCGACACCGATCCACGCTCGTGGGGCCTCGAGCGACACGCCGCCAAGGACGCTCCTCGTCCACCCGACGCGAGCGATCGTGTCGGCGTAGCGGGTCGTCGCCACGCCGAGCGCGGCGTACGCCACGCTGCCGACCGAGAGCCCGACGAGCAACAGCGTCACCACGCCAGCGACGCGGCTCCTGCCCAACAGCCCGCTGGGTGAGAGCAGCAGCGCGAAGCACGCGCCGGTCACGAGGCCGCCGACGTGGGCCGCCTGATCGATCGCCTCATAGAGGTTGCCGATCACGAGGTTCGCGACGGCGATGAAGATCAGGTTCGCGAGCAGCGGCCGACGCCACGGCGCGCGTCCACTGCGACCGCGCAGCGCGAGCTCGGCGATGCCCGCGCCGAGTACGCCCATCACGGCGCCCGACGCGCCGGCCGAGATCCCTGCCGCGCCCAAGAGCAGGCTCGCGAGGGCGCCGCCGAGACCGGCCATGCTGTAGATGACGAAGAAGCGCGCGCGGCCAAAGAGCTGCTCGACGAGGCGGCCGAGCACCCAGAGTCCGTACATGTTGACGGCGAGGTGGAGCACGCCGACGTGGAGCAGCGTCGATGCGGGCAGCCGCCACCACTCGCCGGCGAGCACCGCGACGCGCAGGTTGGCGCCGGCCTCGGCGAGCACGCCCGGGTCCTCCGACGGTCCGAGGGCCAGTGCGAGGAGCATCGCCACGGCGAGGTTCGCGGCCACGATGCCGACGGTCACCGGCACGTCCTTCGCGCGCACGCCGAGGAGCCGCGGCTCGACTGCCCGGCCCGCTGGCTCGCCTGCGGCGATGCGGGCAATCACGCGCTCGGCGAGCGCGGCCACGTCCGGCTCGAGGACACGCACGGCGGCGCTGCCCGCGTCGGCGAGCCGGGCCTCGGCCACGCGACGCGACTGCTCGTCGGTGCTCGCATGGCCGACCGCCTCGGCAAATGCGGTACGCGCCCCGGCCGCGTCCCCGGCGTGAAAGCGCGCGACGCCGAGCCAGTAGGCGCGGCCGGCGAGCGACAGGATCGCCAGCGGCCCCGACGCTGCGACCAGGGCCTCGACCTCCACCGGTCGACCGACGAACGCGAGAAAGATCAGCCGTGCGCGCGCGACGAGCACCGCGAGCGCGGGCTCCTCGGCCAGCGGTGAGCGCTCGAGGCGATCGAGCATCGTAGCGACCTGCGCAAGCTCCCCCTCTTCGCCGTACGCGCGCAGGACCTCCACATAGAGCGGCGGCGAGACCCCGCCCGGGACCGGCTCGAACGCGCGCTCGTAGTAGCCGAGCGCCTCGCGGAAGCGTCGAGCGAACAGCAACGTGAGCGTGATCCGCTCGTCGAGCAACTGTCGAAGGCGAGGATGGCTCGACGCGTGTACGCGGCGGCGGCGGAGCTCGACCAGCGCGTCGTCCACGCGCCCGGCGCGAACCACGAGGTCGAGCGAGAGCAGGTCGCGATCGAGCCGTGCGCCCATGCCGGGCTGGAGCAGCTCGCGCAACCCAAGCAGGCGGAGTGCGATCCCCGGCCGCCCAAAGGCGAGCGCGCGTCGGGTCAGGCTACGCAGCAGCGTCGGCACGAAGACCAGAAACACGAACGCGCCGATCGCCACCGCGCCGAGCAGCGAGCCGACCTCCGCGTCGGCGTTGCCCTCGGCGCGCTCCAGCGACCACGTCCACCCGGCGAGCAGCGCGTCGGCGAGCAGCATGAACGCATAGGTGCGTCGCTCGCCGCTGCCCTTCGTCGCGACAACCAGCCCCTGCCAGCCGGCCATCGCCGCGACGCTCAGGAGCAGGAGTTCGAAGAACATGCGGACGTCGCAGCGTCAGCTAGCTGACAGCGCGCTCTTCGCACACGCCGATCGCGCGCAGCTTGCGATAGCGACGGTCGGTAAGCTCCGAGGGCGCGAGCCCGACCAGCAAGTCGAGTTGGCGATCGAGCGTGGCACGCAGGTTTCGCGCGGTCCCCTCGAGGTCGCGGTGCGCGCCCCCCTCGCCCTCGGGTACGACCTCGTCGCAGATGCCGAGCCGCACCAGATCGGGCGCGGTCAACTTGAGCTCTTCGGCCGCCGTCGCCACCTTCGACTGATCCTTCCAGAGGATCGACGCGCACCCCTCAGGCGAGATCACCGAATAGATCGCGTACTCGAGCATCAGGACACGATCGCCCACGCCGAGCGCGAGCGCGCCGCCAGAGCCGCCCTCACCGATCACAGTGGCGACGATCGGCACCGGCAGCCCGGCCATCACCTCGAGGTTCTTCGCGATCGCCTCAGCCTGTCCGCGCTCTTCGGCGCCGAGGCCCGGATACGCGCCCGGCGTGTCGATGAACGTGAGGATCGGCCGGCCAAAGCGCGCCGCAAGGTGCATCAACCGCAGCGCCTTGCGATACCCCTCCGGCCGCGACATGCCGAAGTTCCGGTGGACGTTCTCGCGCGTGTTGCGCCCCTTCTGGTGGCCGAGCACGAGCACCTCGCGCGCGCCGAAGCGTGCGAGGCCACCGACGATCGACGCATCGTCGGCAAACGCGCGATCGCCGTGCAGCTCGAGGAAGTCGTCGAAGAGCACGGGCACGTAGTCGAGCAGGTACGGACGCAGCGGGTGACGAGAGAGCTGAACTTTTTGCCACGGCGAGAGCTCGGCAAATATCTCCACCTGCAGCCGGCGCGCCTTCTTCTCGAGGCGGCGGATCTCATCGCCGAAGTCGATGCTGGCGGTCGAGATCTGCTTGAGCTCCTGGATCTTCCGCTCGAGCTCCACGACGGGCCGCTCGAACTCGAGGATTTGCCGATCGTAGACCGGGGCGGTGCTCGCGGGGCTCATGGCTCGGGGAGGTCTTCGCGCAGCCAAGCTGCGAGCGCGGGCAGGTCAACCTCGCGGGCGTCCTTATACCACGCCACCGTCGGCTCCGAGCGGAACCAGCCGAGCTGGCGACGCGCATAGCGCTTCGTGGCTTGCCGCATCTGCGTCACGGCATCGGGCAACGTGAGCGCGCCGGCCAGATGCTGGACGAGCTCGCGATAGCCGATCGCGGTCAGCGCGCGCACCTCCGTACCGTGTGCCGCCACCAGCCGCTGCACCTCGCCGACCAGTCCAGCTGCGAACATCGCGTCGATGCGCGCGTCGATCCGTTGGCCGAGCTCCTCACGGGGCAGCGCGAGTCCGATGCCGCGAACTTCGTAGCGCGGCGCGACACGCCGGTGGTCGTGGTCGCGCTGGTGGTCGCTGATCGGACGCCCGGTGAGCGTGTGGACCTCGAGCGCACGCACGGTGCGGACGCGATCATGCGGATCGATCCGCGTGGCGGCGACGGGATCCACGATCTCAAGCCGCGCGCGCAACCCGCCGAGGTCCTCGGCCAGGAGCTGCGCCCTAAGCGCGGCGTCGGCAGGCGGTCCGTCGAAGAGACCGTAGACAAGCGCTCGGTAGTAGAGCCCCGTGCCCCCTGCGAGCACCACCGTGCGGCCGCGTGCGCGCGCGTCGGTGATTGCGCGGTCGGCGAGCTCGGCGAAGCGCGCGGCGGTCATCGGCTCGTCGGGGCTGGCCACGTCGAGCAGGTGGTGCGGCACGCGCGCGCGCTCGGCGGCCGACGCCTTGCCGGTGCCGATGTCCATGCCGCGGTAGACCTGCTGCGAATCGAGCGACACGATCTCGGCGCCAGCCGCCTCGGCGATTCGCAACGCCAGCTCGGTCTTGCCCGCGGCAGTCGGCCCGACCACCGCGACGAGCCGCCCGCGACCGGCTGCGCGCTCGCTCACGTGCGACCGAAGCGGCGCGCGATCTCGGCGAGATCGATGCGGAGCAGCACCGGCCGACCGTGCGGACAGTGGGCCTTGAAGTCGACCCCGTCGAGCGCGGAGAGCAGCGCACGCGCCTCGTCGGGCGCGAGCAGATCGCCGGCCCGCACCACCGAGTGACACGCAACGGTCGCGAACAGCCGATCGAGTCGCTCGGCCACCGCACGCGATGCGTCGGTCGCGGCCAGTTCACTGAGGAGCTCGCGCAGCGTCGGGACGACCTCGTCCTCAGAGAGCTCCGCTGGTCGCGAGCGCACCGCCACGGTGCGACCCGAGAGCGGCTCGACCTCGTAGCCGCACGCGAGCAGCGCCGGGCCGGCCTCCACGACAGCGGCGAGCAACGCGGGCTCGAGCTCGAGTGTCATCGGGAAGAGCAGACGCTGCGTCGGCACACGGTTCTCGGCGTGCGCGTCACGCAGACGCTGGAACGCGATGCGCTCGTGCGCCGCGTGCTGATCGAGCAGCACGAGCTCACCGGCTGCCTCGCAGACGAGGTAGGTGAGATCGAGTTGGCCGAGGTAGGTGAGTCTGCCAAAGAACGTCGACGCGTCGGCGCGCGCGGGCAGCGTGACGGACGTGACGGACGTGCCGGACGTGCCGGACGTGCCGGACGGGATGGACGTGCCCGGCGCGCCCGCTGTGGTCGCGTCGAGCGCGACGCTCGCGGACTCCCCCATGGGGTCGCGACTCGCCGCCGGCCGACCTTGCTCGCGCCGCATCGCGTTGGCATCGAGCCGCACGCCGCCAAATAGGCTCGCCTGATGATCCGCATAGCGCCCCGCGAGGTCGGAACTCACGGCCCGCTCCGCCGGCGGGCCCAACGAAGTCACGGCGACCATCGCGACCGATGACGCCGCGCGCGTCGGCCCGGTGAGCCACGGAGCCCGCGCGATCGCCTGGCTCACTCCGTGCCGCACCGCCCCCACTACCTCCTGAGCCCGGGCGAAGCGGACCTCCACCTTCTGCGGGTGCACGTTGATGTCGACCGTGCCCGGCGGCACCTCGACGAGCACGACCGCCGTCGCGTAGCGCCCGCGCGGCACCAACTCGCCGTAGCCCATCGCGACCGCATGCAGCAACCCGCGATCGCGCACGAAGCGGCGTCCCGCGTAGAGCCAGATCCCGCGCGAGGTCGTCTGCGCCTCGTCGGGCGGCGCAAGAAAGAGCGCGACCCTGACGCCGGACTCCTCGTGCGTTGCCTCGTGCAGCCGCGCGCCGACGCCGCGCCCGAGCACCGCGCGCACGCGCTCGCCGAGCGATGGATGCGGCGGCAGGTCGAGCGCGATCCGCCCGCCGTGGCGGAGCCGAAAGTGCGTGCCCGGATGCACGAGCGCGAGCCGCGTGACCGCCTCCGTCACATGCGCCGCCTCGGTCGCGTCGGCCTTGAGGAACTTGAGCCGCGCCGGCACGTTGTGGAGCAGGTCGCGCACGGTGATCTGCGTGCCGACCGGGCAGCCCACCTCGCCCGCGTCCCGCCGCTCCCCGCCGTCGAGTGCGAGCCGCCAGCCGGCCACGTCGGCCGCCGTGCGGGTGACCAATTCCATGCGCGAGACCGCCGCGATCGACGGCAGCGCCTCCCCGCGAAAGCCCATCGTGTCGAGCGAGTAGAGCTCTTCGAAGCGCACGAGCTTGGAGGTCGCGTGCCGAATCAGCGCGAGCTCCGCCTCGGCGCGCGTCATGCCACCAGCGTCGTCGACGACGCGCACCAGCCGCCGACCGCCCCCCTCGACCTCGATGTCGATGCGCCGTGCGCCGGCATCGAGTGCGTTCTCGACGAGCTCCTTGACGACCGACGCCGGTCGCTCCACGACCTCCCCTGCTGCGATCTGATTCGCCAGCTCGGGGGGGAGCACCCGGATGCGCGGCGCGGCGGCGACGGTTACGTCGGCGCTCGGCGGCGGCGGGAGCGACATCTCGCGGGTGTACCACGGCGTTTGGACAGGCAGCCTTGCGCCGGTTGCCCTCGGTCGGCTAGTTTCGCCGCCGATGTCCTCCCCTCGGGTGAGCCGCACCGACGCCGCAGAATCCAGCGGTCGCCGCATCGCTGTAATCGGCGTGCGCGGCTTCGTGGGCGGCGCCCTGCTCCGCCGGCTCGAAGACGATCGCGGACCCGAGCGGCTCGTCGCGCTCGACCTCAAGAAGCCACTGGCTCCGCTCGACCGCAGCCAGTTCTATCGCGTCGACGTGACGCTGCCGTCGGCCGATGGCGACCTCGCCGACATCCTTGCGCGCGAGGAGATCGACACCGTCGTGCACGCCGCTTTTCTCGGGAACCCGACCCACCGCACCGCGTGGGCGCACGAGCTCGAGGATGTCGGCACGATGCACATCCTCGCCGCCTGCGCGCGCGCCCGAGTGGCCAAGGTCGTCCTCGCGTCGACGACGCTGGTCTACGGCGCAGCGCCTGGCCACCCGAACCTCCTCGTCGAGGACCGCGAGCTCTCATCCGATCCGCGCGTGCCGTTCGTCGCCACCAAAGTCGCGGCCGAGCGCCAGGTGCGAAAGTTCCGTGCGGCGCACCCGGAGATCTGCGTCACGACGCTGCGCCTCGCCGCGCTGCTCGGGCCCAAGGCGGACAGCCTCGCGGCGCGCTTCCTCTCGCGCCCGGTCGCGCCGGTGCTGCTCGGCTTCGATCCACTCCTCCAGGTCGTGCATGAGGAGGACGCGATCGACGCGCTCCTGCTCGCGCTCACCGGCGACCATCCCGGCGAATTCAACATCGTCGCCGACGGCGTGCTGCCGTACACGACGCTGCTGGCGCTGCTCGGGCGGCTCCCGCTTCCGCTGCCGCGCGCCGTCGCCTACCCGCTGGTGAACGCGCTGCACGCGCTCCAGCTCGTGAGCTCACCATCGGCCATGCTCGACTGGCTCCGCTACCTCTGTGTCGCCGACGGCACCAAGGCGCGAGAGGTGCTCGGCTTCGAGCCGCGCTACGACCTCCGCGCCACGCTCGCCGACTTCCTCGGTCTGCCAGTCGGCGGCGCCGAGTACGCCGTGGGCGAAGGGCGGGCCTGATGGCGCGCGCCGGAAAGCGCGACGGCAGCGCCAGTCCAGCAAAGCCGCGGCCGCGAAAGCCGCGCGCCAAGCGGACGAGTGCGCAGCAAGAGCGCGACGCGGCGCCGACCGACGTCACGACCGATCTCGCGCCCGACGTCACGACCGATCTCGCGCCCGACACGGTGCCGCCGGACGACGCGCTCGACGAGCTCTACTACGGCGAGGAAGCGATGCCCGCGCCGGGCGACTACGGCGCCGCGCTCGATCGACACGAGGAGCGGCCCAGCGACCGACGCTCACTCCCCTCCGAGCTGCGCGAGCTCGAGCGCCGCGTGCGCGCGCGCCTCACGCCGGCATTTCCGATCGAGGCCCGTCGTCGGCTGGCGCTCGAGCCGCTCTGGCGCGGCTGGCGTGAGTTCGCGATGCGCGGACGCTCCGAGGAGGTCGACGAGTTCGGCAAGGATTCACTCGCCGCCGCGCGCCTCGAACCGGTGCTCGACTTCCTCCACGATCGCTACTTCCGCATCGAGGTCGAGGGCCTCGAGCACCTGCCCGACACCGGCCCCGCGATCCTCGTCGCCAACCACGGCGGCGCGCTCCCCTGGGACGGCGCGCTGCTCATGCACGCCATCCGCCGCGAATCGCGCACCCAGCGCGAGGTGCGACCGCTCGTCGAGGATTTCGTCTTTCATGCGCCGTTCGTAGGCAAGCTGCTCACCAAGCTCGGCGCGGTCCGTGCCTGTCCTGAGAACGCCGAGCGACTGCTGGCCCAGGAGCAGGTCGTCGCGGTCTTTCCCGAGGGCGCGCACGGCATCGGCAAGCTCTTTCGCGATCGCTATCGGCTGCAGCGCTTCGGCCGCGGCGGCTTCGTCAAGCTCGCGCTACGCGCCAACGCCCCGCTGGTGCCGGTCGCCATCCTCGGTTCCGACGAGATGCACCCGATGCTCTCCGCAGGCGGACCGATCGCACGCGCCCTCGGCCTCCCCTACCTGCCGATCACGCCAACCTTCCCGCTGCTCGGCCTGCTCGGGCTCGTGCCGCTGCCGGTCAAGTGGAAGATCCGTCTCGGCGCGCCGATCGATGTCACCGCGCGCGCCGACGACAACGCAGCGTCCGGCACCGACGAGGGACTGCTCATCGGACAGGTTGCCGAGGAGGTCCGCAGCGCGGTCCAGGAACTACTCGACGATCTGGTAGCCGCGCGCCGCTCGGTTTTTCTCGGCTGAGCATCGGCTGAGCGTCGGCTGAGCGTCGGTCAGCTTGCCCCTCGCGTCGGCGTGCTAGCATCGCGTCGAGCCGCAATGGTCGACGAATTCGAAGACGCACTCGAGCTGGCACGCTCGCTCCTCGGCGGGAACGAGGGCGTGGGCGATCTCTGGGACGCAAACGACCACGTAAACCGCGCGCTTCGAGCTCGCCCTGCCGCGCCCGACGCCTGGCTGCTCAAGTGCCAGATCATGAGCGCGCTCGAGGACGACGCGTCCGCACTCGCCGCCGCCGAGATGGCGCTACGGCGTGCGCCCCGAGTCGCCGAAGGACACTACTGGCGGGCGGCAGTCCTCGCCGACATGGAGCGCTTTGGCGAAGCGCTAAAGTCGCTCGAGCGCGCGTTCCGTCGCATCGGCGACGATGACGCGTGGCTGGTCGAAGACCTCTACTACGAGAAGGCCTCAGTGCTCGACGCGATCGGCCGACAGGACGAGGCGGTCGCCACGTTCGAAGCGGGCCTCACGCGCTGCCCCGACTCGCAGCTGCTCAAGTCCGGCCTCGAGCCGCTCAGGCGCGAGCGCACGCGCCGCTCAATGCGCGTGCTGCCGGGCGGACGCGCCTAGCGACTCGCCGACGCTGCTGCCAGCAAGGCCGACGCTGCTGCCAGCAAGGCCGACGCTGCTACCAGCAAGGCCGACGCTGCTGCCAGCAAGGCCGACGCGCTCAGGCCTGCGGCAGCCGGACTTCGAAGACCACCGGGAAGCCCGGTCGCTCGGCGAGCGTGATCGTGCCGCCGTGCGCATCGATCGCGAGCTTGCAGAAGTAGAGTCCAAGCCCGCGGTTCTCGCGCGCACCGGCCCGCCGCTCTTCGATGCGGTAGTACTTGGCGAAGATTCTCCGTCGCTCCTCGTCGGGGATGCGCTGCCCCCCGTTGGCCACCGTAAACATCACGCCCTGCTCGAGCCGGCGCGCACCGACGACGATCTCGCCACCCGGCGGCGTGTAGCGCACCGCGTTCGACACCAGGTTCTCGAGCACACGGCCGGTGAGGTCGGGATCGAGCTTGCCGGTGAGCCCCTCAGACTCGCTGTCGATGCGGATGGCGACGCCTCGTCCACGCGCGGGCGCTACGCTGCCGCGCACGCTGCGTGTGAGCAGCACCTCGAGCGCCACCTCGACCGGCTTCGCGCGGAGCAGTCCCTCTTCGAGCTCGGTCACGTCGAGGATGCTCGAGAGCAGCTCGAGCGAGCGCCCCGCGAGCTCACGACACTCGGTCAACATCTCGCGCACGTCGGCAGGCGCGTCGGCGAGTGCCTCGTTCATCATCTCGAGATTGCCCGCGAGCGCCGACAGCGGATTCCGCATGTCGTGCACCACGAGCGCCGCGAGGTCGCCCTTGCGCTCGTGCGCCGCCCGGAGCCGCTGCCCCTCCGCGAAGCGGGCGCGATCCCCGGCGTGACGCGTGACGAAGAGTGCTACGCGCGCACAGAGCTCGGAGTCGTCGATCGGCAGCGTGAGGACATCATCGAACCCCGACGTAAGCGCCTCGAGCCGCCCGCCGCTGGTCCCGCCGTGAAGCAGGAGCACCGCCGGCGGACGCGGACCGTCATGCACGACGTCGCGAATGCAGCGCGGTGCCTCCGCCGCGCCTTGCGCATCGAGCACGAGGACGACATCGGCCCACGCAAGCTCCTCCTCGATCGCCCCGGTGAGCGCAATGACCCGCGTGCTGTAGCCCGCTGCCTCAAGGGCGCGCTCGCTCGATCCACCGGTCTGTCCGACGATGAGAACTCTCACCTGTGGTGTCCCGTTTCCCCCACCCTCAACCCGCCACCCGGTTCCTGCCCTGCCCCTTGGCCTCATAGAGCCGCTCGTCGGCGCGCTTGATGAAGGATTCGGGTCCATCCGATGCCGCTTCGTTCGCGGTGACCCCCAGCGAGACCGTCACCGGAATTACGTTCTGCTCGAACTTGAACTGCGTCTGCTCGATCAGCCGGCAGACCTTTTCAGCGAACACCAGCGCGTTGGCGCGATCGATCTCGGGCAGCACGATCGCAAACTCTTCGCCGCCGTAGCGAGCGAGCACATCCTCGCGACGGATGCGTGCCTTCACCACCGCCGCCAGCTGCCGGAGCACCTGGTCCCCGGCGAGGTGGCCGTGCCGGTCGTTGATCAACTTGAAGTGGTCGATGTCGAACAGGATGAGCGAGAGCGCGCGTCGGTAGCGCTGGGCGCGGCTCAGCTCGCGCTCGAGACTCTCGACGAAATAGCGCTTATTGAAAATCTGCGTCAGCCCATCGACCGTGGTGAGCCGGTAAATCTCTTCGTGGTACGCGTTCTCGATGTTGCTGCCGGTGAGGAACTTGAAGATCGTCCGGCCGATCTTCACGAAGTCGCCGTCGCGGAGCACGTACTCGTCGATCAACTCGTCGTTGACGAAGGTGCCGTTGGTCGAGCCGAGGTCGCGGAGGATGATCGACTTGCCGGTGTTGATGATCCGCGCGTGGTTCCGCGATACCGACTCCTGATCGATCTGCACGTCGGCCTTCGACGAGCGGCCGAGCACGATCGCCGCGCCATCGACGCTGTGGCGACGGCCCAGATCGATCCCGTAGATCACCACCAAGCACGCTTGCTTGCCGGCGGGCTTGGCGGAGATCTTGCTGATCACCGTGACGACGGTTTTGTGTCGATTCGGCTCGTCCACGGGCTGCCCCGGCCAGCGTAACACGACGCCCACGCACGACGCCCACGCACAACGCTGAGTCGCCAGCCTAGGAAAAGTTGCCCCGCAATGCTCGACGCACGAAGGTGGATTTAGACGACGCCTCCAGAGGTTCCCCGCTATGTCCCGCGCTTCGAAGCGGGGCGGCGTACCGGTCGTACTGTTCCTCTCCCTCGCGGCCTGCAGTGCCGTCGCGTGGCGTGGGGGCTCTCGGCCCGCAACGCCTCCCCTCGCTCTCACCACAAGCTCTCTCGTTGCGCGCGCACCCGCGTCCCGGCTGCGCGCGCCTGCGGTCACGCCCGAGAGGCTGCGCGCTTCGGCTCAGCCCGAGCCGGCCCCCAAGGCGAAACTCAACGACGATCAGGGCGAGCTCCGGCTGCGCGGTCGCTTCTCGCTCGCCAACCTCCGCGTCGACGACGCTGGCACGTTCGTCCCGCTCGACGATGGCGGCCATGCGCGGCTCTCGCTCGACGCTGCGCTGCAGGCGCGGGCCGACGAGCTCGTGCGCATGACGCAGGCCCCCTCCGCCGCCATCGTCCTCATGGAGCCGACCGGTCGCCTGCTGGCACTGACCGGCGCATCGACGATCGACCCGTCGCTCCAGCACGAGCTCGCCGTGACCACGTGGGCGCCGGCCGCGTCCATCTTCAAGCTGGTGACCGCCACCGCCCTCGTCCAAGCGGGGCTCGACGCGGAGACGGTCGTCTGCCATCACGGTGGTTCGCGCGCGATCGACGAGGCGGAGCTCGACGACGACCCACGCCTCGATCACGAGTGCAGCTCGCTCGGCTTCGCGGTCGGCAAGTCGCAAAACGTCGTACTCGCCAAGCTGACCGACCGGCACCTCGACCTCCCCGCCCTCATGCGCGCCGCGACCGCGCTCGGCTTCGGCGACGCGCCCGCATTCGCGCTCGCCGCGGATCCGTCCACCGCGGACCTCCCGACCGATCGGCTCGAGCTGGCGCGCGCTGCGGCTGGATTCTGGCGCACCGAGCTCTCACCGCTTGGCGGCGCCGTGCTCGCCGCGACCATCGCCAGCGGCGGTCTAAGGCCGACGCCGCATGTGGTCGACGTCGTCGTCGACAGAGGCGGGCGAGCGGTGCCGACAGCGCCATCAGCGCCAGCGCGCACGCTCGATCCCGCGGTGGCGCAGGCGGTCGGGCAGATGATGATTCACACCACCACCGACGGCACCGCCGCGCACCTGTTTCGCCACCGGGCAGGGAGTGCGCTTGATGGTTTCGACGTCGCCGGCAAGACCGGCTCGCTCTCGCGGCGCTCGACGCCCCCGCTGCACTACTCGTGGTTCGTGGGCTTCGCTCCAGCACAGGCACCGCGCTACGTCGTGTCGGTGCTAGTCGCAAACACCGACAGCGGGCGGTACAAAGCCGGCCATCTGGCGCGACTGCTCCTCGAAGCCGCACTCGCACGCTGAGTCAGCAACAGCACGCACGACGCCTATTGTGGCGTGCTAGATTTCCGGCACGCTGATGCCGATGCCGACCTCGCTGCTGCCGCGATTCACCCTGTCGTCGACGCGCCGAGCTGCGCTGGCTGCCACGCTGCTCGGCGCCCTCCTCGTCTCCACGCCAGGACTCGCCGCAACGAACCCCGCCGCTGAGCGCCTCAACGATGAGGGGAAGGCGCTCTTCAAGACCAGCGACTATGCCGGCGCGGTCGAAAAGTTCAACGCGGCGATCGTGCTCGCGCCAGATGCCCGCTTCTACTTCAACCTCTGCGTTGCGCTAGACCGCACCGGGCGGCTCGAGGAGTCGCTCCAGGCCTGCGACGAGGTCTACGCGCATCAGCCCACCAACGACCTGAAGGGAAAGACGGGCCAGAAGGCGGCTGACGTTCGCGCGCGGAAGCGACAGCAGGAGGCGAGTGCCGCAGCAGGCGGTGCGGGCGCAGGCGGCGCTGGCGACGGTGCGGGCGC
>SHYZ01000042.1 GCA_009692535.1 Myxococcales bacterium
GCCCGGCGCGCCCGACGCAGCGCTGCCGCCGATCGATGGCGTCTATCGCTTCGTCATCGAGCCGTTCGACGTGCCCGCGGGCAGCGAGCGACAGGTCTGCAAGTACGTCGCCCTGCCCGACGGCGCCGCAGTCGACGTCGTCAGCCTGCACTCCACGATGACCGGCACCTCGCACCACTTCAACGCCTATAAGCTGCTCGGCGACGGCGCGACCGCACCGATCCGCGACGGCGAGGGCGTGGTGCACGACTGCCAGCCCGCAAGCGGCCAGCTCGAAGGAACGCAGGCGTACATCTTCGGCGCCGGGCTGCCCGAGCGCAGCTACGCGCTTCCCGCCGGCGTCTCGTTCCACCTTCCGGCGAAGCAGCTGCTCCTCCTCGAGCAGCACGTAATCAACGCCAGCGACGCGGTCATTCAGGGGGGCGTCATGTTCGACCTCTCGGCCACCGCCACACCGATCGAGCACCACGCCGAGATCGGCTGGTTCGCAAACTGGGGCTTCTACATCCAGCCGGGCACGCAGTCGTTCACCACGGAGTGCGATCTGCCCTACAACATCGAGCTCTTCGGCCTCACCTCGCACACGCACAGCCTCGGGATCCAGTTCGACATCGAGCATGTCGTGGGCGGGGCCGGCGAGGAGATCTACAGCTCGAACGACTGGCAGCACCCGATGTTCGGAGCGTACGCCCCGACCCGTCAGCTCGATCGCGGCGACGCGCTGCGCTGGACCTGCACCTGGGACAACACCACCAGCGACATCGTGCTCCCCGGCAAGGAGTCGACCGACGAGATGTGCATCACCTTCGCCTACTACTATCCGCGCGACACGCTCGACGCGACGCCGATCAACTGCAACCGGATGTTCTAGGTCGGCGCCCGGCACGACCCGGCGCGACGCAGCGGTCACGGCGACCCCCAACGGGCGTTCACGGTCGCGCACTTTTCAGCCGGCGTTTGCCGCTGCTCGATCGTGATTCTGAGCATTTCGGCGTCGGCGAAGCTGCTGGCATACTCCCTGCTGGAGGCTCCCCTATGTCCGCCACTCGCTTCGCTACCGTCGCTGCCGTCCTTCTTCCCCTCGCTGCCTGCCAGATCAGCAAGATCGACGAAGGCCAGCTCGGCCAGCTCGAGTTCATCCCGACCGACTGCGGTCGCCTCGGCTTGTGCGACTTTGCTGGCGGCATCGTGGCGAACGGTGCGGTCACGCTCGGGGTCCGACCGACCGGCTACGTCGGGTCGCTCGCCGACCTTGCCGTGGTCACCGCCGACGACACCGTGCTGATCGCCGAGGCGGGCGTCGTGACCGCCACCGAGTCGCGCTGGAACCTGGCCGCGGCGCTACCCGGCCGTGGCGACCTCGAGGTGATCGACCTCGACGGTCAAATCGTCGACCTCTTGCCGGTCGAGGTCCTCGCCCCCGATCGCCTGCACCTCGTGGCCCGCCTCGGCGACGCCGTCGGTCCATCGCAGGACCGGCCCGGCTACCACGAGGCATGGACTGTCAACGCGGGCGAGCACGTCGGCTTCGACGCGCTCCCCGAGTACGCTGGCCGCGACCTCATGGGCCGACTCGCCTTCACCGTCGAGATCGAGCAGCCGCTCTTCGATTCGCTCGAGGCCAGCGCGGCACTTGAGGAAGGCCATCTCTCGGCGAGGCCGCCCGCGGGCGAGCACCCGGTGCGCTTCATCCTCGCCGACGGCACCACGCTCGATGTGCTGATCATCGCCCTGTAGCGCACCGACACGCATTACGATGCGCCATGTCCCGGCGCGCCCTGCTCCTCGTCGTCGCGCTCACGGCCGGCCTGCTCACCGCGTGCGCCGGCGCTCGCCCCGCCGGCTCGTTGCTCCCCCCGCTTCACCGACGTTGCCTCTCGGCTGCGCGGCACTCCGCACCGCTGGTTACTGAGTGGCCGGCCGCCGAGAAGGCGAACCTCGAGGCGCTGCTTCGGCGTGGCGGCGTGGCGGTCGCGTACTCCGGCTGCGAGATGCACGTGCTCACCGAGTGTCGCGCGCCCGGCGCGTACGCGTGGATGCGCACGACCCCTGCGAACGACGTGCTCGAGATCAAAGGCGCCGACGAGCTCTACGCCAAGCTGCCACTCGGAGCGGTCAGCCTCGAAGGCGCGCTCGCGCGCTCGGGTGAACTCAAGGTCTCGACCTATGTCGCCGGCCAGCTCCGTCTTGAAGGCGCGACTGCGGCTGACCTCGGCTCCGGCGGCGAGTGCGCACGCGCCACGCATGTCATCGGTGCGCTCGCGATCGGCGCGTTCACGCTCGCGCGCGGCGAGTCGCACGCCGCGAAGGCCTCGGCCAGCGTGGCCTCGGTCGGCGAGGGGGGCGGAAAACGAACGGTCTCGACCGGCGTGGTCAGTGCCGCAGGCAACATCGACGCCTGTGCCGCCGCGACCGAGCTCGCGCCCGACCCGAGCTGCGCGTCGCCGCTGCAGGTGTTCCTCTGGCCGATCCCCGGTCGCGCCACCGACGAAGGACCGCCCGGCACCGTGAAGGTCGACTTCGTCGCGGCCGACGCCAGCCGAAGGTGGGATGTCTACGTCGACGACGAGGTCGCCTGCACCACGCCCTGTGTGCGCTGGGTCGCTCCGAATCGACCGTTGCTGCTGCGTACTCGCGACGACGGGCTCTTTTCCGGCCCCGACAAACTCCGGCTCGTCGGGCTCGGCGCGCGCGCCGCCGAGGCACCGCTGCAGCTGCAGGCGCACGGCACGCAGACCGGCAAGCTCGCCACGGGGATCACGTTCACGACGTTCGGCGGCACCGCGATCATGACCGGCATCGCGCTGACCGCGCTCGGCTGCAGCCGCGACGAGGCCGGGATGTGTACCGCAGGCCAGATCACGCTCGGCGCCGGCGCACTCGTGACGGCCGGTGCGATCTGGCTGATCCTCGACGCACTCCCCCGCGCCGAGCTGCGCGCGCTCGGCGAGCCCTAGCCCTTCACGCCGCCGGCGGTGAGTCCGCCGACGAGGTGTTTCTGCAGCACGAAGAAGAGCGCCATCACGACGCTGCTGGTGAGGATCGCGCCGGCCGCGAAGTAGCCCCAGTCGGTGCCGTACTCGCCGACATAGCGCTGCAGCACGACGGGGAGCGTGTAGGAGCGCGGGTGGCCGAGGAAGGTCGCCGCGAGGATGAACTCGTTCCACGCGGTCATGAACGAGAAGAGCCCGGTGACCGCGAGCGCGGGGCGTGAGAGCGGCAGCACGACGCGCCAGAAGAGACCGAAGCGGCTGGCACCGTCCATCAACGCGGCTTCTTCGAGCTCCTTCGGGATCGTGTCGAAGTAGCCCTTGAGCATCCAGGTCGCAAACGGGATCGAGGTGGTCGAGTAGACGAGCACGAGGCCGGCGAGCGAATCGAGCAGCCCGATGGCGTCGAGCAAAATGTAGAGCGGGATGGTCATCACCACGCCGGGAAAGATCTGCGTGACCATGAACGCAGTGAGCGCCGACTGTCGGCCGGGAAAGCGGAAGCGCGAGAAGGCGTAGGCCGCGGTGGTGGCGAGCGCGAGGCCGATGCACGCGGTCGCGCCCGACACGATGAGCGAGTTGGCGAGCTGGCGCCCGAACAGCCAGCCGCCGCCAGGAGCATCGGTGCCGATGACGGTGGCGAAGTTGTCGAGCGTGAACGCGGTGGGGATGGGGTTCGGCGTTGGATCGAACGCCTGGGACGGCGAGAGCGCCATCTTCAATATCCAAAGCAACGGATAGAGCACGGCCGCGCTCGCGACGCCGAGCACGAGGTGCGGCCACGTGGCGGACCAGAGGGCGGCGGAGCGGGCCGCGATCGTGGGCTTCGCGACGCGCCTCACGACGCCTCCTCCACCCGCCGCGCGAGGCGTGCGGAGAAGATGCTCCAGCCGAGCAGCAGCACGAAGATCAACGCCGCGTACGCCGCCGCGTAGCCGTACTGCTCCTGCCGCGCGAACGCCCAGCGGTACGCCTCGCTGATCAGGATGTCGGTCCCGTTGTCGGGCTCGCCGCCAGAGACGAGGTAGACGACGTTGAACTGGTTGAAGGTCCAGACCAGCCCGAGCAGCACCGCCGGGATCATCGCGGGGCGGAGCAGCGGCAGCGTGATGTGGCGGAACTTCGCCCACGCGGTCGCGCCGTCGACGTCAGCCGCCTCGTAGAGGTCCTTCGGAATCGACTGCAGCGCGCCGAGCGCGACGACCATCATGAACGGGAAGCCGAGCCACGCGTTGGTGCAGAGATTGGCGAAGAACGCGGCGGGGAACGACGAGAACCAGCCGACCTCGCCGAAGCCGAGCGCGCCGAGCAGCCCGTTGATGGCGCCCTGCTGCTTGTGGAACATCGTCTTCCAGAGCAGCGCGGTGATGTAGTTCGGCACCGCCCACGGGATCACGAGGAGCACGCGGTAGACCGGGCGGAGCGCGAGCACCGGGCGCGCGAGGAGCAGCGCGAGCGCGAGGCCGATGCCGACATGCAGCGCGAGGTTGAGCACGGTCCAGAGCAGCGTGACGAGCAGCGCGTAGTAGAAGGAGAGCGGCTCGAGCAGGCCGTAGCCGCGCGCCGAGAGGATGTCTGCGAAGTTGCCGAGGCCGACGAAGCTCCAGTTCCCTTCGCGGTGCGAGAAGAACGCGAGCGTGAGACCGACGACGAACGGGAAGAGGATGAGGATCGCCGTGGCCGCCATGGCCGGGCCGATCCAGCCCCAGCCGCGTCGCGCTTCACGCCACGCGCCGCGCTCGCGCAACGCGGCCACGACGCGCCACGCGACGAAACCTGCACCGGCGAGGAGCGCGACCGCGAGCGCGGCGATATAGAGCGTCGGCGAGACCGGTGGCGGATCGGGGCGGACGATCGACGCGTGCCGGCGGGCACCCGCTCGTGCGCCCTCGGCGGGCGAAGCCGCGCCACGCAGCACCTTCTTGAGCGCGAGCTGCGCCGGCTCCCAGACGGTGCGCATCTCCGGGCGGTTGTCCATCGGCGTGGCCGTCGCGAGCTGCGCGCGGAAACCGGCGAGCACCGGATCGCCGGCGACACGCGGGTCGTCCCACGCCGCGCGCGCGGCGACGACCTGCCGCCCGACAACGGCGCGGGTGATGGCGGCCTCGGGACCGGTGAGCCAGCGGGCGACGCGCACGGCGGCGGCGAGATCACGCACGGTCCCGGGGATGAGCACCGCCTCGTCGGTGAGCAGCGGCGAGGCGGCACGGCCGGTCGCGCTCACGAGCGGCAGCGGGGCGACGCCGAAGTCAAGGCCGCGCGCGAGCTCGCCAGTGAACCAGGGGCCGCTGATCGCAAGCGCGGCCTTGCCGTCGTTGAACAGGCTCGCCACGAGCGCGCCCGAGACCTCTTCGGGGACCACGCCGCGCGCCTGCAGATCGGCGACAAAGCCGAGCGCGGCTACCGACGCCGGCGATTCGAAGTGGAAGCTGCCGTCGGGTGCAAGCAGCTCCGCACCGAAACCGAGGTGCCACGCGGCGTGAAAATAGAAGTTGGCGGACTCGTAGACGAGCGGCACGACGCCGCGTGCGCGGAGCGGGGCCACGAGCGCGAACAGCTCGTCGGTGGTGGCGGGTGGCGTGGGGACGAGCGCGCGGTTGTAGAAAAGCGCGGCACTCTTCACCGCGAGCGGCAGGCCGTAGAGCCGGCCCTCGAAGCGGAGCGGTGGGATCGTCTCGGGGAGATAGTCGGCGAGCGCGGCTGCGTCGACCTGGGCATCGAGCGAGGCGAGCAGCCCGGCGCGGGCCCAGCCGCCGATTCGCTCGTGTGCGAAAAGGAAGAGGTCGGGGCCGTGCCCGCGTGGAATGGCGGTGGTGAGCTTCGAGGCGAGCGCTTCGTTCGGGACCGCGATGACCTCCACGGTGAGCGATGGCTCGCGGGCGGCGAGCGTGGCGAGGGTCTGCAGCAGCGCGGCCTCCTCGGCGCCGCGGTAGCTGTGCCAGAGCACGAGCGGGCGAGCGCGGTCCTCGCCGTGCGCGACTTGCAGCGCGCCGAGCAGCAGCAGCGACCCGCAGAGCGCGAGTCTCGCCGCTCGCGTGCGCCCGCTAGCCACCCGCGCCCTCGACGGGCGGCGGTTGCGCCACCGGATGCGCGAGCGCGTGGCCAGCGTCGTCGAAGAGGTGGAGCGCAGTCGGCGGCAGCACGAGTCCGAGCCGATCACCGGGACGAGCTGGCGTGGCGCCCTCGATGCGTACAATCACGGTGCCGACCTCGGTCTTTACATGGACGTACGACTCCCAGCCCATCGGCTCGACGATCGACGCCTCGCCCCCAAAACCGACGGTGGAGCCGATGGCGGAGCCGTCCACGCGTACATCGTGCGGACGAATCCCGACGGTGAGTCGCGCGCCGGCGGCGAGCGCGCGTGCCGCATCGGGGAGCGCGAGCGCCGCGCCCCGGGTCTCGAGCACCGGCGCGCCACCGCGCGCACCGACGACACCGGTGACGAAGTTCATCGGTGGCGAGCCGATGAAGCCGGCGACGAAGCGATTCTTCGGGCGGTGGTAGAGCTCCTGCGGTGGGCCCACCTGCCGGAGCTCGCCCCCTTCGAGCACGGCGATCCGTGTCGCGAGCATCATCGCTTCGACCTGGTCGTGCGTGACGTAGACCATCGTCGCGCCGAGGCGACGGTGCAGCCCGGCAATCTCGGCGCGCATCTGGCCGCGCAACGACGCGTCGAGGTTGGAGAGCGGTTCGTCAAAGAGAAACACCTTTGGGTCGCGCACGATTGCGCGGCCGATCGCGACCCGCTGCCGCTGCCCGCCCGAGAGTTCCTTGGGGCGGCGAGTCAGCAGTGCGTCGAGCTCGAGGATGCGCGCGGCCTCGGAGACGCGTCGCGCGATCTCCTGCTTGGGCGCGCCGCGGAGGGTGAGACCGAAGGCCATGTTGTCGAACACCGACAGGTGCGGGTAGAGCGCGTACGACTGAAACACCATCGCCACATCGCGGTCCTTGGGTGGCAGCGCAGTGACGTCGCGGCCGCCAATATGGATCGTGCCGGCGGTCGGCGCCTCGAGCCCGGCGATCATGCGCAGCGTGGTGGTCTTGCCGCAGCCTGACGGCCCGACCATCACCAGGAACTCACCGGCCTCGGCGACAAGCGAGAGTCCGCGCACGATGCGCGTCGCGCCGAAGTTCTTCTCCACCTGCTCGAGCGCTACGACGGACACTTTGCCCCTGCCCCGTCGAGTTCCACGTCGGCGCGGCCCTCGGGCGCCACGAGGAAATAGCGATTCGGTCCCGGCTCCCACGCGTGCGACCCGTCGGCGGTGCGGCGCACCAGCTTGAAGGCGATCACCCCAGCCGGCAGCGCCACGGTCGCTGTCGGGGCTGCGGTCCCGTTGAGCAGCAGCCCCGCCTCGGGACGCCACGCGCCGAGCTCGGGCGCGCTGCCCACGACGAGCAGCGCCTCGCCGCGACAGGCGGCTTGTGCGGAGGAATGGAAGCGCACGGCGTGCGGTTCGCTGGCGCGTGCAGCGATCTGCGCGGCGAGCTCGGCAAAGCCGCCCCGCTCGGCGGCGGGGAGCAGCAACGCGACCAGCTCGCCGGCCGGAACGCGCAGGACGCCGCCGGTAAGCTCGCCTGCGCCGTGGAGCGTGGTCTCGGCGCCATGGCCGTCGAGCGCGGCCGGGAGCCGCAGGTCGACCGGCGCGGCTCCCGAGTTGATCCCGATGACGGCCGCTTCGTGCTCGCTCACACGGGCGTAGGCGAAGAGCGTCGGGCTCGCGGCGAAGAAGAGCGGCACGCCGGTCTGGAGCGCGGGGTGCGCGTGGCGTGCGGCGAGCAGCGTCGTGATCGCAGCGCGCAGCGGGTGCGGTGCGGCCCACGGCATGCTCGCGCGGTTGTCGGGATCCGCGAGCCCGGCGAGTCCCGCCTCGGTGCCGTAGGCCACCGACGGCACGCCGCGCGCCGTGAACAGGAAGGCCAGCGCCTGCTCAACCCGCGCGCGATTGCCACCACACGCACCCATGATCCGCGGCAGGTCGTGGTTGTCGACCAGCGTGACCAGCCGCGTGCTGGCGTCGTAGCCACGATCGGCAGCGAGCACGACGCCGAGTTGTGCCGGCGCGGCACCCTCGCAGAACACCTCCTTCATGGCGGCTGCGAGCGGGAAGTCGAACACGGCATCGAAGCCCGACCCGTTGGCGGCGTGCGCCAGCCGCGCAGGATCTCCGTCGAGGATTTCCCCAAGCAGGAAGAATCCGGGCCCGGCGCTGGCATGGAGGTCCGTGGTGAAGCGGCGCCAGAACGTGTCGGGGGCGTGCTTCACCGCGTCGAGCCGGAAGCCGGCGGGGCGGACTCGCGCGATCCAGCCTCGCGCCATCGTGAGGAGGTAGGCGTAGACCTCGTCGCGCTCCTGCGCGAGATCGGGCAGCCCATGCAGCTCGCCGCGGATCCGCTGCACCGGGTCGTCGAAATCGGCGACCGGCCCCTCGTGGTGGAACCAGTCGGGGTGCTCAGCGACGAGCGGCGCATCGGGCGCCACGTGGTTCACGACGAGGTCGAGCAGCAAGCGCATGCCGCGGCGCTCGAGCTCGCGCGCGAGCAACACGAGCTCTGCCTCGTCGCCGAAGCGCGGTTCGCTCGCGAGGAGATCGTCCGGCCAGTAGCCGTGGTACGCGCCGAAGCCGAGGAACGGCTGCTGGCGACTGCGCGTGACCGGGCTCAGCCAGACGGTGCGAAAGCCCATCGCCTGGATGTGGTCGAGTCGTGCGCGCAGGCCGCGAAGATCGCCACCGTGGAAGGCGTGCGGGTTGGCGCGGTCGGTGTCGGGCGCAGCGTCGGCATCACCATCGGCAAAACGATCGACGAGAACAAAGTAGATCGCGTCGTCGACAGGGAGTGGGTTCGCGCCCGCAACGGCGGCGACAAGGTCGCTGCCACCGATCAGGCGATCGAGGAGTGCGCCAAGGCGCGACGCGACCACCGGCGCGGCGGCGTCGAGTGCCTCCCGCTCGCGCTCGTGGGCGTACTCGAGGAACACCGGCACATCGAAGCTGTCGACGAGCTGCGCGGCCCCACGACGCCCGGCCCAAAGTCGCACCGCCACGCTCCAGCGGAACCGTCCGCCGAGCTGCGCGTCGAACTGCGCCCGCGCCTCGATAAGCAGCCGTGCCGGCGCGTCGGAGAGCGACTCGAGCGCGGCGTAGCGTGCCGCCGATGATCGCCGCGTCGTGAAGTCGGCTGCGGTGCGCGCGAACGGGAGCTCCTCGACGACGAAGTTCCGCCGCGTGAGCTCGGCGCCGACGCGCGACCGCGCCGGGCGGCCCGCGTCGAGCACTTCAGGACGATCGGCCGGCTCGAGCACCCATACGGCCAGCACGCGCTCCGGCGTGGTGAGCCGGACGACCGCGGCGCGCGAGAGACAGCCGCCGAGCGCGAGCAGCCCGAAGACCGCGAGCAGCACGACGAGCGGCAGCAGCAATCGGCGCGTGCTCAAAACCACGCCTCCGCCTCGACCGCCAGCACATGGTGCCAGTGCTGATCCGGCGAGCCGAACAGGTTGGACTGGTCGAGGCTCTCGACGAAGCTGTTGCCGAACGCGTTGGTCTGCGACGAGTGCTGCACGCCGTAGAGCAGCCTCAGCGCCGGGCGCGAAAAGACGCCCGCACCGAGCGGCGCGAGCACCCAGCCGGCCTTCCCCTGCCAGGTCGTCCGCTCGGCGGTGTCGCCAAACTCGAGCCCGCGCGCGTCCGAGATGCCGCCCGAGCTCTGGAACACCGAGTCGCCGTAGCGCCGATAGCGATTCCCTTCAGTCGACTGCTCGTGCGCGAGGCTGGTCTCGGCGAGGAGCGCCGCCCGCTCGCCGACCTGCAGCTGCAAGCGCAACACGGTCGAGGCGTAGCGCCGATTGTGGTCGCCCGGCGCGATGCGGTTGTCGCCGTCCCAGTGCACGCCGACGAGGCCGCCCCAGAGCAGCTCGAGTCGCCCCGGCACGAGCGTGAAGTGCGCTTCATCGCCGACGAGCAGGCGGAAGCGCTCGTCGGTCAGCTCCTTCACGTAGAGGTCGAAGCCCTGCCCGTCTACGAGCTCGCTGGTGAAGCCCTCGGGGTGCAGCCGCTCGACGCTGGTGTAGAGGTTGTTCCAGCGCAGCGCGCCGAGCTTGCCGAACCCGAGGTAGCCGATCAGCTTCCACGACGCCGACGACGTGGCGACAGGATGAGGAAAGTTCTGCGCCTCGCCCGGATGCGCATCGAGCCAGCGTTCGGCGACCTCGCCGCGCAGCCAGTCCTCGTAGTCGACCTCCGGCGTGGCGTGCGGCGCGAAGCGATTCCCCTCGACCTCGGGCTCGACGCCGAGCTGCCCACCGAGCCCAAGCTCGAGCTGCCCACCGAGCCGGACCCGCGCGAGCCCACCGACGGTGAAGACGGTGCTGTAGCGATCACCGCGCAGCGCGTAGCCCGAGTCGCCCGCGCCGACGACGAGATCGACACGCGGCGTCTGCCACCGTGCCGAGGCGCCGACGGTCTCGAAGAAAATCTGCGCGACCCGCAAATCGTAGAGGCTGAGATCACCGAGGTAGTACTCGAGCGTGCCGACCTGCCAGGTCACGTCCTCGAGCAGCACGTTGCCGGCCTGCACATAGAGTTGGTTGAGCGCGAGCGCGTCGAGTCGCCCCATGCGCGGGTCGACGTTGGCGATCGAGCCGCCCTCGATGCGCGCGACCACGCTGGTCCACGCCTCGCGAGTGACCGGATCGCGCGGCAGAATGTTGAGCCGCAGCCCGAGGGTGACCCACGGGCCCTCGTTGAGCAGGCGACCGTAGAGGTTCCAGAAACCGAGGCGCGAGTTGCCGCCCTGAAAATCGGGGCGCGTCATGATGCGTAGGTAGCCTGAGGTCTCGACCCGCTCGGGCGCGACGTCAGCGCGGGCGAGCGTCGGCGCGCCAAACAGGAGGCCGACTGCGACGACAGCGGCGACCAGGCCCGCGACCGCGGCGTGACCTGTCCTACTCACGCGCCTCCAGGATGACGATCGACGAAGCGGCGGCGCCGTACGTCGCGTCGGGGAGCACGGCCGGCTCGTCGAGGCTGATGTTCGCGCTCACGCGGGGCGCGCCGCTCTCGCCGACGAACGGCTCGGTGTCGAAATACGCCTGCGTGTCGACGAGTCGCACCCAGCTGCGCCCGCTCGGCAGCGTGAAGGTGACCGGGCCACGCTCGAGGTTGATGAGGATCGCGAGCTCGGCGCCGCGCGTGGCGTCGTGGTAGTGGAGCATCACGTGGCGACCGTTCCAGTTGACAGCGTCGGTGTTGGCCGCGCTCTTCCACGAAAACGGCGCGCCGGCACCGTAGTCGGGCGGCGCGAGCGCGTAAAAGTGATCCCGTCGAAAGCGATTAATGTCGCGCACGAAATCGTGCATCCGATGGCGCTCGTCGGCGGCCTGCCACGAGCCCCAGTCGTACCAGTTGAACTCGCTGTCAGCGCCGGTCGAGTACGCGTTGTTGTTGCCGAGCTGCGTGCGCATCCACTCGTCGCCGCCGAGCAGCATCGGCGTCCCGTGCGAGATCATCATCGCGACGAACGCGTTGCGCATCAGCTGGCGCTTGAACGGCTCCTGCTCCTGCCCCCAGTCGCGGCTGCGGTTGTTCCGCTCGCCCGAGTCGATGTCGCAGAACGGTGACAACTGCGCCTCGCAGCAGACCGGGTTGAGCGGGCCGCAGTTGTTCTGCTTCTGATCGTAGGAGAAGAGGTCGTAGAGCGTGAAGCCGTCGTGCACGGTGAGGAAGTTGACCGTGTGGTACGGGCGACGACCGCTCGGCCGGTAGTAGCGGTCAAACCCGGTCATCGTGAAGCCGCCGTCGGCGTCCGCCTCGAGGCTGCTCAGGCGCCAGCTGTCGTCGTTGAGGAACGCGCGCCACCAGTCGCGGAAGCGCGCATTCCACTCGTACCAGCCGACGCCGGGCGCAAAGCTCGCGGCCGGGAACGCGCCGATCTTGACGCCGTAGTTGCCGCCGGCTGACCAGGGCTCCGCGATGATCCGCGTGTTGGTCGCGCGCAGCACCGGATCGTCGATGATCTCCTGGAGCACGGTCTGCGCCGGATCGTCCCAGTTGTTGTAGTCGAGGTCGCGCTCGCCGAGGATCGGCGCGAGGTCGAAGCGAAAGCCGTCCACGTGCAGCTCGTCGGCGTAGAAGCGGAGCGAGTCGATCGTGAGCCGCCGCATCGGCAGGTGGTTGGGGCGCGTCTGGTTGCCGACGCCGGTGTTGTTCCAGTAGGTCTGCTTGTCCTCGTCGAGGGCGTAGTACGCGGCGTTGTCGAGCCCGCGGAAGGAGTAGATCCCCGCGACCTCCTTCGGATCGAAGTTGGCGAGCGAGCCGTCGGTGCGCGGATCGAGGCTCACGTCGTCGAGCAGCAGTCGCTCGCGCCAGAGCCCGCCCTCGCCGGTGTGGTTGTAGACGACGTCGAGCCAGACCTCGAGCCCGTGCTGGTGGAGTTGGTCCACCATCCACTTGAACTCGTCGATCACCTCGAGCGGTTCCTGTCGCGCGGCGTAGGTCAGCTCGGGCGCGAAGAAGCTCAGCGTCGAGTAGCCCCAGTAGCCACCATCGAGCGGCTTCTCGTGGATCGGCATGATCTCGACCGCGGTAACGCCGAGGTCGGCGAGGTACGCCGCCTGCTCGCCGAAGCCGCGGTAGGTGCCGGGGTGCGCCACGCCCGACGCCGGGCTCGCGGTGAAGCCTTTGGGATGAACCTCGTAGACGATCTGCTCGTGCCAGCCGTTGCCGGGCGCGGCGGGATCAGCGCGGCGTGCGCGCCACGCGGACTCCGCATCGCTCCACGTGTAGCCGCTGCTCCAGACCACGCCCTTGGCGCCGGCGCCCCAGGTCGACTCGGTGCGACCGGGGCCGCTCGCCGTCGAGCCGCGGGCCCAGTCGTGATCCCGGTGCAGCGCACGCGCGTAGGGATCGATGAGCAGCTTGTTCGGGTTGAAGCGATTGCCGGCGGCGTCGACGTCGGCGATGAAGCCGTCGATCTTGCCGGGCGTAAAGCTCGCGGTGTGCGGCCAGTTCGGGCCCCACGCGACGAAGCCGTAGTGCTGGCCGGGACCGACGCCCTCGACGTAGAGGTTCCAGACGTCGCCGAACCGGACCAGCTCGAATTGCCGCGTCGGGAGCTCGGCCTCGGCGTCTTCGAAGAGGAGGAGATCGATGCGCGTGGCCCGCTCAGAGTAGACGCCGAAGTTGACGCCGGTCGCGACCACGGTGGGGCCGAGGTGATCGAGCGCGCGGATCGCCTCGTCGGTGAGCTCGGGAGCCTTCGGTTCGGTGTGGTAGAGGCGGACGCGTGGGGCGTCGTCGCTACACGAGAGCGCAGCGCAAGCAGCGACGAGCGAGAGCAGCTGAGCGGTTCCGCGCACCGGGGCGGAAGCATATGTCACCCGACGACGGTTGCGGGTGCGCGCGGCGCGGCGCTGTGCGGGATCGCCGGCGACGGTGCCCGCCGGTGCTGCGGGTTAGAAGGTCAACACCCCGACGAGGCGCGCGGTGGCGGCACGATCCCGCTCGGGGATCCCGAGTGCGCGGGCGTGTGCGGCCATCGCGCCGTCGTCGTTCGCGAGCGAGAGGCCCTGCAGGCGGAGATCGGCCGCCAGCGTGAAGTGCGCGCCGACGTGAACCGCGAGGCCGGCGCCGCCCTCCACGTAGCTCTGCGTCACCGGCTCCGGCGTGGTCGCGGCATCGATGGCGTTGAGCCCGACGCCGACCAGCAGGTAGGGCGCGAGCGCGCCGCGCCTTGCGACATTCACGACCAGCGTGCCGCCGATGCGCAGGTCGCGGCGGTCCTCACCAATGAACTGGCTCTCGGCGATTTCGCCGTCGAGCGCGACGTTGGGCGAGAGGCGCAGGCGGAGCAGGCCGCCGACCGACTGCGCGTCTGCACCGGAGTGCTTGAGCCGCAAGGAGCCGGTGAAGAGGCCGACGCCGACCGGAATCCGCACGCGCGGCGCGATGCCGGGCGACGAGTCGTGTACGACCACGGCCGGGGCGTGGTGATGGTGCGGATGGCGGCGCACAGGCACCCAGCGCGCACCGCGCACGACGACGCTGCCGCCGACATGGATCGCCACACGGCGGTGCCCGCTGTGGGCGAACGCGACGCCAGGAACCGTGGCGAGGAGAACGACGGAGGCGAGGAGGAAGGCCAGTTGCTTGCGCATGGCGGGAGCTTGAGCAACCTGTGGGCCAACGCACCGATGCGCGCGATTGCGCGGACTTGTCGGCGCCGACCCACGGGATGAAACCGCCGGTTCACACAGCACCGGGGACACCGGGGCACGGTCGGCGCTCGGTCGGTCGGTCGCCACGCGCCCGCCGCTACGGGCCGGGAACGGTGATCTCGCGGTCGGCGCTCGCAGCGGCGGCGATGGGGCGCGGCACCACGAAATACGCCGTGGTCGCGGCAGCAGCGACGGCTGCGGTCCAGAACCAACCGCGCTTCCAGACCGGGCGCGACGCTGCCCTTGGCCGCCCCGGCTCGGGTACAAGCGTCAGCACCTCGCTCGTCACCACGCCGAGACCGAGCACCACCATCCGCTCCGCCGGCAACCGCCCTGGCCGCTCGACGCGCACGAGGTGCGGACCAGCCGACAGCTCGAGCTCGACCGGCGCCTCGCCAACGAACTCGCCATCGACCAGCACATCGGCGTCCTCCGGCTCGGTCGCCACGACCAAGACGGCCGTGGTGGGCGCGAGCAACACGTCGACAACGCGGCGCCCGCCCCGCTCGACGATCACCACGTCGAGGTAGGGCACGTGCCCGAGCTTCCAGACCTTGATCGCGTGCTCGCCCGCGCTTGCCGCCACTGCGGCCCGGAGCGGCGAACGGCCGATCACGCTGCCATCCAACTCGACCGTCGCGCCCACGACGTCGACCTGCACGACCAGCAGGCCGCGACCCGCGGCGCGGGCTGGAGCAGGCGCGCTTGCGAGCAGCAGTGCCAGCAGCACCGACGCCAAAGCGAGCAGCCTCACCCGAACACGATAGCATGCGTGCGAGCGCCGACGGCGTGGGCTATCGTCGGCGCGTGGCGTCGTCGAGCATGCAGGCAAAGCGCATCGCGCTCGTTACCACCGGCGGCACCATCGAGAAGACCTACGACGCGCTCGCTGGCGTGCTCGCGAACCGGGTCTCGGTGCTCGACGTGATGCTCTCCGAGCTCGAGTTGCGCGGAGTCTCGCTCCATCGGATTCCGCTGATGAACAAGGACAGCCTCGACATGACGCCCGAGGACCACACGCTCGTTGCGACCGTCGCGGGCGAGCGGGCCGCCGATCACGACGGCGTGATTGTCGTACACGGCACCGATCGGCTCACCGTGACCGGCGAGCGCATCGTCGAGCTCTGGGGCCGGCCGGCGACGCCGATCGTGCTCACCGGCGCGCTCCGGCCCTACGAGCTCCGCTCCACCGACGCGCTGCAGAACCTCACCGAGGCGCTGCTCGCGGTGCAGCTCGCGCCGCCCGGGGTCTACGTCGCGATCCACAACCAGCTCCTCGAATTCCCCGGCGTCGTAAAAGACCGCGCGCTCGGCACCTTCCGTCGCTCCTGAAGCGCATCGCCACCCGCACCACCGCGCGGTTGACGTCGCAGCGCTCGGCTGATATTCCATGTCACGAACTATCTATGGCACGAACCGTTCGCCAGCTGGACCTCATCGTCGAGACGGTGATCTACCTCCAGACCGAGGGGCGACGGCTCGCGCGCGAGCAGTGCCAGGCGCTCGGTGTCACGGCGACGCAGCTCAACGTGCTCAAGCTGCTCGATGAGATCGACACGCTCTCGCTCTCCGAGCTCTCGCGTCGACTCGCGGCGCAGAACTCGACCATCACCGGCATCGTCGATCGGATGGTGCAGGCGGGGCTCGTCGCCCGCGAGCAGAGCGCCGAGGATCGCCGGGTGTGGAAAATCCGCGCCACCGAGCATGGTCGCGCCCTCGCCGCCCGCGCCGACAACGCGCCGTGGGAGCTGCTGCGCCGCGCGCTCGCCTCGCTCGACCGCAAGGAGAAGGAGACGCTGGTGACGATCCTCGACAAGGTGGCCCGGAAGATTCGTACCCACGTAGAAGGAGAGGTGAAGTGATGTCGCAGCCCGACAAGGTGATCATCTCGTGCGCCCTCACTGGCGCGGTCACGACCAAGCAGCACTGCCCGGCGATTCCGTATACGCCGGTCGAGATCGCCGAGGAGGCGCGGCGCGCGTTCGAGGCCGGCGCGACGATCGTCCACATCCATGCGCGCACCGACGACGGGCTGCCGAGCTGGGACCCGGCGCTGTTCGCGCAGATCAAGCAGGAGACGGCCGCGCGCTGCCCGGTGCTGCTCAACTGGTCCACGGGTGGCATGGGCCCGATGGAGGGGCGCGTGCGCCACGTCGTCGAGCAACGTCCGGCGATCGCCGCGCTCAACATGGGCTCGATGAACTACGCTAAATGGCGCAAGGAGAAGAAGGACTTCGCGTTCAAGTTCATCTTCCAGAACGACTTCGCCGACATCATCGCGTTCGCGCGCGCCTTCCACGGCGCCGGCGTGAAGGCCGAGATGGAGTGCTTCGACACCGGCCACACCGCATCGCACGAGGTGCTCGCGGACCTCGGCCTGCTCGAGCGGCCGTATCACTTCTCCTTCGTCATGGGCGTCACCGGCGGCATCCCGGCCACCGCGCGCCACCTCGCGTTCCAGGCGAGCAACATCCCCGTCGGCTCGCGCTGGAAGGTGATCGGCATCTCGCGCGAGCAGTGGCCGCTGGCCATGGCCGCGCTCTCGCTCGGTGGCGATCTGCGCGTCGGGCTCGAGGACAACTTCTATCTGCCCGACGGCACCATGGCCGCATCGAACGGCGAGCTCGTCGCTGCCGCCGCCGCGCTCGTGCGTCTCTCCGGGCGACAGGTCGCGACGCTCGCCGAGACCCGCGCGATCCTCTGGCCGGGCGAGGCTGCGTGATGCCGACGATGCGCGAGCTCGTCGCCGAGCTGGAACAGCGCCGCGAAAAGATCCGCGAGCTCGGCGGCCCCGAGCGGGTCGCGCGCCAGCACGAGCGCGGCAAGCTCACCTGCCGTGAGCGGCTCGCGCTGCTCTTCGACGACGCCACATGGTTCGAGGTCGGCATCCACGGCACGCAGATGGGCGGCGACGCGCGTGATCGCCCGGCCGCCGACGCGGTGGTCTGCGGCTGGGGCAAGGTGCGCGGGCGGCTCGTCGCAGCGGCGGCCTACGACTTCACCGTGAAGGGCGGCTCGATCGGGATGACCGGCGAGACCAAGGTCACGCGCATGCGCGAACTCGCGCTCCGCTGCCGCATGCCGATGGTCTGGCTGGTTGACTCAGCCGGCGCGCGCATCGACCCCAAGCTCACCAGCCAGGGCGACTTCATCTCGCTCTTCGCCGGCTCGGGGCACCTCTTCCGCGAGGAGGTGATCATGTCGGGCGTGGTGCCGCTCGTCGCCGCGATGATGGGCCCAGGCGCGGCCGGCACGGCGTACATCCCCGCGCTCGCCGACTTCGTCCCGATGGTGAAGGGGATCGGCTCGATGGCGCTCGCCGGACCGCCGCTGGTCAAAGCGGTGACCGGGCAGGAGGTGACCGAGCAAGAGCTCGGCGGCTCGCAGGTGCACTGCGAAAAGTCAGGCGTCGGTGATCTCGAGGTCGACGACGAGCCGACCTGCATCGAGACGATCAAGGAGTACCTCTCCTTCTTCCCGCAGCACTGCGAGGAGCGGCCGCCGATCATCCCCTGCGACGATCCGATCGACCGACGCGAGGAGCGCCTGCTCGACGTGCTGCCCGAGTCGTCGCGCCAGACCTACGACGTGCTCGAGGTGATCCGGTTGGTCGTCGATCACGGGAAGCTCCTCGAGCTCAAGCCGCGCTGGGCACGCGCGATCGTCACCGGGCTCGCTCGCCTCGGCGGTCGTCCCGTCGGAATCGTGGCGAACAACCCGCGTCACCTCGGCGGCGTGCTCACCAGCGACTCGGCCGACAAGGCGGCGCGCTTCATCCAGCTCTGCGACGCGTTCGGACTGCCGCTGGTGTTCCTGATGGACGTGCCCGGCTTCATGGTCGGCACGCAGGTCGAGCACACCGGCATCATCCGGCACGGCGCGAAGCTGCTGCACGCGATGGCGTCGGCCACCGTCTCCAAGCTCACCGTCTGTCTGCGCAAGGGCTACGGCGCTGGTTACTACGTGATGGCCGGGCGCGCGTACGAGCCAGACCTCCTCGTCGCGTGGCCGGGCGCCGAGATCGCCGTGATGGGCGCCGACGGCATGCTCGGCATCGCCGCGAAGAAGCTCTTTGGCGACACCGAGCCGACCCCCGAGGTGCGCGCGCAGCTTAGACAGGCGCTGCAGCAGCAGATCGACATCAACCGCGTCGCCGGCTGGGGTCTCGTCGATGACGTGATCGATCCGCGCGACACACGGCCGCTGCTCTGTCGTGCCGTCGAGATGAGCTGGGACCGCAAGGTCGAGCGACCGTGGCGCAAGCGTGGGGTGATGCCGGTATGAGTGACTTCGGCTGGACCGAGGAGCAGGAGCTCGCGCGACGTATGCTCCGGCGGTGGGTGACCGAGAAGCTCGAGCCCGCGACCGACGCGCTCGAGCGGTGCGAGGTCCCGCCGTACGAGCTGATGCGCGACCTCGTGCGCACCTTCGCGCTCGCCGACCTCGCGCGCGCGTCGTTCGAGCGTGCCGCCGCACGCAGCGCCGCTCCCACCGAGGGCGAGAGTCGTGGCGGCGTGATGGGCGGCGGCGACGCCGCGCTGCAGGCGCTGCTCGTGATCGAGCTCTGCCGCGTGAACCCCGGCTTCTTCATGGCGTTCGGCGCGTCGGTCGGGCTCGCCGGCGGCGCGATCATGGCGCGGGGCACGCCCGAGCAGCGGCGCCGCTTCGGCCTTCCGCTGGTCACGATGGAGCAGATCGGCGCGTGGGGCATGACCGAGCCGGGCGCCGGGTCCGACGCGTTCGGCGCGATGCGCACCGTCGCGCGCGAGGACGGTGACGGCTACCTGCTCTCCGGGCAGAAGACCTTCATCACCAACGCACCGTTCGCCGACCTCTGCGTGATCTACGCCAAGCTCGCGCGCGACGGCGATCAGCCCGAGGCGCGCCCGATCCACGCGTTCGTCGTCGAGCGCGGCGCGCCTGGCTTCGTGCAGGGTCCGCCGATGCGCAAGATGGGCATGCACAGCTCACCGACCGGCGAGCTCTTCCTCGAGGAGGTTCGTGTGCCCCGCGACCACCTCCTCGGCGGTGAGGCGCTCGTCGCCGCCCGCGACGGCGCGCGCGACGTCTTTCACGGCGAGCGCACCGGCATGGCACCGATGGCCCTGGGCATCATCGAGCGCTGCCTCGAGACCGCCCTCGCCTACTCGCAGCAGCGCGTCACGTGGGGCCGCCCGATCGCCGAGTACCAGCTGGTGCAAGAGAAGCTGGCGCGGATGTTCATGCACAAACAGAACGTCGAGAACTTGGTGTGGAAGCAGCTCGCGCTTCAACGCAACCGCCGCTCCATGTCGCCCGCCGAGGCGAGCGCGACCAAGCTCTACTCGGCGCGTGCCGCCACCGAGGTCGCTCTCGACGCTGTGCAGCTCCTCGGCGGGAACGGCTACATGCAGGAGTTCCGCGTGGAGCAACTCGCGCGCGATGCGAAGCTGCTCCAGATCGGCGGCGGCACCGACGAGATTCAGATCGCGAACATCGCGCGCTGGCTCTGCCGCGACTGACACCACGAGACTGACGCCTCGCGCCGCTAGCGCTCCGGCGTGCGCACACAGCGGAACCCGACGAAGCGGAGCGTGCGCGCGGTCTCCTTCGGACACGCCCCCTCGGCGCAGACCGGCGTGCGCCACGCCGCGCCCTCGAAGTTCTCCACGCTCGGCGCGCGCTCACCGAGCGGCGCACCCCGCACCGCGCGATGCACGCGGCCCTCGGCGGTCACCCACGCCTCGTCGGCACCAGGCAGATCGGCCCGCCACACATCAGCGGTCCACTCCATCGCGTTCCCGCCGAGGTCGTGGATCGGCGGATCGTCTGGCGTCAGATCCTCTTCGCTCGCGAGCACCGGTTGCGGCACCGCCTCCCACGCCCGCGTCGCATCACCCTCACGCGGCGCCGTGCCCCACGGCCAGGAGCGCCGATACGGCCCACGCGCTGCGTACTCCCACTGCTCCTCCGTCGGCAGCGCGCCCCCGAGGTCCGCGCAGTACGCGCTCGCGACACCCCACGCCACCCCGGTCGCAGGGAAGTTCACGAGGTCGACGCCCCGGCCTGCCCATGATGGCGGCGCCAGCAGCGGCTGCCGCTTTCGCTTTTGCCAATCGACGACCTCGACCTGCGTCACCTCGCGCTGCTGCAGCTCGTACGGCGCCGTCGGCGAGAAGGCCAGCCGCCCCGGCCGAAACCCACGCAGCGCGACCGGCGTGCTCCCCGACGAGACCCCGAGAAACACCGGCGCGTCGGGCGGCATGATCAGCACCCATCGCGCGGCTGCGACCTTGGCTGACGGCGGCGGCACAGCGTCGAGGCCGGCGGCGGCGCCTACTGCGCCCGCGCCCTTTGCCGCGGACGGCGGCTCCTCGCCGCACCCCTGGTCCTCATCGGCCGCGGCCTGCCCGCCGCCTCCGCTGGCGGCTTCCTCCGCGCTCATGGCGCGACGCTTCTTGAACACGAAGAGCAAACTCACCGCCACGAGCACCAGCGCGATGCCGCCGACGGCCCACCCTGCGGTTGCCGCTGCCGCTGCCGACTTGGGCCGCGGCGGCGCGATCCTCAGCCCACGCCGCGTGTCGGTCAGGTCCGCAAGCGCAACCAACTGCGACGCGGGCTGCAGCTCGGCCGTGTCGAGAGAGAGCCCCGCGTGGAGCACGAGCGCCTTGACCACATCCGCCATCGAACTCGGCCGCTGACGTCGATCCTTGGCGAGCATCGCCATCACCAGGGCGTCGAGCTCCGGCGGGACCGGCTGCATGCTCGATGGCGGCACGAGCGGCGCGTCGCGGCGCATCTGCGTGATCTCGAGCGAGGTCTCGAGCGCGAACGGGTGTCGTCCGGTCAACATCTCGTAGAGCACGCAGCCGAGCGCGTAGGTGTCGGCACGCGAATCGACCTCGACGTCTCCGTCCCCCTGCTCGGGCGCCATGTAGCGCGAGGTCCCGCGCACCGGCACCGTTCCCTCGAGCGGCACGCCCGCGACCAACGCGTGCCGCAGCCTCGACACACCGAAGTCGGCGATCTTGACCCGCTCGCTGTGCTCGCCGAGTTCAGGCGCAGGGACGAGAAATAGATTCTCCGGCTTCACGTCGCGGTGCACCACTCCAGCCGAGTGCGCGCTCGCGAGCGCCGCCGCCACATGAAAGGCGATCTCAGCGGCCTGCCCGACCGAGAAGCTCCGCAGCCGCACGAGCCGCGCCCGCAAGCTCTCCCCCGTGAAGAGCTCGCGCACGAGGTAGCCGCGCCCGTCGGCGAGAAAGCCCACGTCGTAGACCGCCATCAGCCCCGGATGCCGCGCACCGGCCGCGGACCGCGCGTCATCGAAGAAGCGCTGCATCGCCTCCTCGTCGCGCGAGACCTCGGGTCGTAGGACCTTGATCGTCGCCTTGGTGCCAGCGGCGACATGCTCGCCAAGGTAGGCGTCGCCCATGTCGCTCGAGCCGAGCAGCTCCAAGACGCGATAGTTCTCAAGCGTCTGCCCGACCAGCGTCTCCACCGCTGGCTCCGCCACCCCCCCCGCCCCCGGAGAATCCGACTTCATGTCGGTCAGGGTAGCCACACGTCTGGCACCGCCGCAAATCGGTGGCAGTTCGGTGGCAGCTCGGTGGCACCTCGGTGGTAGATCGGCAGCGATGGACAGACAGCCGCAAGCCTCGCTACCTTGGGCTCCCCGAGGAGGTCCCGATGTCGCTCAAGCTCGATCTGGTGGGTAAGAAATCAGCGCCGATGCAGCACTCGTACGACTGGAAGGACACCGTGCTCTACGCGCTCGGCGTCGGCGCGAAGCAGGA
>SHYZ01000043.1 GCA_009692535.1 Myxococcales bacterium
CGGCATGCCAAAGGCGCGGCACGAACGGGTGCCGTTGGCGCTGGCCGAGGCGGCTGCGCTAGAACACGTACCGGCCGACGACGAGCGCGAACAGCGCTGCGCACAGACCGGTAAGCACGACCGCCGCGCGGTCGGGGCGAAGTCGAGCAAGCAGTTCGCGCGCGGGGCCGGCCAGGTCGTCGGGCGGTGCGGCGGCGAGCAGTTCTACGGCGCAGCGCCGGGTCCCCGCATAGTCACCGCGGTCGTAGGCGACCTCGGCGTCGACGAGGAGCTGCTGCAAGGGAGCGGACGACACCGAAGCCACCGGGAGCGGAGCGTCGGGATCGGTCGGAGCGGTTGAGTCGGCTGGTGACATGCAGGACCACGGTGGCAGTCCGGCCACCGACGGGACCGTTCCTATCGTGACCGTAGGTGCAGGTCAAGTTGGGCGTGCCGCTGCGTCGCCTCGGTCAGCGTCCGCGCCAGCCGGTGACCGGGGCCCGCCACGCCGACCGCGCCGCGCTGACCCCGCCGCCCACGCTGGCGCTGCCGCCCACGCTGGCGCTGCCGCCCACGCTGGCGCTGCCGCCCACGCTGGCGCTGCCGCCCACGCTCGCCGTGTGAATCGCGGCCGCCATGATCGCCAGCTCCAGCTGCTCGGCGTCGAGTGTGTAGGGCGCGAGCAGTACGTCCCTTTCGCGCTCGATGAACCCGGTGTCGTAGTCGCCCGCGATGAACGCGGGATGCTCCATCAGCCGTCGGTGAAACGGCAGGTTGGTCTTGATCCCGCCCACGCGGTACTCGCCAAGCGCGCGTCGCATGCGCCCGAGCGCAGCGTCGCGGTCCTCGCCCCACACGATCAGCTTCGACACCAGCGGGTCGTAGTAGACCGAAATCTCGGCCCCGGCCTGCACGCCCGAGTCGTCACGCACGTACGGCCCCGACGGTGTGCGCAGCGAGGTGATCCGCCCCGGCGACGGCAGGAAGCGAATCGGGTCCTCCGCGTAGACGCGACACTCGATGGCCGTGCCGCGCCGCCGTGCGTCGGCCTGCTCCTGCGACAGTGGCAGCGGTTTCCCCTCGGCCACCGCGAGCTGCCACGCCACGAGGTCGAGGCCGGTCACCATTTCTGTGACGGGGTGCTCGACCTGTAGTCGCGTGTTCATCTCGAGGAAGTAGAACTCGCCGCTTTGCGCCAGCAGGAACTCGATGGTTCCCGCGCCGCGGTAGTCGCACGCGAGCGCGGCGCGCACCGCAACCTCGCCCATCCGTGCGCGCAGCTCGGCGCCCAGCGCGGGCGACGGCGACTCTTCGACGACCTTCTGGTGCCGCCGCTGGATCGAGCAGTCGCGCTCGCCGAGGTGGATCGCGTTGCCGTGCGCGTCCGCGAAGACCTGCACCTCGACGTGGCGTGGCCGAAGGATCGCCTTCTCGAGATAGACCGTGTCGTCGCCGAACGCCGCCTTCGCCTCGCGCCGAGCGCCGTCGTACGCCGCGACAAACTTGGCCGCGCCGTCGATCAGCCGCATCCCCTTGCCACCGCCGCCGGCCGCCGCCTTCAGCATCACCGGGAAGCCGATCCGCTCTGCCGCCGCGAGCGCGGTCTCGGCGGTGGGGAAGCCGCCGCCGCCGTCGCCGTTGTCGCCCGGCACGACCGGCACACCGGCGCGCGTCACGGTCGCGCGAGCCGAGACCTTGTCGCCCATCAGGCGCATCGCGCTCGCGGGTGGACCGATGAAGGTCACGCCGGCCGCGACGCAGGCGTCGGCGAAGTCTTCATTCTCCGAGAGAAACCCGTAGCCAGGATGCACCGCGTCGGCGCCCGACACGCGGCAGGCCTCGAGGATCTTGCCGATGTCGAGATAGCTCTCTCGCGCCGGCGCCGGCCCGATCGCTACCGCGCGATCGGCTGAGCGCACATGCAGCGCGCCGCGGTCGACGTCGGAGTAGACCGCGACCGTCTCGATGCCGAGCTCGCGGCAGGTTCGCATCACGCGCACCGCGATCTCGCCTCGGTTGGCGACGAGGACGCGGCGGATCCGGCGCGGGGAGCCGTTCGTCGGCATGGGGCCTGTATACCAGACGGCGCGGCGGTGCCGGCGCGCCGGTGCCGCGGATGCTGCGACATTTACGACGCCACGATGCCACGACGCCGTGTGATCGTGAGAAGGTCGCCTGCGCCACGGCGATGCCCGAGGCCCTGACTCGGAACCTTTGATGACCGACCACGACGCTTTCTCCGACCACGACGCGCCACTCGATCTCGACACGCGCAGCCTCTGCCCCGACGGCGCGTGCGTCGGCGTGCTCAATGCGCGCGGCGTGTGCAAGGTCTGCGGCGCGGTGGATGACGGCGCGGTGGCGCCGGCCGCGCTGCCCACGCCGACCGAAGAACCGTTGCCACACACGCTGGCATCCGACGGGGCCGACGACGGATTCCCCGACGACCGCGCGCTCTGCTCCGACGGGGCGTGCATCGGCGTTCTGGATGGTCGGCGCAGCTGCAAGGTCTGCGGCGCCGTCGGCTGAGGTCGCCCCCGCGAGCGGGCCACGCACCGCGGACGCACGATAGCTGCCGGTTCTTGACACCCTGAGTCAGGTAAGCGATGAACTGGTTCCCCGGTAACCCGGTCGGAAACCATGAGGCTCTCCACCAAGACCCGCTACGGCGTGCAGGCGCTGTTCGACATCGCCTTCCACAGCGTCGGTCGTCCGACGCAGGCGAAGGACATCGCCAGGCGGCAGGAGATCCCGCTCCGCTACCTTGAGCAGATTTTCCAGGACCTCCGGCGCGCGGGCCTCGTCGACTCGCGGCGCGGCCCACGCGGCGGCTACCACCTGCGGTTGGCGCCGGCCGAAATCCGCCTCGGCGACATCGTCCGCTCGCTGCAGGGGCCAATTGAGGATCTGGTTCGCGTCGAGGACGGGGACCCCGCCTCCGCGGCAGCGTCGGGGCGTCCGCGTGGGCGACGTGCGCCGCACTCGGGGCGCGTGGTGGCCGAGTCGGTGTTCACCGAGCTCGCGGGGCAGGTCGCCGCGTGGTTCGACGCGGTGTCACTCGCCGATCTCGTCACGCGCGGGCAGGCGCTCGGGCTCGCGCGCGAGGAGCAGAAGCGGCCGATGTACTTCATCTGAGCAGGGACGCGAGCGGAGACCACAGGCGATGGCGCAGACGCAGACACGACGGCCCCGAAAGCTGGGTAGCCTCCTTGAGCTCATCGGGGGAACGCCACTCGTGCGGCTGTCGCGGCTCGCCGAAGGCGGCGGTGCCGAGGTCTGGGCCAAGTGCGAGCAGGCGAACCCGGGCGGCTCGGTAAAGGATCGGATCGCACTCGCGATGATCGAGGCGGCCGAAAAGGACGGGCGGATTCGTCCCGGGAAGAACGTCATCGTCGAGCCGACCAGCGGCAATACCGGCATCGGGCTGGCGTTGGTCTGCGCGGTGAAAGGGTATCGGCTCGTGCTCACGATGCCAGAGTCGATGTCGCTCGAGCGCCGCTCGCTGCTCAAGGCGTACGGCGCCGAGCTCATCCTCACGCCGGAGGAGCGCACGATGGAGGGCGCGGTCACCAAGGCCGAGGAGCTCTGCCGCGCGCACGCCGACTACTACATGCCGCAGCAGTTTAGGAACCCCGCGAATCCGGCGGTGCATCGGCGCACCACCGCGGTCGAGATTCTCGAGCAGCTTGGGGACAAGGCGCCCGATGCGTTTGTCGCCGGCATCGGCACCGGAGGGACGATCACCGGTGTCGGCGAGGTGCTGCGCGGCAGGAATGCGAAGATCGAGATCGTCGGCGTCGAGCCGGCGGGGAGCGCGGTGCTCTCGGGGCGCGAGCCGGGGCCACACAAGATTCAGGGGATCGGCCCCGGGTTCGTGCCGGAGGTGCTGAACCGCGGCGTGATCGATCGGATCGTCTGCGTCACCGACCGCGAGGCGTACGACACCAAGGTCGCGCTGGCGCAGCAGGAGGGGCTGCTCGTCGGCATCTCGTCGGGCGCCGCGGTGTTCGCCGCGCTCGCGGTCGCGCGTGCGCTGGGGCCGAAGCGGCGCGTGGTCACGGTGCTGTGCGACACCGGCGAGCGCTACTTCTCGCTCGATGAGTACTTCCGCTAGCGATGCCGATGCAGCAGATGATGCAGAGCACGCCGCCGCCGCCGCCGTCATGCGCACAGGACGCGACGTTTCTGGTGATCGGCGCCGGTGGGCTCGGCGCGCCGCTGCTGCTCGCGCTCGGCGCCGCGGGGGCGCGGCGGCTCGTGATCGTCGACCCAGATCTGGTCGACGAGTCGAACCTGCAGCGGCAGGTGCTCTACCGCACTCGCGACGTGGGGCGCCCCAAGGTGCTCGCCGCGAAGGACGCGCTGCTGCGGCGGTGGCCCGGGCTCTCGATCGAGCCGGTGCGCGCTCGCTTTGACGAGACGTCGGCGCGTGCGCTCGCCACCGACGCTGACGTGCTCTGCGAGGGCTCCGACGACCTCGCGACCAAGTTCCTTGCGAACGACGTCGCGCACGCGCTCGGACGGAGCGTCGTGATCGGCGGTGTGCTGCGCCACGCGGGGCAGGTCTTCCCGGTGCGACCCGGGCGCGATGCCTGCTATCGGTGCTTGTTCGAGTCGCTCCCTTCGGGCGACGCGGCGCGTTGCGCCGACGCGGGCGTGTTCGGCGCAACCTGCGGCGAGGTCGGCGCACTCCAGGCGCGCGCGGCGCTCGCGCTCGCAGGTGACCCGGCGCATGACGCGCTGCTCGGCAGGGTGTGGCTCGTCGAGCCGGGCGGGACGCGCAAGCTCACGTTGCGCCCGCGCGCCGGCTGCACCGGTTGCGGTGCGGTCGAGTCGCCGGCCGCGGAGGTCTCGTCGATGCTCGCCACCACGCACTCCCACTTCGACACACGCGTTACCGCCACGAAAGCATAAGGAAGGAAACGTCATGCCGATCGTTCGCATCCCGACACCGCTTCGCACGCTCACGCAGGGTAAGGAGGAGGTCACCGCCGTCGGCGCCACCGTCGGCGCGCTGCTCGCCGACCTCGAGCGGCAGTTCCCCGGCATCAAGCAGCGCCTCTGCGACGACAGCGGCCAGGTGCGGCGCTTCGTGAACATCTATCAGAACGACGAGGACATCCGGTTCCTCGCCAACCTCGACACCAAGCTCGCCGAGAGCGACGAAGTCTCGATCGTGCCGGCGATCGCCGGTGGCCTCGACCTCGGGGAGGGGTAGCGCCGGCGATGGCGTTCTCCGACGCGCAGCTCCGCCGCTATGCGCGGCAGATCGTGCTGCCCGACGTGGGCGGCGTGGGGCAGGAGCGCCTGCTCGCGGCGGCGGTGCGCGTTGAGCACGCGGTCGGTGCGGGGGCGGCGGCGATCCTCTACCTCGCGGCTGCGGGCGTTGGGCGGATCGTCGTGACCGACGGCGGCGTGGTCGATGCGGCGGGGTGGCTCTACGAGGCGAGCGACGTCGGGCGCGCGCGGCTCGACGCGGCAGTGGAGCGCGTGGCGGAGCAGAACCCCGACGTGCGCGTCGTGGCGAGCGGACCGTGGGACGTGACGGTGGAGCTTGCCGACGGCAGCGACGGCGGCGACGGCGGCGACGGCAGCGACGGCGGCGACGGCGATGGTGCGCGGGCGGCCGGGCGCGCGATCCGGAGTCTGCTCGCGTGAGCTCCGCGCTCGCATGCGCCCAGTCGGTCGTGGACCTCGTCGGCGGTACGCCGCTCGTGCGGCTGCGCTCGGTCGAGCAGCGGGCCGGGGCGGGCGTCGAGATCTGGGCCAAGTGCGAGTTCGCCAACCCCGGCGGCAGCGTGAAGGATCGCGCCGCGCGCCAGATCATTCTCGATGCGCTCGCCGCCGGACAGCTCCCGGCCGGCCGCCGCCTGATCGACGCCACCAGCGGCAACACCGGCGTCGCCTACTCCATGATCGGTGCGGCCCTCGGCGTGCCGATCACGCTGGTGATGCCGGCCAACGTCTCGCTCGCGCGTAAGCAGATCACCGCTGCGTACGGCACCGAGGTGATCTACTCGTCGGAGCTCGAGGGCACCGACGGCGCGATCACGATGGCGCGCGCGCTCGTCGCCGCGCGCCCCGAGGCGTACTACTACGCCGACCAGTACTCGAACGAGTCGAATCCCCGCGCGCACTACCTCGGCACCGGGCCGGAGATCCTCGACGCGGTCGGCGACCGGATCACGCACTTCGTTGCCGGCATCGGCACGACCGGCACGGTGATGGGCACGTCGCGCCGGCTCAAGGAGCATCGCGCGTCGATCCAGGTCGTGACGGTGGAGCCGGACGACTCGCTGCACGGGCTCGAGGGGCTCAAGCACCTCGAGTCGTCGCTGGTGCCGTCGATCTGGCGTCCCGAAGGGTTGATCGATCGCCGCCTGGCGATGGCCACCGATGAGGCGTGGGACGCGGCCGAGCAGCTCTGCACCGAAGAGGGGCTCTTCGTTGGTCACTCCTCCGGCGCGGCCGTGGCGGGCGCGCTCCGGGTCGCGCGTGAGGCCGGCCCCGGCGCGTGCGTGGTGACCGTGCTGCCGGATCGCGGCGACCGCTACTTCGGTCCGCTGCGCTGGGAGAAGCAGTATGTCTGGTAGCCCACGCGCGCTCACAATTCCCGACGCGCTGCTCGCCGCTGCGTACCGCCATGCGCGCGCGACGTTTCCCGCCGAGTGCGTCGGCTGGCTGGTCGGGCCGGCGGGCGGCGACGCGGTGAGCGCGCTCCGTCCGTGCGAGAACGCCTACGACGCGGCGGCGCACCCGACGGCGAACGACCGCAGCGTCGAGACCGCGTACGCGCTGTCGGTGGCCGACTGCCGCGAGCTCGACCGTGCGATGTCGTCGGCCGCGCCGCCACGCGTGCTCTATCACTCGCATCCGAACGGGCGCGCCTACTTCTCGGCGACCGATCGCGAGGTCGCGCTCGGCGGCTGGGACGAGCCGGTCTATCCGCTGCAGCAGCTCGTGGTCGGGATCGACGCGGCGTGCGTGGTCGAGGCGCGGCTCTTTGCGTGGGATGCCGACGAACGTGAGTTCGTTGTCGTGGCGACCTATGCGGGGGCGGCGGCGTGACGGCCGTGCACACGCAGACGCTCGGCCTCGTGCTCAGCACCGGTGCGCCGGCCGACCTCGCGTGGACGGTCGCGCTCGCGCGCGCAGCGCGGCGGCGGCGGATCGACGTGTCGCTCTTCCTCATGGATCGCGGAGCGCTTTGGACTGCGGCTGGCGCAGCGGAGGGTACGAGCGCCACGGTGCGGACCCTCCTCGATGACGGCTGTGACGTGGTCGTCTGCGCAACGAGCCTCGCCTCCGCCGCAGCACCCGGCGTCGTCGTCGGCGGGCAGGACGATCACGCGCGTCTCGCCGAGCGGTCGGACCGCGTGGTGGCGTTCACATGAACCGCGCGTCGAAGATCACCGTGGTGCTTCGGACCGCTGCGCGCGAGCGGGTGGCCGAGGCGCTTCGTGCCGCCGTCGGACTCACGCTGCGCGGCGCAGAGGTCAGCGTCGTGCGCTGCTTCGTGGTCGACGCCCGCGATGCACGGACCGCCCGCGCGCTCGCCACGCTGGTCGCGCTCGGCCACGAGGTCGACGCGCCGGCGTGGGCCATTGGCGCCGCCGACGTCGTGGAGGTCTGGACGTGAGCCGCCGTGTGCTCCACCTCGTGCGCGCCCGGGCCGCGTCGCCCCCCGCTGAGTTCGTGGGCAGCGACGACCGCGTGTTGCGCCTTGCCGACTTCGCGTCGGACCAGGTCGCGACCGACGAGGCCGCGGACCTCGTGCTCGACGCCATCCTTGCGGCAGAGTTGGTGATCACATGGTGACGCCTGTGGTGACGCCCGCCGATCCCGAGATCCTCGACCTTCGCGGCGAGGTCTGTCCTTACACGTTCGTCCGCACCAAGCTGCGCCTCGAGGAGCTCGGTCCCGGCGCGCGCATCGCCGTGCTCATCGACCACGAGTCGGCGTCGCGGAGTGTGCCCAAAAGCGTGCGCGAGTGGGGCCAGCGCGTCGAAGAGGTGCGCGAGCTGGTACCGGGCCTGTTCGTGATCGTGATCGAAAAACTCACGCCCGCAGAGCGCCCGAAGCTCGCGGCACCCGCGCTCGCATTTCCCCCCGCGCCCGCCGCGCTGCCAACATCCCCCCCGTCGCCCGTCGCGCTGCCAACATCCCCCCCGTCGCCGACCGCGGTAGCGCAGTCGCCCGCCGCCGACCGTCGGCTCGCGCCACGCGCCTCGCTCGACGCCCACGTTCGCATCACGCGCCCGGCCGAGGCGCCCGCTGCGCCCGCGCTCCTCGCCCGCGCATGGAACCTCTCGCTCGTCGGAGCGTACCTCGTGCTCGGCGATCGCGACCGGTACGCGCTCATCCCCGGCGAGCCGCTCGACCTGACCTTCACCGCCGACGGACTCGACGCACGCGCCCACGCCACGCTGCTCCGGCTCGACCCGGGCAACGACAGCCGTCCGCCCGGCGCCGCCGCACTCTTTGCTGAACTCTCCCCCGACGAGCTCGCAGCACTTCACGTTCTGATCGTCCACGCCTCCCGCCAGAAGGAGTAAGTCCGATGCCCACGTCCGCCACGCCATACGACGTCTCGCTCGACGCCATCGCCCCGCACGGCGGCACCCTCGTCAATCGCTTCGCCGCCGACGCTGCGCGCGCCGACCTCGAGGCGCGCGCGCTCCGAGGCGAGCTGCCCGCTCTCACGCTGAACTCACGCGAGCTAGCCGACCTCGAGCAAATCGCGTGCGGCGCACTCTCGCCGCTCACCGGCTTCATGGGGCGCGCCGACTACGAGCGCGTCGTCACCGATGGGCGACTCGCGAGCGGACTGCCCTTCTCGATCCCGGTCACGCTCTCCGCGCGTGGCGAGCAGGCGCGCATCGTCGCGCCGGGCCAGACCCTGCTGCTCCGCGCCCCCGACGGCGCGCTGGTCGGCGCCCTCGCGGTCGAGGAAGTCTTCGCCTACGACCGCGCTCGCGAGGCGCGCGAGGTCTTCCGCACCGAGGACGCGGCGCATCCCGGTGTCGCCTACCTCATGGGCGACATGGGCGACCGCCTGCTCGGCGGGCCGATCACCATGCTCGGTCGCACCGCCGCGCCGTTCCCCGCGCACCACCGCGAGCCGAGCGAGACCCGCGCCGAGTTCCGTGCGCGTGGCTGGCAGCGCATCGTCGGCTTCCAGACACGCAATCCGATCCACCGCGCGCACGAGTTCATCACCAAGGTCGCGCTCGAGATGTGCGACGGCCTGCTGGTCCATCCGCTCGTCGGCTACACCAAGGAGGACGACGTCCCCGCCGACACGCGCATGCGCTGCTACGAGGCGCTGCTCGCCAGCTACTACCCGGGCGGTCGCACGCTCCTCTCCACGCTGCCCGCCACGATGCGCTACGCCGGCCCGCGCGAGGCGGTCTTCCACGCGATCGTGCGCAAGAACTACGGCTGCACGCACTTCATCGTCGGGCGCGATCACGCCGGTGTTGGCAACTACTACGGCACCTACGACGCGCAGAAACTCTTCGACAGCTACGGTGCCGCCGAGCTCGGCATCGTGCCGCTGCGGTTCGAGCACAGCTTCTTCTGCCGTCGCTGCGGCGGCATGGGGACCGCCAAGTCCTGCCCGCACGAGAGCTCGAACCACGTCTTCCTCTCGGGCACCAAGGTGCGCGAGCTCCTGCGCGCCGGTGAGCGGCCGCCTGAAGAGTTCACCCGCCCCGAGGTGGCCGACATCCTGATCGCGGCGATGCGCCCACCGCTCGTCGCGTAGCCGCGCTATATCTCGAGCATGGACGATCCCCGCCGAGCGCGGCTAGGCGCCGAGCTGAGGTCGTACGGCTCGGCGCTCGTCTGCTTCTCCGGTGGCGTCGACTCCACGCTGCTGCTCGCGGCGGCCGTCGCCGAGCTCGGCGAGCGCTGCCACGCACTCACCGTCGTCTCGCCGACGCTGGCACGCTCCGAACACGAGGATGCACTCGCGCTCGGACGTGAGCTTGGGCTCGGCGCGCGTCACCATGTGCTCGACTCGCACGAGCTCGAGCGCGAGGGCTTTGCGCAGAACCCCGTCGACCGCTGCTACATGTGCAAGGCCGAGTTGCTCGAGCTGGCCGGGCCGCTCGCTGCCAAGCTCGGCCTCGCGCGGGTGCTGCTCGGCACCAACGTCGACGATCTCGGCGACCACCGCCCCGGGCTGCGCGCTGCGAACGAGCACGGCGCGGCGCACCCGATGGTCGACGCGGGCCTCACCAAGAAAGACGTGCGCGCGCTCTCGCAGCAGCTCGGGCTCCGCACCTGGAACAAGCCGCAGCTCGCCTGCCTCTCGTCGCGCTTTCCTTACGGCACCGAGATCACGCCCGAGCGTCTCGCGCGGGTCGATCGCCTCGAGGACGCGCTGCGCACCCTCGGGTTCGGGCAGCTGCGCGTGCGTTTCCACGACAGCATCGCGCGGCTCGAGCTCGACGCTGCCGAGATGACCCGCGCACTCGACCCGGGCGTGCGCGAAAAGATCGTCGCCGCGGGACGCGCGGCCGGCTTCACTTACGTCGCGATCGATCTCGGCGGCTACCGCACCGGCGCGATGAACGAGGGCGTCGTGGTCCCGCTCGGCAGGCGGCCGTGAGCGCGCGCGTCGCGCTGCTGCTCGCGCTCCCGCTGCTGCTCGCCGCACCGCATGCGTACGCGCGCTCCGTCGAGGAAAAGCCGGCCGGCCCGACGGTCGCGGAGCGCACCGCGCACAACCAGCGGCTGCGCGCACTCGTCGGCAAGCCGGCGGTGGAGCCGATCAGCGTGCAGCACCTCCACACCCACGAGTGGACCGTGATCGATCCGGCGAAGGGGGCCACGCTGCCGCAAGACACGCTCGACGAGCTGCTCCGCTGCCACCAGACCAACCAGCGGACCCGCATCGACGCGCGCCTCGTCACGGCGATCGTCGCGGCCGCGCTCGAGTTCAACAAGCGGCGCGTGCTCGTCGTGAGCGGCTTTCGCGCGCCCAAGTTCAACCTGGCACTCCGCAAGAAGGGCCGCGAGGTCGCGCGCGACAGCCAGCACACGCACGGCACGGCGGTTGACTTCAAGCTACCGGGCGTCGCGCCCAAGCGTCTGCTCGCCTACGTGCGTCGCCTGCGCCTCGGCGGCGTCGGCTTTTACCCCGAGAGCGGCTTTGTCCATTGCGACACCGGGCCGATCCGCAGCTGGACGGGACGCTGATGTCGACGACGACGCCGCCGCCGACGACGCCTCCGCCGCAGGTGCCCAACCGCCTCGCGTGCGAGAAGAGTCCGTACCTGCTCCAGCACGCGAACAACCCCGTCGACTGGCACCCGTGGGGCGAGGAGGCGTTCGCTCGCGCGCGGGCCGAGGACAAGCCGATCTTCCTCTCGATCGGTTACTCGACCTGCCACTGGTGCCATGTGATGGAGCACGAGTCGTTCGAGGACGCCGAGGTCGCGGCGCTGATGAACGAGCTGTTCGTGAACATCAAGGTCGACCGCGAAGAGCGCCCCGACGTCGATCGCGTCTACATGCAGTTCGTGCAGGCGACCACCGGCAGCGGCGGCTGGCCGATGTCGGTCTGGCTCACGCCCGCGCTCGAGCCGTTCTATGGCGGGACCTACTTTCCGCCTTTCGGGGCCTACGGTCGCCCCGGGTTCCCGACGCTCTGCCGCGGCATCTCCGAGGCGTGGCGCACCCGACGCGCCTCGGTCGTGAGCGCGGGCGCGCGTGTGCTCGAGCGGCTTCGCAGCGTCGCGGCGGCGAGCGCGCTGGTGGATGCGGGCCAGGATGCGAGTGCCGCCGCGACCGCCGTGGCCGCACTTTCCGACCACGCCGCGCGGCTCTTTTCCTCCTCCTATGATCCGACGCACGGTGGGTTCGGCGACGCGCCGAAGTTTCCCCGCCCGGTGGTGCATACGTTTCTGCTGCGTCGCTTTGCACGTTCCGGTGACGACGCGGCCGCGAAGATGGTGCTGCACACGCTGCGCCAGATGGCCGCCGGCGGGATCCATGATCACCTCGGCGGCGGATTTCATCGCTACTCGACCGACCGCATCTGGCATCTGCCGCACTTCGAGAAAATGCTCTACGACCAGGCGCAGCTCGTCACGAGCTACGTCGAGGCGTTCGAGCTGTCGTCCGACGCCTCGCTCGGCGCGGTCGCGCGCGACATCTGCGACTACGTGCTGCGCGACCTGACCGACCCCGCGAGCGGCGCGTTCTATTCGGCCGAGGACGCGGACAGCCAGGTCGAAGCGACGAGCGACGAGCGACGCGAGGGCGCGTTCTACGTCTTTGCCAACGACGAGGCACAGGCCGCGCTCGGCGAGGCGGCCGCGCCATTTTCGTATCACTACTGGCTCGAGCCCGACGGCAACGCACACGATCCGCACGGCGAGATCACCGGCAAGAACATCCTCCATGCGCGGCGCACCGTCGCGCACACCACCGAGCGGTTCGGACTGAGCGTCGACGAGGTCGACCGGCTGCTCGCGACCGGACGTGAGCGGCTGCTCGCACTCCGCGCCCATCGTCCGCGGCCGCAACTCGACGACAAGTCACTCTGCGCATGGAACGGCATGATGATCGGCGCACTCGCCCGCGCCGGTGCCGCGCTCGCCGAGCCGCGCTATGTCGCTGCCGCCGAGCGCGCAGCCGCGTGGGCGGAGGCGACCCTCTTCGACGCAGCGGCCGGCACGCTCGCCCGCCGCCACCGCGACGGGGAGACCGCGATCGACGGCTACCTCGAGGACTACGCCGCGCTCGCCGATGGCTTGGTCGACCTCCACCAGGCCACCTTCGACGAGCGCTGGCTCGATCTCGCCGAGCGACTCGTGACGAGCGCGTGCCGGCTCTTTCTCGATGACGTCGCGGGCGGGTTCTTCTGCACGACCGGGCTCGATCCGTCGGTGCTGGTGCGGATCAAGGACGATCACGACGGCGCGGAGCCGGCCGGATCGAGTGTGATGGCGCGCGTGCTGATTCGCCTCGGGCGGCTTCGGGAGCGCCCGGAGTGGCTCGACCTCGCAGCGCGGACCGTCGCGGCGTTCGCGTCGCGGCTCGAGCGCTACCCGCACGGCATGCCGCTGCTCCTCGCGGCCGGGATCGAGCTCGCCGCGCCGCCGGTGGAGCTCGTCGTCGCTGGCGAGCCGGGCGATCCGCGCACCCGCGCACTGCTCGCCGCCGGGCGCGCGGGCCTGCACCCCTTCCGGCTCGTACGGCTCGTCGAGGCTAAGTCGCGCGACGAGCTCGGGCGTCGCCATGCGTGGCTCGGCGCGATGACTGAAGTCGACGGCGCTCCGGCCGCGTACGTCTGTCGCGACCGCGCCTGCGAGCGCCCCGTGGCCTCGCCCGACGAGGTCGTGCGCCTCGTTCGAGCGTGGCGCCTCGACAGCTGAGCCGCGCTCCGTCGCAGCTGCGACAGATTCGGTTGCTGTCGCGTCTGCGACACCCACGCCGTGTCGCGTCTGCGACACCCACGCCGTGTCGCGTCTGCGACAACAGCGCCGTGTCGCGTCTGCGACAAATCCGGTTGCTGTCGCGTCTTTGAAAACCCAAGGACGCGTCCGACGCGCCGGCCCCCGGTTGGGACGGTGCGTCCCGCTAGTGTGCGTCCCGCTACTAGATTCGCGACGGCACGCACCTGTACGATGCGCCCATGAGCTTCGCCCCGATTCGCCCTGCGCGCCGCTTGCTCCTGGTCGCCGCGCTCACCACTGCGACCCTTGCTACCGCGTGCAGCGACGGCGGCGGCAACGCGATCCCCGACGCCGGCCCGGGGCCTGAGTGCAATCCGCTGGGCGGCTCTGCGTGCGTGATGCCGTTCCCGTCGTCGATCTACGAGGTCGACGACGCCACCACTGCCACCGGGCGCCGCGTTGACCTCCCCGAGGGCGTGCTCCCCACCAACCAGGATCGCATCCCGATCCGCTCCGACTGGTTCAACACGCGCGACGGCTGGTCGGCGAACATGCCGATCATCGCCGCGTTCGCCTCCGGCATGGACGGCGCGGGCCTCGCGTCGCCGAACAACATCGCCGCCAGCCTCTCGCCTGACTCACCGACGGTGCTGCTCGGTCCTGACGGCCAGCGCGTGGCGCACATCGCCGAGCTCGACGTCGGCGCGCACGGTGAGGTCGCACAGCAGGCGCTCATCATCCGGTCGGCGTCGCGCCTCGCACCCGGCTCGCGCTACGTGGTCGCGCTCCGGCGCTCACTGCGTGCGGTAGGCGGCGGCGAGCTCGCCATCTCGCCCGGCTTCCAGTCGCTGCTCGACGGCACGACGACCACCGACGCGCGGCTCGAGCGGGTTCGTCCGCGCTACGTCGAGACCTTCGCCGCGCTCGAGGCGGCCGGCGTGCCCAAGGGCGATCTCGTGCTCGCGTGGGACTTCACCACCGCATCCGACGAGCTCGTGCGCCGCGACATGCTCGAGGGGCGCGACGCCATGCTCGCCGCCGCCGGGGAGCTCGCGGCCAACGTGACGTTCGAGGTCACGTCGGACGAGCCCGACGGCGATCCGACCGAGACGCTGCGCATCGTGCGCGGCACCTTCACCGGCCCGAGCGTGCTCACCGAGGACGACGACGACGGCGTGCTCGCGCGTGACGCCGATGGCCACGTCGTGGCGAACGGCACGATCGCAGCGCCGTTCTCCTTGATCATCCCCGCGTGCGCCGCCGATCCGGCGAACCGTCCGTTGCCGGTCGTGGTCTACGGCCACGGCTTGATGGGCGGGCAGGGCGAGGTCACCGGCGGCTACGTGCGCTTCGCGGCGCAGTACCAGTGCAAGATCTTCGTCGGCACCAACTGGCGCGGCATGTCGGAGACCGACATCACCAGCATCGCGATGGCGCTGAACGACGTCAACAAGGGGCCGTACATCTTCGAGAAGCTCGTGCAGGGCGTGAACCAGTTCATCCTGCTCGAGCAGCTCGTGCGCGGTCCGTTCGCCGCCTCGCCGGTGTTCGCAGAGGGCGGCGTGCCGCTCATCGATCCGACGCGCGTCTACTACTACGGCATCTCGCAGGGCGGCATCTTCGGCGGGACGTTCATGTCGTACGACCCGTTCGTCACGCGCGGCGTGCTCGGTGTGCCGGCGGCGAACTACAGCATGATGCTCGAGCGGTCGACGAACTGGCCGATCTACGAGCTCATCCTGCGCGGCGCGTATCCCAACGTCATCGATGGGCAGCTGCTGCTCGGGCTGATGCAGATGCACTGGGACCGCACCGATCCGGCCTCCACCGCGCCGTACCTCACCGGCGGTGTCGGCCAGCCGCTGCCGGGGACGGAGAACAAACAGATCCTGCTGCAGATGGCGGTGGGGGACTCGCAGGTGGCGAACATCGCGACCGAGTTCGAGGCGCGCGCGATGGGGATCAGCGTGCTCGGGCCCGCGCCGGCTGAGCCGTATGGGCTCACCGTCGAGGCCGGGCCGCTCTCGAGCGCGTTCACGATCTGGAACGAGCACCGCGAGCCGACGCCGCCGCTCACCAACTCGGCGAGCGCCGACGACAACGGCACGCACGGCACGCTGCGCAAGCGCGAGAAGGTGAATGCGCAGATCAAAACCTTCTTCGACACCGGCGAGATCGTCCAGACCTGCGTCGACCTGATGGGGCAGCCGGCGGCTTGCGACTGCAGCGTCGACATGGCCTGTGGGCCGATGGTCGATTGAGCAGAGCAGAGAGAGTCGTCGGCGCGCGAGCGCGAGGCGGCAGAACCGTGCGTTAGCAGAGGAGAATGAGGAGATGAACATGACGAAGACGAAGACGATGAGACGGACGATCGCGACCCTGCTGCTCGCCGTTGCGGCCGGCGCGTGTGAGTACCGGCCCGCGCAGCCCACGGCCTCGAACACCGCGCCCCAGCCGCCGGTGAACGTCGCGGTGGTCGCGCCGACGCCGACCGCGGGAGCAACCGGTGCCGGCAGCGGTCACGGCCCTGGCGACGGCCACGACCACGGCGCGGCGCTGGTCGGCGTGCCACTTGGGCTCCCGCCGGGCGTGCCGCTGACCCCGGCGGTCATTCCCAGCTGTGCGGCGACCATCGCGGTCGCCGGCATGTCGTGAGCAGGCTCCTGTGTCGGGCGCATTGAAACTGCGCTCGCATCCGTACCGGGCGTACGGAAAGCGGTAGTGGACTTCCCGAAGCGTCAACTCAACATCATCGCGGCGCCGTGTGACACTGCCGCGATACTCGCAGCACTCGAGAAGGCAGGGCCGTACCAGGGCACGCTGCTGTCGGTCGGCAACTAGCGGGGCGAGGCACCATGGAGAAGAGCTACGGGCAGGGCGATCCGCACATCGCCGAGTACGTGACGCGCCTGTTCGCGCAGGACGACGTCGTGCTCGGCGAGATTCGTACGCGCTCGCAGGCCCGTGGTCTGCCGGATATCGCCGTCTCACCGATGGACGGCCGGCACCTCGAGGTGCTCGCGCGGCTCGGCAATGTGCGTCGCGCCGTCGAGATCGGCACGCTCGGGGGCTACTCCGGCGTCTGTCTGCTGCGCGGCATGGCGGACGGAGTTCTCCACGCGCTCGAGCTCGATCCCGAGTGCGCCGACGTCGCGCGGGAGAGCTTCGCGCGTGCGGGGTTCGCGTCGCGTGCGCGCGTCACCGTCGGGCCGGCGCTCACCACGCTGCCGTCGCTCGTGGCCGAGGGGCCGTTCGACCTCGTGTTCGTCGACGCGGACAAGGTCTCGTATCCCGAGTACGTCGAGTGGGCCGCCGACAACCTGCGCGTGGGCGGCGTGGTGATTTGCGACAACGCGTTCCTGTTCGGCGAGGTGATCCGCGAGCCCGCCGACGCGCCCAACGAGGCCCGCGCGATCCTGGCGATGCGGCGCTGCCACGAGCTGCTCGCCCTCGGCGGGCGGTTCGTGGCGACGATCCTGCCGACGGGCGAAGGGCTCGCGGTCGGCGTGAAGGTCCGCTGAGGCAGGCTGCCGTCGCGCCGGGCCGCATCGTCCCGCGCGCGAGGGCTGGGTGCTCGAGCTCCGCGCCGAGCCCCTCGAGACGCGTCTCATCGGCGGCGGCGAGCGGCACACGCAGCGTGAACCTGCGGAAGGTCAGCGCTTGGTAGTCGAAGACGGCGCGCAGCAGGCGGTCGAGCGAGAGGGGCGCGGCATCGTCCAGCCAGTGAGACGCACGTTGCGTTCAAAACGTTCTGTGCCGCGTGTGCCTTCGCCGGCAGCACGGCCTTCGCCGGCCGGTGCGCAGCCCGGTGGTAGACTCGCGCGCGATGCAGCCCCGCCGTCCGATGACGCTCACGCAGAAGATTCTGGCGCACCACGCGATCGGGCTTGAGCGGCCGTGGGTGCAAGCCGGGGACATCCTGCGGATCCGCGTCGACTGGACGATCGCCAGCGAGCTTGCCTGGAACGGCATGGACCGCACGTACACCGCCCTCGGCCGGCCGGGCCTCGCGAACTCGCGGCGCTTCTTTCTCGCGGTCGACCACACCGTCGATCCGACCACGCTCGCGACCGACCCACGCGCACAACGTCTCGCCGGGCTCTCTCGCGACTTCGCCCGCGAGAGCGGCATCCGGCATTTCTACGACGCGAACGTCACCATCCTCCACACCAAGTTCTATCGGGACCTCATCCTGCCCGGGCAGGTCGTGCTCGGCGCCGACTCGCACACCTCGTCGCACGGCGGCATGGGCGCGTTCGCGATCGGGCTCGGTGGCGCTGACGTTACTGCGGCGATGGTGCTCGGGCAGTCGTGGATCGAGGTGCCCGAGGCGATCTGCATCGAGTACCTCGGCACGCCGCCGTTCGGCATCGGCGGCAAGGACGTGATCCTCGCGACGCTCGGCGCGCTCGGGCGCAACACAGTCGCGATGGAGCGCTCGGTCGAGTACCGCGGCACCGAGGTGAGCGGGTTCTCCACCGACATGCGCTTCACGATCGCCAACATGACCGCCGAGTTTGGCGGGCTGAACGGCCTCTTCGAGGCCGATGAGGTCTGCGCGGCGTGGATCGCGGCGCGTGGCGACGGGGAAGAGAAGGAGGGCGCGCGGTACTTTCGCGCCGACGACGACGCGCCGTACGTCGCGCGGCATGCGATCGATCTTGCGCGGCTCGGGCCGCAGCTCGCGCGCCCGTTCGCGCCCGACAACGTCGTCCCGGTCGCCGACGAGGCAGGGCGTCGGCTCGACGGGGTGTTCATCGGGGCCTGCACCACGACCGAGGAAGAGCTGGTGCTCGGTGCGCTGGTGCTCGAGGCGCAGCTCGCCGAGGGGCGGCGGCCGATTGCGTCGGAGAAACGGCTCGCGGTGCCGGGGGATCTCACGATCGAGCGGCACCTGCGCGAGGCGGGGCTGGCGGCGATCTATGAGCGCGCCGGGTTCGCGGTCGATCCGCCCGGGTGCTCGATGTGTCTCGGCGTGGCGAGCCGGAAGGCCGGGTCGGGGGAGCACTGGCTCTCGTCGCAGAACCGGAACTTCCGCAACCGGATGGGGGACGGCTCGCACGCGTATCTCGCGTCGGCTGCGACGGTGGCGGCGTCGGCGCTCGAGCTTGTGGTCACCGACCCGAGCCCGTGGCTCGCCGGCGTGCGCGAGAAGTTCGAGCGCATCCTTGGTCGCGGCGGCGCGGCGACGGTCGGCGCTGTGGGCGGCGCGGTAGTGCTCGACGAGCCGGAGATCGACCTCGCACCGGCGACGGCACCGGTCGGCGACGGCACGGCGGCGACGGCACCGGCTGGCGACGGCACGGCGACCGCGGCGGCGGCGTCGTCATCGGCGAGTGGCGCGCGCGCAGCCCTGTGTGGGCGGGTGCAGCGGTTCGGTGATCACGTCGACACCGACGCGATCATCCCCGGCCAATTCTGCCACCTCACCGAGGTCGCTGACCTGGGCGCGAAGTGCTTTCACATCGTCCGCCCGGAGTTTGCGGCGCGTGTGGCTGAGGGGCGCAGCGTGGTCGTCGCCGGCGATGGCTGGGGTTCGGGCAGCTCACGCGAGCAGGCGGTCTGGGCGCTCCAAGGCGCCGGCGTGCAGGCGGTGATCGCAAAGAGCTACGCGTTCATCCACAAGCGGAACCTCGTCAACGAGGCGCTGCCGTACCTCGTGCTGGACGACGCTGCGTTCCACGAGCTGGCACAAGAAGACGCCGAGGTCGTGATCGATCTCGCGACGTCGACGGTGACGGTGGCGGGCCGGAGCTTCGCGGCGCGGGGCGCGACGCCGATGATCCGTGCGCTGCAGCGGGCGGGCGGGCTGGTGCCGGCGATCGCGCGGCACGGGCAGGGCGTGTTCACCCGGCTCTCGCAGGAGACCTGATGTCACTCCGCGAGCGGCGTCGGACCGGCTTTCGCGCGCTCCTGGCGTTGGCGCTCGTAGCCTGTGGTGGGCGCGGCGGTGCGCCGGTCGTGAAGGTTCCCGTGGTGGTCGCGCCGCCGTCGGCAGCCGAGCTTGCCGCGCGCGCTGAGCCCTCGCTCGTGCTGATCCGCACGGTCGCGCCGGAGGAGCGCGTCGGCACCGGCTTCATCGCGTGGGCCGACGGACGGATCGTCACGAGCCTCCATCTGCTCGCCGGCGTGACCGACGCCGTGGTCACGCTCGCCGATGGCCGCGAGTTCACCGAGCTCGACGTGCTCGCCGCCGATCCGGCGCGGGACCTTGCAGTGCTCGCGGTCCGGGCACGCGACCTCCCGGCGCTCACGCTCGCACCCGACGGTGGCGCGAAGGCGGCCGACCGTGTGGTGGCGCTCGCGCATCCGCGCGCTCTCGGCGAGGCGGTGACCGACACCCATGTGGTCGAGGTGCGTGATCTGCCCGATCCGCCGGTCCGGCTGCTTGAGCTCGCGGCGGCGGTGTCCGGCGGTGGCGCAGGCGGCCCGATCCTCGACGAGCGCGGGTTCGTCGTCGGCGTCGCGATCGGCACGCTGCCCGGGAGCGATCACGGCTTCGGCGTGCCGACGAGCTACCTCGCGTCGCTCCTCGTCGAGGACAACAGGCTCTCACTCGCGGACTTCGGTCGCGCCACCGCGCCGCGGGCCGCGCGAGGGTCGGTCCCACGCGCCGTGCCGCGCCACGATCTCGCGACGCTCGACGACTGCGGCATCGACCAGCTCCAGCGCGCGTTCGAAGAGCTCTCGCGGGCGATCTCGGTCGGGGCGCCGCTCTACAACGACGGGCACCACGAGGCCTGCTACCGCGTGTACGAGGGGACGGCGCAGGAGCTCGCGACTCGGCTCGTCGCCTGCGCGGGCGTCAAGGCGGCGCTGCTCGACGGGGTCGCGAAGGCACGGGCGCGCGGCGGCTTTGAGGAGCAGGCGTGGGCGATGCGCGACGCGTTCGACGGCGTGCTCGATGTGATCGCGCGCAAGGTCGGCGGGCCGTAGGATGGTTGGCGGTAGGGCTCGGGGCGGGCGCCGTGTACGATGATCGACGATGCGCGTCGACCGACCGAGGACCACTGTGAAGCTGCTGAGAGTTGTCTTCGGGGCCCTGCTGCTGTCCGTGGCGGCGTGCCAGTTCGATTCGCTCGGGCCGGCGCCTTTGCACGATGGCGCGGTCCTCTATTGGGACGCGGCAGCGGAACCTGATGGCGCGGCGAGTGACGGGGCGGCCTCCGATGGCGCGCGGGGGCCCGACGCGTCGGAGAGCGTTGCCGACGCGGCGGAGAGCGTCGCCGACGCATCGGAGAGCGTCGTGGACGCGCAGCTCGACGCCGACGTGGACGCAGCGTGCGTGCCGGAGCCGATCGGTGACCGCTGCGACGGTCTCGATGACGACTGCGATCCAGCGACCGCCGACGGTGCGGGTGATCCGCTCCTCGGCGTGGCGTGCGATGGCGTCGACCTCGATCTGTGCGCAGAGGGCGCGTGGGTCTGTATGGCCGGCGAGCTCGTCTGCGACGAAGCCCCGGGCGACGACCCCGAGCTTTGCAACGGCATCGATGACGACTGCGATCCGACGACGGGCGACGGCGCCGACGACGGCCTGATCGGCTTGGCTTGCGACGGTCCGGATGACGACCTCTGCCTCGGTGGCGTCTGGCACTGCGCAGGCGGCGCGCCGCTGTGCGACGACGACCCGGCGAGTGCGGTCGACCTTTGCAACAGCAGCGACGACGACTGCGATCCGGCGAGCGCGGATGGTGCAGACGATCCGCTCGTAGGCGCCCGTTGCGACGGGCCGGATTCGGATCGCTGCCCCGAGGGCGAGCAGACGTGTGAGTCCGGACTCCTGACGTGCAGCGACTTCACCGGCGGCGCGGTCGACGAGTGCAACGGTGTCGACGACGACTGCGATCCGGCGACGGCGGACGGCGCAGGGGACGTGCTGCTCGGCGCCTCGTGCGACGGACTCGACGGAGACTTGTGCACCGAGGGCGTGACCGTGTGCCTGCTCGGCGCGCCGGCGTGCGGCGACGTGACCGACACGTCGGTGGAGAGCTGCAACGCCATCGACGACGACTGCGATGGCATGACCGACGATGGTTTCCACAACACCGACCCGGTCTGCGAGGGCGCGCCGCTCCTCGGCACGGTCGTCGGCAACGCAGCGCCGGGCGGGCTGTTGACCGCGACCGCGGGCAGCGAGGCGTTCTATCTGGTCCGGATCACCGACTCGTCGGGTGGTACAAACCGGCTGCACGCCACCATCACGCTGCTGAGCGGCGCCGGCGCGGATTACGATCTCCACGTCCGCTGCCTTACGTGCACTGGGGCGCTGGCGTCATCGTCGACGGTGCGCGGCCCGGCGAGCCACACCGACACGGTCGGCATCCGTCGCGACACCGGGGGCAGCGATGACTCTTTCGACGTGCGCATCGAGGTGCGCCACCAGTCCGGTGCGTCATGCGCGCCTTGGACGCTGGTCGTGACTGGCAACGTGGCGATTTCCGGGATTGGGGAGAACTGCCCGAATTAGCCGCAGCGGACCGGGCGCGCGCTCGTGCAGCGGGCGCTGGACGTAGGCGGGTAGAGTGGGCGTGCGCGGCTCTTGCGCAGGAGTGTCGGATGCAACTGCGAGTTCCAACT
>SHYZ01000044.1 GCA_009692535.1 Myxococcales bacterium
AGGGATCGCGCGGGCGACCTCCTGCGCCTGCTCCACCGTTACTCGGCGCCGCGACCGCGACCAGAAGTTGAGCCCAATCCAGTCGGCGCCGGCCGCGGCCGCAGCCTCGGCATCGGCTGCGCGCGTCACACCGCAGATCTTCACCACCATGGCCCTCATGGCGTGAGCAGCTCCCGCAGCGCGTCGCCCGGCGAGGGGCGCCGCATCAACGTCTCACCGACGAGGAATGCGTCAGCACCGGCGGCGGCGAGCGCGTGGACGTCGGCCGCATCGCGAAGGCCGCTCTCGGCGACCAGCAGGACGTCGGGCGGAATGAGCGACCTGAGCCGCGCGGTCAGCCCGCGATCGATCGTGAAGGTGCGCAGGTCGCGGTGGTTCACACCGACGATGCGCGCGCCGGCGGTGAGCGCGAGTTCCGCTTCGCCCGCGTCGTGCACCTCGACCAACGCGTCCATCCCCAGCGCGGTCGCGGCGGCGAGCAGCTCGGCGAGTTGCGCACCCTCGAGCGCGGCCACGATCAGCAGCACGGCGTCGGCGCCAGCAGCGCGCGCCTCGACGAGCTGGTAGTCGTCCACGAGGAAGTCCTTGCGCAGCGCCGGGACCGTCACGGCCGCGCGCACTGCCGCAAGGTCGTGGAGCGAACCGCCGAAAAAGCGCGCGTCGGTGAGCACGCTTACCGCAGCGGCGCCCGCCGACGCATATTCGCGGGCGATCGCGGCCGCGTCGGCGCCGGGGCGGATCGGTCCGGCGGATGGCGAGGCCCGCTTCACCTCGGCGATCGCACGCGGCGGACCCGAGCCGCGATAGAGCGCCTTGGCCAACGAGCGCGGCGGTGGAGCTTCACGCGCCGCCTCCGCGAGCGCACGCAGCGACACCCGCGCACGCGAGGCCGCGACCTCTTCCCGCTTGGCCGCGAGGATGTCGCCGAGGATGCCGCCAATGTTCACGCCGCCCCCTGGCTGAGCGCGGCCCAGCGCGCGAGGGTGCGGGTCGCGTCACCCGAGTCGATCGCGGCCTCAGCGCGGCGCGCACCGCTCGCCGGATCGGCCGCAGCCCCCACCACGACCAACGCGAGCGCGGCCTCCATGACGGTTGCCGCACGTGGAGCGCCGGGCGCGCCACCGAGCAGTGCGTGTACAGCAAGCGCGTTCTCCGCCGCATCGCCACCGGCGAGCCCCGCCGGGTCCTCCTCGGCCAGCCCGAAGTCGGCTGGCGCAAGACGCCTCGTCACGACGCGCACGCCGTCCCACTCGGCCACGCGCGTCTGCCCGGCGACGGCCACTTCGTCGAGGCCACCTTCGCCATGCACGACGAACGCGCGGCGCGCACCGAGCAGCCCGAGCGCACCGGCCATCGGCTCGAGGTAGGCCGCGTCAAACACGCCCACCACCTGATGGCGCACGCCGGCAGGGTTGGTGAGCGGTCCGAGCAGGTTGAAGATCGTGCGCGTGCCGAGCTCGCGCCGCGGGCCAGCCGCGTGGCGCGTCGCGGCGTGAAACGCCGGCGCAAATAGGAACGCGATGTTCACCTCAGCGAGGCAGCGCTCAAGCACCGCCACCGGCGCTGCCACCGCCACACCGAGCGCCTCGAGTACGTCGGCCGAGCCAGCCCGAGACGAGACCGCGCGGTTGCCATGCTTGGCCACGCGCACGCCGCACGCGGCGACGACGATCGCCGCCAGCGTCGACACATTCAGCGACCCGGCCCCGTCCCCGCCGGTGCCGCAGGTGTCGACCGCCGGCTCCGCGCAGAAGAGCGGTATCGCCCGCGCCCGCATCGCCCGCGCCGCGCCGGCCAGCTCCGCCGGCGTCTCCCCTTTCATCCGCAGCGCGACCAGCAGCGCACCGATCTGCGCCGGGGTCGCCTCGCCGTCCATGATTCGGCCGAAAGCCGCCGCGATCTCCGCCTCGGAAAAATCCCGTCGCGCGACTGCGTGTGCGATCGCTGCCTGAAGTTCCATCAGCCGAGCACCGGCAGCGCCGTCGGCGCACAACGGAGCGCGAGGAAGTTCGCCAGCAGTCGCTTCCCCTCGGGCGTCATGATCGACTCGGGGTGAAACTGCACGCCCTCGAGCGGCGCCGCGCCGCCAGCGTAGGCACGGTGCCGCAGTCCCATCACCTCACCGTCCTCGCTCCGCGCAGTGATCTCGAGCGCGACCGGAAACTCCTCCCGCGCGACGACGAGCGAGTGGTAGCGCGTGGCCTCGAACGGCTCGGGCAGTCCGGCGAAGAGCCCGCGCCCGTCGTGGCTGATCTGCGAGACCTTGCCGTGCATCACCCTGCCGGCACGCACCACGCTGCCGCCAAAGACCTGTCCGATCGCCTGATGCCCGAGGCAGACACCGAGGAGCGGGATCTTTCCCGCCACCGCGCGGATCAGCGCGAGCGAGATCCCGGCGTCGTTCGGCGTGCCTGGTCCTGGCGAGATCACGATCTCGTCCGGCGCGAGCGCTGTCACCGCGCCGACCGTGATGGCGTCGTTGCGCACGACGCGCACGTCGGCGCCGAGCTCGCCGAGGTACTGCGCGAGGTTCCAGGTGAACGAGTCGTAGTTGTCGATCAGCAGCAGCATGCTCAGACCCCGACCCGCGTGGCGCCCCGCGCCAGCTCGATCGCGCGCAGCACGCCGCGCGCCTTGTGCACCGTCTCGTCGACCTCGCGCTCCGCGACCGAGTCGAACACGATCCCCGCGCCCGCCTGAACCAGGAAGCGCGCGCCCACCGTGACGACGGTGCGGATCGCGATCGCGAGGTCGAGGTTGCCGCCATAACCGAGGTAACCGACCGCGCCACCATAAATTCCCCGACGGTGCGGCTCGAGCTCCTCGATCAACTCCATCGCACGAACCTTTGGCGCGCCGGAGAGCGTGCCGGCCGGGAACGCCGCGCGCAGCACGTCGAGCGCGGTCGCGCCGGCGCGAAGCTCGCCTGACACGCTCGAGACGAGGTGCATCACGTGGGAGTAACGCTCGACCGCCATCTGCTCGTCGACCCGCACGGTGCCGATCCGGGCCACGCGCCCGACATCGTTGCGCCCGAGGTCGACGAGCATCACATGCTCGGCGCGCTCCTTCGGATCGGCGCACAACTCCGCCTCGAGCGCGCGGTCCGCCTCGGGTGTCGCACCGCGCGGACGCGTGCCGGCGATCGGCGACAGCTCGATCCGCCCCTCGTCGAGCCGCACCAGACACTCGGGCGACGCGCCGGTGACGCGCGCAGCGGGGAAGTCGAGGTGGAACATGTAGGGCGACGGATTCACGACACGCAATGCGCGGTAGACGTCGAACGGGTCGGTGCCGGCGCACGGCAACTCGAAGCGCTGCGACAGCACGACCTGGAACGCATCCCCGGCGAGGATGTGCTCGCGTGCGCGCCCCACCGCCGCGAGGAAAGCGCTGCGTGAGAATGACGAGCGCGCCTCGGACTGCACGTCGGGCACCTCCGACGGCGGCTGGAGCAGCGCGAGCGGCGATGGAGTCGGCCGGTGCAACACCTCGGCGAGCGCGTCGACCCGACGGCATGCCGCGTCGTAGGCCGCGTCCACGGTCGCCGCCGTCGCACCGTCGGGCACGAGCGCGGTCGCGACCAGCTTGAGCGTCTGGCGCAGGTTGTCGAACACGACCACCGTGTCGGTGAGCACCATCGCCAGCACCGGCAGGCCAAGGTCGTCGGGCGCGAGCGCAGGCAACCGCTCGAAGGCGCGCACGGCGTCGTAGCCGAGCCAGCCGACCGCGCCACCCCAGAAGCGCGGCAACTCCGGCGCAGGCGCGGGCCGAAAGCGCGCGAGTACCTCCGCGAGCGCCGCGGTCGCATCGGCCGCGACAATCCGCTCCACACGCGACGCGCCGCCCGCTTCGAGATCGCGCCACTCCACGACCAACTCGCCGTCGCGTGCCTCCATCGTCGCGCGCGGCGCGACACCGAGGAACGAATACGCCGCCCACTTGTCGCCGCCTACCACCGACTCGAGTAGGAACGACCACTCTGCCTGCGCCAGCCGCGCGTAGGCTCCCACCGGCGTCTCGCCATCGAGCACCAGCTCGCGAAATACCGCGATCAGGTTGGCCTCGGCCGCCGCCGCGCGGAACGCTGCGCGCGACGGTCGGTGTCGTGACATCGCGCGGACGTTAGCATACGTTCGCCGCATGACCTCCGACGCTGCCGACCGCGATCCAGGCATCGCCGTCACCGATCCCGAGCTCGCCGCGATGCTCCTCGCAGAAGAGCGCCGCGAGGCCGAGGTGATCCGCCTGATCGCCTCGGAGAACTACGTCTCACGCGCCGTGCGCGAGGCCTCCGCGTCGGTGCTCACCAACAAATATTCCGAGGGCTACGCCGGCAAGCGCTACTACGAAGGGCAGCAGATCATCGATCAGGTCGAGCGCCTCGCGATCGATCGCGCGCGCCGCCTCTTTCACGCCGAGCACGTCAACGTGCAGCCCTACTCCGGCTCGCCGGCGAACCTCGCCGTCTACCTCGCGTTCCTCGCGCCCGGCGACACCGTGATGGGGATGGCGCTGCCGCACGGCGGCCACCTCACCCACGGCTGGAGCGTCTCGATCACCGGCAAGTTCTTCCGCAGCGTGCAGTACGGCGTGCGGCGCGATACTGGCCGGCTCGATCTCGACGAGGTGCGTGACGTTGCCCGCCGCGAGCGCCCCAAGCTGCTCTTCGCCGGCGGCACCGCGATCCCGCGCGCCATCGACTTCGCCGCGTTCGCCGAGATCGCGCGCGAGGTCGGCGCGATCTTCGTCGCCGACATCGCCCACATCGCCGGCCTTGTCGCCGGCGGCGCGCACGCCTCTCCGGTACCGCACGCCGACGTGGTCTCGACCACCACGCACAAGACGCTGCGCGGCCCGCGCGGCGGCATGCTGCTCTGCCGCAGCGCGCACGCTCAGGCGATCGACCGCGCCGTCTTCCCGGGCCTGCAGGGCGGGCCACACAACCACACCACCGCCGCAATCGCGGTCGCGCTCGGCGAGGCGCTGCGTCCGGATTTCTCGAGCTACGCCCACCAGATCGTCGCGAACGCGAAGGCGCTCGCGGCCGGCCTGCTCGAGCGCGGCTACGACCTCGTCTCGGGCGGCACCGACAACCACCTCATCCTCGTCGACCTCACCCGCCAAGGCCTGCCCGGCAAGCCGGCCGCCAAGGCGCTCGACCGCGCCGGGATCGAGCTCAACTACAACACCGTGCCGTTCGATCCGCGCAAGCCGTTCGATCCCTCGGGCATCCGCCTCGGCACGCCCGCGGTCACGAGCCGCGGCATGTGCGAGCCCGAGATGGCGCGGATCGCCGACTGGATCGACCAAGTACTCCGCGCGCCCGACGACGAAGCGCTCGCTCTACGCGTCGCCGGCGAGATCCGCGAGACCTGTCGCGCCTTCCCCGCCCCCGGCCTTCGGGTCGGTGCGTAGACCTGCCGTCCGCTGGCCCGACGTACTCAGTCGAGGTCGAGCCGCAGCAGCTCGCCAGTGGCGAACGTCGGCGGCAGCGTGCAGTTCGTGAACGGGTCGGTGACCCGGGTGCGCGCGTTGAAGATGCCGGTGCAGTCGATGTTCGGATCCGCCGTCGGAATGCTCGGCTCGATCTGCTCCACGATCTCCACATCGCGCCACGGGTAGCCCGACGAAAGCCCAGGGCAGGCCTCAGCACCGTTGCCGTCGTGATCAAAGCAGACCCGGATCGGCCGCGAGACCCCGACGTTGCCGAGCCGATCGGTCGCCCGGAGCGCGACGCAGGCCCAGCCCGAGGTCATGTTGTTGGCGATGTAGTCGTACGCCGTGCCGACGCAGGTGATGTCGCCGATCGGCGGGATGCCCCAGAGGGCCGGGTCGTCGCCCACCGCTGACTTGATCACACGCTGCAGCCCCGACTGCAGCGGACAGAGCGGGTCATCCGCGCTGGTCTCGGGTGAGTCGGGCACGGTGCAATCGGGATAGGACATGTCGAAGACCGTCGCCGCACCGAAGGTCGAGCTGCCGCCGTGCTCAATGCCGGCGAGGTTGATCACCAGCGCGTCCTCGGCGCTCATCGGCACTGTGGTCGGCCGGAGGTTCGGGTTGATGTCGTCGCAGAAGCCATCGCCATCGGTGTCAACCACCAGCGCGTCCCCCTGGGCGATCCCCTCGTTGGTGTTGTCGAGGAAGAACAGCTCGACACGCGTCTCGTCGATCCCCGCCGCCGGCACGTAGGTCGAGCTCGACGAACTCGCCTCGTTGCCGCGGTCGCTCACTCGGCCGCGGAACTCGCCGAGTTGTGGCAACGCCTGCATGTCGTTCGCCGCGTCTTCCCCCAGCGGATCGAAATCGTAGGAGCACTCGAGGAGGCCGGTCGACGACGAAATCTGCCCCTCGCGAACCCGCGGCGGATCGAGGCTGACCAGCGGCGGCGTGTAGTCCATGCCAACGATCTGGCCCACTGCGCCGTCGTTCCCCGGGACGTCCCGCGCGCGCACCGTGAGCGACGGATAGACCAGCTCGATCGAGGAGCCGTAGCGCGCCTCGACCACACCCACGAGCTCGCGCGAGTCGTAGGCTCCCTCGAAGGTGTCGGTCAGACCAAGCTGCGTCAACGGAAACGCGGCCAATGCGTCGGCGCCGTTGCCGAAGACCGCGACGACGCTCGTCGGGTCGACACCGTTCACGTCGAAGACCACAGCCGAGACCAGGATAATGCCGCCGACGAGCTGTCCCGGCACCGGCTCGACGATCGAGATGATCGGGGCCTCGTTGTCGACGACGAAATTCACGCGCACGATGCGGGTTGCGCCGCGGAAGTTGGTCGCGTTGACGCGGAAGCTCGCGGCTCCGACGAGCGGCGGCGAGAACAGCATCGGATCGTTGGTCGGGACGCTGCCGGTGTAGCGGCCAGGGAGCGTCTCGGACATCCGAGCGGTCACCTCAACCGAGCCGATGAACGCCATGACATCATCGACCTCAGCGTCGATATCCTCGCCGGGCGTCGCAGGCGCCGCGGCGACCTGAAACTCGAGGTGGATGGTGCCGTGCGTCGCCGCGCCCGCCACGGGCCGCACGACGGTGATCACCGGGCCGAGGTCGAGGAAGAACTCCTTGCTCGCAAAGTTCTTGAGCCCATCCGCCGCGTGCGCGCCGCAGGTGACCAGGAGCGGCCCGTTGCCGAGCCCGTCGAGACTGCCGACCGCGGTCCAGAGATCGCCGCCGCTCGACGAGGCGGTCAGGGAGCGACGGGAGCCGAGCACGTCGTCGATATCCACGGTCATCGCGATGACCGGGCTGCGCGTGGTGGCGTCGGGTGCGGCCGCACAGGTGACGGTCACGCGGTCGCCGGTCACGAAGTCGCTGGAGGTCGACGGATCGATCGACACGACCTCCACGTCGTCGGGGCCGTATTCGACGCCGGCGGCATCGACCCGTGGGCGTGCGTCGAACGAGGCATCGGTCGGTGGTGATGCGTCAGGACAGGTGGCGCAGGCGTCAGCCAGCGGCGGCGCGATGTGCGGCCCGGGTTGGCCACAGCCCGCGCTCAAGCCGAGGAGTGCCAGGCCAGCGACCCGCACGGCAACCCGGCGCCCAGCGAATGGGGATGAAGTGAGAAGTGGCATTGATGCTCCTTCGAACCGGTTCAGTTTATCAGTCGCGCGAACGGTCCCGCAGCGACGACGCTCACGCGTCACGGTGCAAGCTCGAGCATTAGGTACGAAAGTCCATCGGGGCCACTCTCGCAGTTCGCCTCGGCGAGCGCAGGTGCGCCGGCCTTGAAGCGCACGCGCAGCTCCACGCCGCCCGGCTGCAGCTGCGTGCCACGACCGCGTGGCCGCACCGCCTTCGCGCTGATCCGCGCCACGCGCGTGCCGAAGAAGCGCGTGTCGAGTGGACGAGCGTCGTTTCGCGTGGACAGCGTGGCGCCCGCGAGCCAGATCACGAGTGCGTCGCCATCGATCCGCTGGTCGAATGGGACCGGCGCACCGAGCTGCACGAACACCCGCGCGCTGCCGGTGTCGAGCCGCTGAAACCCAACCCAGGTCACGACCGGGCGCCCGATTGCGTCGCTGGTCGCGCTCGGGTTTGCCCGATTCTCGCCGGGGACGACGCCGGCGTAGCGTCCTAGGCGGTCGGTTAGCGCATCGACCGAGGGCTCGCTGTCGTCATAGTCCCGAGCGTCGTCGACCGGCAGCGGCGCGAGCAGCACGCGCCCACCGGTACGCGCGGCGGGGCGAGCTTGCGGAACAGCGGTGGACGGTGCGGCAGCAGGCAGGGGCACCGGCGCGGTAGCGGGCGCCGCAACAACGGGCGCAGCAGCAGCGGGCGCAGCAGCAGCGGGCGCCTCAGCAGCAGCGGGCGCCTCAGCAACGGGCGCAGCAGCAGCGGGCGCAGCAGCAGCGGGCGCAGCAGCAGCGGGCGCAGCAGCAGCGGGCGCCGCGGCGTGCGCGAGCGCAGCCACGAAGATGACCGGGGTCACGAGCACGAGTGCCGAGCGAGCGACCGATCCCATGGCGGTAATGGTGCTCTCGTAGAACTCTCCTCGCAACTTCGTGAGCCGGCCCAGGTGCGAGGCTGTCGGCGGTCAGCGCGCCGGGTCGGTGACCGTCAGTTGGTCCTCGCACTCACCGAGGAGGCGCGCCCGCACCGGACCCACAAGGAAGAGTGAGCCGAAGACCACCACCACACCATCGCCCGCATCGCGCCGCGCCTGCTCCACGGCAACGAATGGATCCGGCTCGCACAGGACTGCCGCCCGTCCCGCTGCCACGTGCGCGGCGACGCCAGCCAGCGCCGCGGCCTCGAGTGCCCGCGCCGACGGTGCGCTCGTGGCGTAGAGCGTCGTCACCACGTCGAGCATCGGCGCGAGGATGCCGGGCACGTCTTTGTCCGACGAGACCCCGCAGACCGCCACGACTCGACGCGCACCGAGCGCCGCAACCGCAGCCGCGAGCGCCCGCGCGCCGTCCGGGTTGTGCGCACCGTCGAGCCAGACCCGCGGCACGACCTCCTCGAACCGTCCCGGCCACGTTGCCGCAGCGAACCCGCGCCGACGCGCCTCGTCGGACACGGCCACACGCCCACCGGTCTCTGCCGTCAGCTCGTCGAGCACCGCCCACGCGACCGCAGCGTTCCGCTCCTGATGTTCGCCCACGAGCGCGAGCGCTCCACCGTGCGGTGCCCGCGCCGGCGGCCACACCACCCGCGCCCCCCGTGCCCGCGCCTCCGCCACCAGCACCGCCGTCGCCGCCGCATCGCCCGAGGCACCGATCACCGCTGGGCGGCCGGCGCGAAATATCCCCGCCTTCTCGCGCGCGATCGCCGCCACATCCGCGCCGAGCAACTCCTCGTGATCCAGCGCCACGCCGGTGACCGCAGCGACGGTCGACGCCACGACGTTGGTGGCATCGAGGCGCCCGCCCATGCCGACCTCCAGCACCGTCGCATCGAGCCGCGCCTCGGCAAATGTGACGAACGCGAGCAGCGTCGCCTGCTCAAAATACGTCAGCCCATCGAGCGAGGATCGCACCCGCGCATAGGTCGCCCCGAGCGCGTCGGGCAAGACCTCGCGCCCCGCGATGCGGATCCGCTCGGTGAAGCGCGACAGGTGCGGCGACGAATAGAGCCCGACGCGCAGCCCCGCCGCCTCGAGCGCCGCCGCGATCAGCGCCGCCGTCGATCCCTTGCCGTTGGTCCCGCCGACGTGAACCACCTGCCCGAGCCGCCGCTCTGGCGAGCCGAGCGCCGCGAGCGGTCCTTCGAGCCGCGCGAGGTCGAACCGCACCCCGAAGAGCCCCGCCGCGCGCAGGGCCGCCAACATCGCCGAATACTCAGCCAGCGTCGTGTCCCGCGGCGTGCCGCGGCGTCCCGAACCAGGCGAGCAGCCGGACCAGTCGGTCCTTCAGCTCTCGACGGTGAACGATGCTGTCGATGATGCCGTGCTCCATCAGGAACTCGGAGCGCTGAAAGCCCTCGGGGAGCTTCTGCCGGATCGTCTGCTCGATCACGCGCGGCCCGGCAAACCCGATCAGCGCCTTGGGCTCGGCGAGGATCACGTCGCCGAGCATCGCGAACGACGCGGCCACACCGCCGGTGGTCGGGTGGAGCAGCACCGAGATGTACGGCACCTTCGCCTCGCGCAGCCGCGCCAGCGCCGCGGAGGTCTTGGCCATCTGCATCAGCGAGAGGATTCCCTCCTGCATGCGCGCGCCCCCCGACGCTGAACAAATGATCGCCGGCCGCCGCCGCGCGAGCGAGCGCTCGAGCTGGCGCGTAATCTTCTCCCCCACCGCCGAGCCCATCGAGCCGCCGAGGAATTCGAACGCGAAGGTGCCGAGCTCGACCTCGTACCCGCCGACCCGCGCGCTGCCAGCGCGGTACGCGTCGGCGATGCCGGTGCTCTTGCGCGCCGCCTTCACGCGGTCGCGATACTTTTTGCCGTCCACGCGAAAACCGAGCGGATCGCCGCTCTCCACCCCGAGGTCCGCCTCTACGAAGGAGCCCTCGTCGGCGATGAGCCGCAGCCGGTCCCGTGTCGGCAGCGAGAAGTGATGATCACAGCGCGGGCAGACGCGGAGGTTGGCGTCGAGGTCGGGGCCGAAGAGGATTTCGTCGCATTCCTCGCACTTGACCCAGACCCCCTTGGGCACCGAGCGCTTGTCGGTGACGTCGATCGCCGTCGCCTTCTCGCGTGTCCACCAGGCCATGAGGAGGTCCTAGTATCGCCCCCGGTCGGGCTCGGTCAAGCACGCCCCCGTCGCGCGGCCGGCGCATGCTGGTAGTTTGCATCTGCACTTTCCAGCCCCTATCATCCCTGCGCCACGTCGGTACCGGTGTAGGCCGGTCCGCTCCGCAGGAGAGTCGCGATGCCGCACGTCCTCGTGATCCACGATTCGGCCACCATCCGCAGTGAACTCGATCAGGCGCTGCTCGCCGAGGGCTACACGGTAGTTCAGGCCGACTCGGCCGGGGCTGCCGTACGCGAGCTCTGGCAAGGCAGCTTCGACGCCGCGCTGTTCGGTGAGCGTACGCCGGGCCTCTCTGGAGCCACGCTCGAGGTGCACCTCAAGAACCTCGCGCCAGAGATCGTGACCCTGCCGATCGGCAAAGGGTCACCGGCTCGCCTCGCACGCAAGCTGACCGAGCTGCTCGACGGCGTAGCCGCCGCCTGAGGTAAGCCCGGCGCAGCGGCTTGCCGCTCGCGCGCGGCGCAGGCACTCGTCTCCTACCGCGTCGTCGAGTGCCGCAGGATGTGGTAGAGGCCGCGCGTCCCGGTCGCCGCCGCGTCAGCGAGTCGCTCCTTGAAGGGCGAGGCTCGTCCCGGCAGCCGGCTCACCGGCACCTCGGCCGTGCGCAGCCCGAGCCGCGCCGCCTTGACCTGCATCTCCACCGACCAACCGGCGCCCACGTCGCGCAGCCCGAGCGCGACCAGCGCGGGGTAGCGGATCGCGCGAAAGCTGCCGAAGTCGCGGAACCGCTCGCCGTAGATCCCCTCGATCAGCCGCCCGGCGATAAACGTGGCGGCGCGGACCGGCGACAGCGTGCGGCGCGGGCGCACGCCGATCACGAGGTCGAAGAGGCTCTCGCGCAGTGGGTGGACCAGCCGCGGCAGCTCGGCGGCGTCGTCGCTACCGTCGGCAGCCAGAAAGACCACGCAGTCGGGTGGGCGCGGCAGCGACGCGAGGTGCGTAAGGCCGCGCTGGCAGGCTGCACCGTATCCGGGACCGGTGGCACGCAGCGCGATCGCCCCAACGGCCTGGGCGACCTGCATCGTGCGATCGGTCGAGCCTTGGTCGACGACGACGACGCTCCGCGCGACGCGGCTCGGCAACGCGGCCACCACCTCGGCGAGCGTCGCGTCGGCGTCGCGCGCGACGATGATCACGTCGACCACCGAGAGTGCGCTGCCGTTCGTGCCGCCTTCGCCCATCGGTTACCCTACTCGAGGAGCCACGGCCGCACGACCGGCAGCAGCAGCTCCACCACGATGAGCGCTACGATCGTCGCCTCGAGCAGATGGCTTCGGCGGGTCTGCGCGAGGTCGAGGAACAGCTCGAGGGTCTCTTGGATCGTGCGCAGCTTGTACTCGAGGGCGCGGAACCGCTCTTCGATCTCGAGCATCTCGCGCAGGTCGTGGTGCAGACGATCGAGCGGCTCGACCTCCCAGGTCGACGCTGGCTTGTCGAGCAAAGAGACCGCCGAGACGATCTGGTTCTTCGCCGAGATCGCCGTGCCGACGAACCGCGAGAGCGCGCGGGTGCTTTCGCCGATGCGGCCGGTCTTTGCGAGTCGGTCAGTACGCACCGAGACCGCCGCGAGGATCTCGCGCAGATCCTCGTCGTAGTAGTCGATCGAGACCGACTGCGCGAGCAGCAGCGCGATCAGCTCCACCGTCGCCGAAGTCAATCCGGGCAGCAGCACGCGGTCGAAGCGCACCTCACCACGCGGCGGCACGCCCTCGGCCACCTCGACGAGGAAGTCCTCCTCGAGCGGTGGATGCGGCTCGTCGCGCGCGACGCTGCCGAGGATCGCGCCGATCACACGGGTCCGCTCCTCGGCGACCACGTTCAGGAAGACCACCGCGCCGAACGCGAACCCAACCGCGAACCGGTCGGGCGCGTACTCGGCGACGATCGACGTCTTCGTGGTGCGCACCGTCGCGCCGACGAAGCAGGGCACGAGATCGCGCGGACGAAACGCGGTGGCGAATCCGTAGGCGAGGATCGGTAGTTGCGCCACGCTGCGGCACTATAGCACCCGTGCTAAGTTGCCCGCCGTGGCCGGCGCACCGACGGAGAATCGCCCTCTCACCTACAAAGAGGCCGGCGTCGACATCGATGCCGGCGAGGCGCTGGTAGCCCGCATTCGGCCGTTCGCGCGGCTCGCCACGCGCCCTGAAGTGGTCGGCGGGCTGGGCGGATTCGCCGGCCTGTGCGGCATCCCCGGGCGCTACAAGTCGCCGCTGCTCGTGAGCGGCACCGACGGCGTCGGCACCAAGCTCAAGACCGCGTTCGCGACCGGGCGGCACGACACCGTCGGCATCGACCTGGTCGCGATGAGCGTCAACGACGTCGCGGTGACCGGCGCCGAGCCGCTCTTCTTCCTCGACTACTTCGGCACCGGCAAGCTCGACGTCGACGTCGGTGCGGCGGTGATCGCGGGCATCGCCGAGGGGTGCCGGCAGGCCGGCTGCGCGCTGCTCGGCGGTGAGACCGCGGAGCTGCCCGGGCTCTACGCACCGGGCGAATACGACCTCGCCGGGTTTGCCGTCGGAGTGGTCGAGCGCTCGGAAGTGAAAGATGGGCGCGACCTCGCGGCGGGCGACCTCCTCATCGGGTTGGCGTCGAGCGGGCTGCACTCAAATGGGCACTCGCTGGCGCGCAAGGCCGTGCTCGAGCGGCTCGGCCTCGGCTGGAACGATCGTCCGGCGCTGCTCGACGGCGCGAGCGTCGCCGACGAGCTGCTCCGCCCCACGCGGATCTATGTGCGCGCGCTCCTCGCGCTGTCTCAAGCAGGTGTCGCGTGGCGCGGCGCCGCGCACATCACCGGCGGCGGACTCGTCGACAACCCGCCGCGCTTCGTGCCCGAGGGCGCAGGGCTGGCGCTTCGCCTGCGCGAGGGGAGCTGGCCGGTGCCGGGAATCTTCCGGCTCATCGCCGACGCGGGTGTCGAGCACGCCGAGATGCGCCGCACCTTCAACCTCGGGCTCGGGATGGTGATCGCCGTACCGGCGAGCGAGGTCCCTGCCGCGCTGGCCGCGCTCGAGAGTCGCTCATCGGATGCTGCAGGCGAGCGCGCGTTCGTCGTCGGAGAGGTCATCCCCCGCGCGGACGCCGAGGTGGAGTTCGTCTAGCCGATGCGCGCCGTCGGGGTCTTGGTCTCTGGCGCTGGGACGAACCTCCAGGCCCTGCTCGACGCAGAGCGCGCCGGGCACCTCGCGCCGGGGCACGTCGCCTGCGTGATCTCGAGTCGCGCTGGCGTAGCCGCGCTCGACCGCGCGCGCGCGCATGACTGCCCCGCGACGGTGATCGACCCGAAGGCGTACGCCACGCGCGAGGTGTTCGAGGACGCGCTCGTCGCTGAGCTCGACCGGCACGGCGTCGAGGTCGTCGTGCTCGCGGGGTTCATGCGCGTGCTCACGCCGCACTTCCTTTTGCGCTACCCCGCGCGCGTGCTCAACGTCCACCCGTCGCTGCTGCCCGCGTTCCCCGGGCTGAAGGCGCACGAGCAAGCGCTTGACCACGGCGTCAAGGTCGCCGGCGCGACGGTGCACCTCGTCGAGCCCGAGGTCGACACCGGCGCGATCGTGCTGCAAGGCACGGTGTCGGTCGAGCCCGGCGACGATGCAGCGCGCCTGCTCGCACGCATTCATGAGGTCGAGCACCAACTGCTGCCGCGTGCGGTGAGCCTGCTCTGTGCGGGACGGCTCCTGCTCGACGGACGCCGGGTCACGATCAAGGACTAGGGAGCGGCGAGCCGATGACGACGCCGAGTGCAGCAGACGCCGCAGCAGAGCACCGGCTGCGGGTTCGCTTTGGCCGACTGCACAGCAACGTTCCCGCCGACGGTGACGCCTGCGCTGCCGAGCTGGCCGCATCGGGACGGCGGGTCGTGGTCGTCTCAGCCTGCCTCCTCGGTGAGCCGGTCCGGTGGGACGGCGCGGCGCGCAACCACCCACGCGCCACGCTGCCGCTGCTCGCCGATCCCAGCGTCGAGCTCTTGCCGCTCTGTCCCGAGCTCCTCGGTGGCATGGGCTGTCCCCGCCCCGCGGTTCACTTCGCGCACGGCGACGGCGACGCGCCCGATGCGCGCGTGGTCGACACGGCCGGACGCGATCGCACCGCAGAGCTGCGTGCCGGGGCCGTGCGTGCCGACGCGCTCGCCACGCTCGCCGGCGCATCGGCCGCGCTGCTCAAGGAGCGGAGCCCGTCGTGCGGCGCCACCGCGGTGCACGGCCCCGCGGGGCCCACCGCCGGGTCGGGCATGTTCGCGGCTACGCTGCGCCGGCGCGGCCTCGCGCTCGCGACCGAGGAGTGCGCTCCGAGTGCGCCCCCCGTGCCCGACGACGCCTCGACCCGCGGGCCCCACGCCCCGTGATACAAAGACCGTCGCGTGCCGACCCACACGTACGACACGATCCTCCTCGGTGACGATCTGTCGGGACTCATCGCGGCCGCGCTCTGCGGTCGCCGAGGGCTGCGCGTACTCGTCGCCGAGACGCTCGCCACGCCGCCCGAGTCGTACCGGCTCGGCCCGTACACCTTCGCGCGCGCGCCGCTGCTCTTCATCGGGGAGACGAGCCCGGCGGTGCGCCGCGTGCTCACCGAGCTGAACCTTCAGCAGACGATGAAGCGTCGGCTGCAGCCGATTCGGTCGGTCCAAGTCGCGCTGCCCGACGCACGGCTCGAGCTCGCCGGCTCACCGGAGCTCTTCGCACGCGAGCTCGACCGCGAGTTTCCCGCCGAGCGCGAGCAGATCGAGCGGCTCTGCGAGCGCGCAGCCGAGTTCTCGCGTGGACTCGAGACCATCCTCGCGCAGGAAATCTGCCTGCCGCCCGAGGGCTTCTGGGAGCGCCGTGAGCTCGCACGCGCCGCGCCGCTGGCCCCTGCCGCCGACGAGGATCTGCTTCCCGGCCTCGCACCCGACCACCCGGTGCGCGCGCTCATCGCCCTGCCCGCTGCGTTCTCACTCGGCGTCGATCCACGCGCCGCCTCGCCCGCGGCGATCCTCCGCTGCCTCGATCTCTGGCGCCGCGGCATCGCGCGCTTCACCGGTGGCCAGGCAAGCCTCCGCCAGATGCTGCTCGAGAAGATGCACACGCAGCAGGCCTGCGAGGTGCGCACCGTCGTGCCCGAGCGGTTCGAGACCCGCTGGGGGCGTGTGACCGGCTTGGTGCTGCGCGATCGCGGCGAGCTCCTCGGCACGGCGACCCTGCTCGGCGCCACCGCCATCGCCGACCTCGGTGATCTCTTCGGCGAGCGACGGCCCAAGAAGGTCCTCGAGCTCGGCCGCGCGGTGGTCCCGACCGCGTACCGCTACATCCTGCACCTCGTGGTCTACGAGGCGGGGCTGCCAGAGGGGCTCTCACCGGTCACGCTCGCTGCGTTCGATCCGCGACGGCCGCTGGTCGGCGACAACGCGATGGCGATCTACGCCGGCGACCCCGACGGCGAGACGCGCGTCGTGCTTACGCTCGTCGCCAACTGCCCCGGTCCCGAGGAGGGGCACACGCTCGCCGACCAACTCGCGCTGCTGCGCGTGAAGCTGCTCCGCCGACTCGAGCAGCTGATGCCGTTCGTCTCGGGACACGTGCTCGCGATGCACTCACCCAACGAAGCGCACGCGCCCGAGGGCATCGAGACCAAGGAGACGGCGCCGCGTCTCGCGCCCGAGCCGCTCTACACCTCGACGCTGCCAGCCACGCTCGGTGTCTCGGCCGCACCGTACAGCGTCGGCGCGCGCGGAGTGATTGCCGCGTCGCGGCAGGTGCTACCGGGCCTCGGCCTCGAGGGCGACTTCGCCACCGGCGCGTCCGCTGCGCGCCTCGCTTGCCACGCGGCCGGTCGGAAGAAGGACTACCTCAAGCACGAAGTACTCGCCGGCGACTAGCCCGCCGAGCACGCCGGTCACTCGGCGGTTACTCGGCGGTCACTCGCCGGTCACTCGCCGGTCACTCGCCGGTCACTCGCCGGTCACTCGCCGGTCACTCGCCGGTCACTCGCCGATCGCGCGTCGAACCCGGGCGATGAGATCTTCGACGGTGTACGGCTTGGTCACGTAGTAGCGCGCCCCGAGGCTGATCCCCTCGGCGACCGACTTGGTGTCGGAGCGCGCCGTGGTGAAGATCACCGGCATGCGCCGGGTCTGCGGGTGCCCTCGCAACGCGCGCACGAACTCGAGGCCATCGAGCTCGGGCATGTTCAGGTCGCAGATCACGAGGTCGGGGCGACGCTCGCCACGGTCGATCGCGAGCAGCCCCTCGAGGCCGTTGTGCGCGCACTCCACGTCGTAGCCCGCCTTGGTGAGCGCGCGCTCGCCGAGGCGAAGGAGAGCATCGTCGTCCTCTACGAAGAGGATCCGTCGGCGACCCGAGTCAACGTTCACGACAGCGGACGAGCCTCCTCGACGAGGAAGTTCGGGATGCCGTCTTCGATCGGATAGAGCAGGCGGCACGCCTCGCAGGCAAAACCGCTCTCGTCGCCGAGGAGCGAGACGCTTCCCTTGCAGCGGGGACACGCCAGGATCGCGACGAGCTCAGGAGGGATGGCCGACACTGCGTCTGTAAATACCACGAAGCCGACCCGAGGCGCACGCACGCGCTCCCGACCGCCAGCACCGCGCGCCGGATTTCGCGCTCTCGCGCCGTGATAAAACGGGTGCGCGCTGCGACGCCCCTCCGCGCACCCGAGGCCCCCCGATGAAACAACTCATCTTCGCCGCGCTGCTCGTCGCCGCGTTCGGCCTGTTCACCTTCACCATGCGGCGCTACGTGCGCGTGCTCGCCCTCGGCGCGCCCGAGCCGCGCCCACGCCTCGACCAGCTCGGGCGTCGGCTCTGGTTCGTCTTCCTGCAGTTCTTCCTGCAGAAGAAAGTCGCCGAGGGACAGAAGAAGCCGGCCGCGCAGAGCCTGCACCACCTGCTGATCTTCTGGGGCTTCCTGATCATCACCGTCGGCACCGGCGAGCTGCTCGTGCAGGGGCTCTTCCCCTCGTTCAGCCTGAGTCTGCTGGTCGGCGACACGCTCCACGGCGCGCTCTGGGCCACGATCGACGTCTGCAACCTGCTCGTGCTGTCGATGATTGGCTACGCGGTCTTCCGGCGCGTGGTGCTAAAGCCGCAGCTCATCCCGATGAGCCTCGATGCCGCGATCATCCTCGGCGGCATCGCGCTGCTGATGCTGTCGCACTTCGGCATGCACGGTTTTGCCCATGGCACCGCCGGGCCGATCTCTGCGTGGGTCGCCGAGCGCACCCTCGGCATCGCGCCCGACACACGCGCGCTCGCGCACGAGGTCTCGTACTGGCTCCACATCGCGGTGGTGCTGTCGTTCATGAACTACCTGCCCCACTCCAAGCACATCCATCTGCTCGGCGCGCTGCCGAACATCGCGCTCGCCAACCTCTCTGAGCGAAAGCTCGACCTCCCGAAGGCGAACCTCGAGGACGAGAAGCAGTGGGGCGTCGGCAGCCTCGAGCAGCTCTCCTGGAAGTCGCTGCTCGACACCTACGCCTGCACCGAGTGCGCACGCTGCACCAACTACTGCCCGGCCTACGCGACCGAGAAGCCGCTCTCGCCGATGCACCTCGTGCTCGACATCCGCGACGAGCTGCTCGAGCGCGGCTCGCTCAAGCTCGAACTGTCGGCGCTCGAAGCCAAGCTGCCCAAGGCGAACGGCCACCGCGCCGAGCTCGAGGCCAAAATCGCGGCGGTGCAGGCCAAGCTCACCGCGCTGCCCAAGCTCGTCGGCGGGCGCATCAAGGAAGAGACGCTCTGGGCCTGCACCACCTGCGGCGCCTGTCAGGAGGCCTGCCCGGTCTTCATCGAGCACCCGCTCAAGATCATCCAGATGCGCCAGCACCTCGTGCTCGCCGAGGAGAAGACGCCGCCCGACCTGGCGCGCGCGTTCCGCAACATCGAGCGCAACTCCAACCCGTGGGGCATCGGCGCCGACAAGCGAATGGAGTGGGCCGAGGGGCTCAACGTGCCGACCATCGCCGACAAGCCGAATCCCGAGTACCTGCTCTGGGTCGGCTGCGCCGGCGCGTTCGACCAGCGGATTCGCAAGCAGACGCAGGCGATGGTGAAGGTGCTCAACGCCGCCGGCGTCGACTACGCCGTGCTCGGCCACGACGAGAAATGCACCGGCGATCTCGCGCGGCGCGGCGGCAACGAAATGCTCTTCCAGATGCAGGCCGAAGCCAACATCGAGACGCTCAACGGCGCCGGCGTGAAGAAGGTGATCACCTCCTGCCCGCACTGCCTCCACACGCTGCGCCACGACTACCCGCAGTTCGGCGGGAACTTCGAGGTCATTCACCACACCGCGCTGCTCGCCCACCTGCTCGAGACCGGCAAGGTCGCCGCAAAGAAGGAGGTCGCGAAGGACCTCGTCTATCACGACAGCTGCTACATGGGCCGCTGGAACGGCGAGTACGACGCGCCGCGCGCGCTGCTCAGTCGCCTGCCGATCGCCGGCCAGCTCAAGGAGGCCGAGCGCTCACGCGAGAAGGGCTTCTGCTGCGGCGCCGGCGGCGCGCGCATGTTCATGGAAGAGGCACCCGAGCAGCGCGTCAACGTGATCCGCACCAAGGAGCTCATCGCCACCGGCGCGCAGACCATCGCCGTCGGCTGCCCATTCTGCAACGTGATGATCACCGACGGCGTGAAGGGGATGGATCAGGCGGACAACGTGCGCGTCCTCGACGTCGCGGAGCTGCTGGCTGAGTCACTCGTCGACCTGCCTGCGACTGCGCCGCCTGCGACTGCCCCGGCTGCGACTGCGCCGCCGAGCTAACGCAGCCAGATCGGCGAGGCCCAAGCGTCGCGGCTGCGCGAGGTCGCGACGTGGACGATGAGATAGCCGCCCGGCGGTGGCGCCGGCACCGTGTACTCGCTCACGCCGGCGCCCACGGCAGGCGTGGGCCCAAGCACCACGCGCGCCGGGCCGCCGCCGACCGCGTCGTCGACCAGCACCTCGATGCGGTAGGTGTCGGTCGGCCCGGTCGGGTCTTCCACTCCGACCTCGAGCGTCAACGTCGTGCCGGTCGGCGCGGCGACCGACTCGCCCATCCACGCGAGCACGTCGCCGCCGGGGGCTGCGAGGAGCGCGACATGCATGCCGAGGTCGCGGTCGTCGGTCACATAGGTGCGGCGCGCGTGGAGCGCTTCGGAGAGCTCGGTTTTTCCCCACCCCGTCGCGAGCGCGCCCATGCGTGAGTCGTTGCGCGTGCCCCAGCGCTGGCGATGGTTGTCCTGCCCCGCCGAGAAACCGACCGTGATGCCGTCGTTGAGCAGCTCGAGCACGCGCGCGAGGCTGTTGTCAGCCAGTTCATCGCCCGAGAGCAGCTCGACGAGACGCGCGTGCTCGGAGAGCGCGGCGGCCCACGCGGCGCGCGTGGCGTAGTCGTCGAGGCCGTACTCGAGCAGCGCCTTCTCCGCCGGGCCGTAACCGAACGCCTCGAGCGCGGGGTGCGCGAGGCTCAGGAACGGACGGCTCGCCGGATCCTCGGCGGCACCGGGGCGCGCGGCGAGATAGCCGGGCAGCCAGTCGCCGAGCAGCGTCGCATACTCGCCGTTCGACACCGTCACCCGCTGCGTCACGTTCATCACGATGACGTGGTTGCCCGAGATCACGCTCGACCACTCCTGCCCCGCGAGCGCGACGATGCCGTCGGCACGCTCCGCAGCGTCGAGCACCGCCGCGAGCTCCTGGATGTCGATGAGGTGGTTGTGCGGCGTGAGCGCGAAGAAATCGAGCCCGGCCTGCGCGGCGCGGGTGTACGCGCTCACCGCGTCGCCGCCCACGTAGTGCTCGGGATGATCGCCGCGCCACGCTCGCCACTCATTGGAGCCGGCTACGCCCGGCTCGTCGGGCGCGCCCTCTTCGAGCCCGCCGTCGTCGCCGGCGTTCACGCCGTAGTGGTGATCGTGCAGCAAGCCAAAGTACGCGCGGTACGGACCGGCTTCGTGCCGCCCCGCGCGCACCGCAGCGTCGGGCGCGGGCGCAGCACCGTCGCCGCCTGCGTCGCGCGTGGCCGCGTCGTCACGACACGCGCTCGCGGTCGCGCACGCGAGGCCCAGCAGGAGCAGCACGCATCGGCGCACTACAGGTAGCGCCGATACCCGACGGTCAAGCGCAGCGCAGTCGTGGTCACGTCGCCGGTGACGAGGTGCGGTAGCAGCGAGCCGCCGACCTCGATGGCCGCGACAACGCCGCCCGGCCCGACACGGTATTGCCCGCCGGCGACGATGGCGGCACCGGCCTTGGCTCGATGTCTCACGGTGCTCGAGGAACGGCATGCCGCCGGACGATCCGTCGGTTACCGACGCAAGGAAGAACTGACGATAGCCAACGCCGGCGAAGCCGCTCAGCCGCGCCGACGGCGGCAAGAACCACCACGCCGCGACCGCACCGACGGTGAGCTCGCGTTGCACGGTCTCGCTGTCGAAGCTGCCGGCGGCGAGCCGCGGGTCGTCGCCCGCGTGCGCGACGGTGGGCTGCGCGCAGCTCACGCTGAGCGAGAGGGTGAGGCGAGGCGGCGCGCGATAGCCGCCCTCGAGCTCGACGCCGGGCGCGGTGCCGAGCTCGCTGCCAAGCTGCGGCAGCACGACGCCGGTGTGAAGACCGACGTGCGTGACGCCGAGCGGCGCGGGTTCGGCGCGGGCGCGACTGCCAACCACCGCGAGGAGAACTGGAGCCAACAGAGAGAGCCGCAGATTGTTACGCATTAGAAGGTGGTCCGCTCCGTCGAGGCCGATGCCGCCTCGGTGCTGGTCTGCCCGCCGAGATGAAGATGAAGCCGCTCTCGGACGCGGTTGCGTGCAGGTAGCGCGCGAGCGCGATGCCGGCGTTCCAGTTGAGCAGATCGGGCGACTCGGCCACGCCGCCGCCGACCGGCGTGACGGTGACGAGCGCGTCGGAGCGGAAGTCGGCGCCGTCGATGACGAAGGAGTCACCCTCGAGACCGCAGACGCGAAGCGGGGTCACCGCCGGCATCGGCACGACCTCAAGCACCGCGCTGCCAGCGCCACTGCAGCCCGACGCCGTGGGGTTCAGCACCGTGACGAGGTGGTCGCCGGCGGTGATGCCGCCACCGGGAAGTTCGATCGTGAGCGAAGTGCAGACCTCCGCGCCCGGG